>WOYM01000098.1 GCA_011620785.1 Methanothrix sp. | reverse complement strand
GAGGGGAATATCCAGCGACTTGGAACCGATATGCTTTGGATAACTCGCGCCCCTGGGAAGCCTGGTGCGATTCAGGGAACTGGAGAGAATGCGCAATACTGTAGAAGAAGGAAGTGAGAGGCTTCATCACTGCTACTTTGATGCGTGTCGGTCCGTTGCTGTAATGCCCGGCGGCGAGGCCTTTGTCTGTCCCTCCATACTCCGTCCGGAGCTGCGGCTGGGCAATATCGAGGAGCAGGATTTCGCAAAGGGGCTGATCGAGCGAATGGTTCGGGCACGAAGAACTGTGCAGGACCCTCAGGAATGCCGAACCTGCCGGGATCGCTGGCTTTGCGGCGGGCCTTGCCTGGCACATTGTGTTCCCGAATCGAACTTGGCCATCGAATGCGCCGTCAAGATGGTATTTATGAGGCACCTCAGATCATCCTCGCTGATCCCTCCCTCCACCATCAGCCTGCTAAAGACCCAGAGCAGTAGTGAGTAGCTGCAGTCATACTTCTCGTCCATCTCATTTCGCTTCTCGGTCAGAAAGTTATGAATCCGCCACAGGCCTGCTGGCTCTCTGATTCCAGAGGCCATCCTGGGCACTCTCTCCGCGATGACCGTGCGCTCGCGCTCGTAGGCGGCCCGGTAGGCCCGGGCGCACAATCTCCTTATCTAGGCACCACTGGCGAAGGGCCCTCTTCATCTCTCCTTATTTTTCCAGCAATCTCTCAAGCGCGGTCTTTTCCAGCTTAAGCGAGGCCAACCTACACTCGACCTCAGCGATCTCCTTCTTGATCTTTCGGAGTTCGGTCCTGTTCTTGGCCTTGTTCAGGTACTCTTTCCCTAGCTCTTCGGCGATGTACTCCTCGAGCTGTCGTCTCAAGACCTTGATGTAAGGATTTCCATAGATGCTTCCCTCGCGGAACTCAAGCTTTCCTGCGTTGATTCCCTTGATTATGAACTCCCTGTCCACGCCATACTCCTTCTTTGCCGTCACGTCGCTGAGGCTCGCGCCCTTTCGGTTCCATTCACCGTATTCCGCCATTTTACCCTCTGCTCTTTATTGCGATCAGTGCCTCAGCCTCGTTCGCCTCGGCGATTCCGGCGATCAGGACATCGAAGGAGTTTATGCATGCACAGATATTTGGATCTGCCGCCAGTGGCCGTTCTTCAGCAGCCGCATCCCGTTCAGCGTAACCAGCAGCGATGCGCCCAAATCATTAATAATTCGGCGTAAACCCTGCTGTCAACGATTACTATCAACCTGATTATCATGTACAGAAGCAGTTGTGGTTTCGAGTCGGTTAAGTTTTCGAAATTTCCCGAAACGCTTAAATACAATCTAATTTGTATTAAATCAAATTTTGTTTACTATGGAAGAATGGCATGATAGATAACAAATTCTGGGTTTTGATCTGCTTGGGCATCGTTCTGGAGGCCTATGTCTCTATCAAAGACTGAGGTGATGGGCGAATACCAGAGCTATATGGGCAAGAGGGCGCTCTTCTTCCTGATACTGCTGCTGGGGACCGCATTGCTGGCGAGCATGGCCGTCACCCTCGGTTCTGCAAGTCTCAGCATTAAGGAGGTCTATGTTGCCATCATGGCCAGGTTTCTTCCCGACTACTTTGAATCAACGTCATATGCAAACACCATCGTCTGGGGCCTCCGCCTCGATCGGATCCTCATGGGCATACTGTCAGGCATGGGATTGGCGATCGCAGGCGCAGCCATGCAGGGCATCTTGAAGAATCCACTGGCCAGCGAATTCACCCTGGGCGTATCTTCAGCAGCCGGCTTCGGTGCAGCCCTGGCCATAGTGCTCGGCGCCGGATTTGTGGGAGGAGAGTACCTGGTAATCGGCAATGCTTTCATCTTCACATTGATCGCATCCTTCACCGTTTACGGCCTTGCCAAGTACAAAGGCATAACTCCTGAGACTCTGATCCTGGCAGGAATCGCCATCATGTACCTGTTCAGTGCCATGACATCGTTTCTGCAGTATGTTGGACATGCAGAACATGTGCAGGAGGTCGTTTTTTGGATGATGGGCTCCCTGGGCAAATCCTCCTGGGAAAAGGCCGGAATAATTTCAGCAATTCTGGCAGTCTGTCTACCTTATCTGATCATCAAGTCATGGGACATCAATGCCATGGGGGCAGGTGACGAGACTGCCAAGAGCCTGGGCGTTAACGTCGAGAGGACACGCGTTATCAGCATGGTGCTGGTCTCGCTCATAACTGCCAGCATAATCTGCTTTACTGGAACCATCGGCTTTGTGGGATTGGTGGCTCCTCATATCACCAGGATGGTCATTGGAGGAGATCACCGGTTTCTTCTGCCGGGCTCAGCCCTGGTGGGCGCTTTGCTTCTTTTGGGTGCAGACACCCTTGCCAGGACGATCCTCGCACCGGTAATACTTCCTGTGGGCATAATGACGTCATTCCTGGGAGTCCCGTTCTTCGTTTATCTCTTCATGAAAAGGAGGAAGGTGTTTTGGTAAATATCACTATAAAGAGCCTGACATTCGGCTACAATGGCTCCATGATCCTGGACGGCCTCAATCTGGTGATCGAGGATTCAGAAGTGTTGGGGCTGGTCGGCCCAAACGGCTCGGGCAAGACTACCCTGATCAAGTGCATAGATATGATACTCAAGCCCAAAGGAAGCATTCTGATAGACGGCAGAGATATCGATACTGTGAGCAGAACAGATCTTGCCAAACGCCTGGGGTATGTTCCTCAGTCCAGCTCGACTCCTCTGGCCACTACCGTTTTTGAAGGTGATAAAGGAACCGCTAAATCAACCGCTGTGCGAGCCCTGGCTGACCTCCTTGAGGATATTGTAGTGGCAGAGGACTGCCCTTTCAACTGCAATCCCAGAAATGCGGAGGATATGTGCGACCTTTGCTTTGATAGGAGTCAGAGAGGCCAGATTAAGGAAGCTTCACGCAAGACCCCGGTGATCGACCTTCCCCTGGGTGCAACAGAGGATCGGGTTGTGGGATCGTTGAATGTAGAGAGGGCAATCAAAGAGGGAATCCGGGCCCTGGAGCCAGGAATTTTGGCTGCTGCCAACAGGGGTATACTGTACATCGACGAGGTGAATCTTCTGGACGATCATGTGGCAGACGTGCTGCTGGACTCAGCAGCCATGGGAGTGAACGTCGTGGAACGCGAAGGCGTGTCCGTTGCC
Source organism: Methanothrix sp. (assembly GCA_011620785.1). GTDB lineage: Archaea > Halobacteriota > Methanosarcinia > Methanotrichales > Methanotrichaceae > Methanothrix. The sequence goes on along the minus strand of WOYM01000098.1, from coordinate 3,965 downwards.
CATCCGTCTAAGTTTATCCTTGTAGGCACCATGAATCCCGAGGAGGGAGAGCTAAGACCGCAGCTGCTGGACAGATTCGGGCTGCAGGTAAATGTTGTCGGCATCGAGGATATAGATCAGAGAATGCTGATTGCCATGACGGCGGAACGGTTTGATGCCGACCCGGAGGGCTTCTCAAAAGAGCAGCAGGCTCTTCAGGATGATCTGAAGGGGAAGATCTCTGCTGCCAGGGAGATCCTTGGCAGGGTGACTATGAGCGATGATCTTCTGAGAACCATAGCCTCTACCTGCATCGACCTGGGGGTTAAGACCCACAGGGCAGAGATAGTGATCTCCAGAACGGCCAAGACGATAGCTGCTTTTGAAGGAAGGACGGAGGCGAACCAGGAGGATGTAAAGAAGGCCATGGAGCTGGCGCTGGCTCACAGGATGAGGAGCAGGCCCTTTGAGCCGCCGATCCTTAACAAAGATAAGCTGGAAAAGTCCATGGAAAAGCAGCAGCAAGACCAGCAGCAACAAAAGCAACAGCAACAAGAGCAGCAGCCAAAGCAGCCTCCCCAGCAGAAAAAACAGGAGCAACAGCCCGAAAACCCCGATCAACAGGAGGACTCTAATCAGGCTCAGGCAGCATCACCGCAAGAGCAAATCTTCGAGATCGGAGCGCCAATAGATGTGCGGCAGATCAATATGCCTCGAAAGAGGGACAAGTTTTTTCGCAGAAAAACCAGTGGCAGGAGGATAAACACCCTTGCACTGCAAAACTCCGGAAGGTACCTGAGACAAAGGATGCCTAAAGAGGGAAAGGATATCGCCATCGATGCCACCATTCGTGCTGCAGCTCCATATCAAAAGGCCAGATCAGGACCCAATGCCATTAAAGTGAAGAGCGAGGACATTCGAGAGAAGGAGCGGGTGCGAAAGACGTCGGCCATTCCGCTCTTTGTGGTAGATGGCAGTGGCTCAATGGGTGCCATGCAGAGGATGGAGAGCGCCAAGGGAGCCGTCCTCTCCTTGCTTATGGACTCCTACCAGAAAAGGGACAAGATGGAGATCTCAGAAAGGACAAAGCAGCTCGGAGTCCACACCATTGTCATAGATACCGAGGTGGTGGATTCATCATTCATGGAGATGAGGCTCGGCTACTGCCGGGAGATCGCAGAGATGACCGGCGGAAAATATTATCCGATATCAGGCTTGAGCTCCGAGGCGCTTTACAGCATTGTGGATGGAGAGCAGAAGCTGCTCCTCGAGGCCAACACTTGATCTTTTGGGCGTTGTGATTGGGATGATAGAAATATCGAATCTAATTAAGGAGTACTCCGGAAAAAGGGTAGTTGATATCCAAAGCCTTCAGGTTGATCCCGGAGAGCTCTTCGGATTTCTGGGGCCGAATGGTGCCGGAAAGACTACTACAATCCGAATTCTCACCACGCTTACAAAGCCCACCTCCGGGAGAGCGCTCATCGACGGCTCTGATGTGGTCAGGGACTTATCCAAGGTAAAGCTGGAGTTCGGCATAGTTCAGCAGCACTTGAGCCTGAACAAAGACCTGACAATCGCCGAGAACCTGGAGCTTCATGCAAGGCTTCATCATCTGCCCAAAGCACAGAGAACGAAAAGGATATCTGAACTGCTCGATTATGTGGAGCTGTCCGAGCACGCAGACTATCTCATAGATGATGTCTCAGGTGGCATGAAGAGGAGAGCCATGATCGCCAGGGCTCTTATCCACAGGCCGAAGCTGCTATTTCTGGACGAGCCGACGGTGGGATTGGATGCACAAACCCGTCGAAAGGTCTGGGATCTCATTCGAAAAATGAACTCAGATGGTACAACGGTCTTCTTAACCACCCACTATATCGAGGAGGCTGAGGCCTTATGCGAAAGAGTGGGCATCCTTCATAAAGGAAAGATGATTGCCATTGGGTCTCCTTTGAGTCTCCGCCAGAAGCTGGGAATGATAGCAGTCGAGATGCAGACTAATGGAAACGGCACGCAGTATAGATATTTTCCCGATAGATCGCTCGCTGCCCAGTTCGTTCAGGGATTGCCGGGAACTAATAAGCTGGCCATGCGAGAGTCGAACCTGGAGGATGTCTTTGTTGAACTGACCGGTCAGAAGGTCATGGAGAGTTAATATGGATGCTTATAACATACTTTGGGCGGACCTTGTGACCCTGAAGCGCCACTGGTCCAGATACCTCATCACCACTTTGATGAGCCCACTGCTTTATCTGGTGGCATTTGGCTGGGGACTGGGGCGAAGCATAAATCTCAATGGAACAAGCTATCTCGAGTTCGTGATACCGGGAATCATCGCTCTCACCGCCATGAGCACCAGCTTCAACGGCGCAAGCACGAGGCTCAACGTCGATCGTCTCTACTACAAGAGCTTTGATGAATGTCTCATGGCCCCAATCGGACTGCCCTCCATGCTCATGGGAAAGGCGATGATTGGAGTGGTGAGGGGTTTAATGAGCTCCTTCGTATTTATCGCTGTAGCCTTGCTCCGGTCATTTTGCCGGTGGATACGATGACCGCCTTCATGGGAGTGCCATTATTTCTGTATCTGTTCTGAAATTGGAGGAAGGAGCTTTGGAATAGATCACCCTTCCGATTTTACTGGCGCATCGGGATAGACCTGGTATATGCCCTCGATATCCATGTCTAAGTATTTCTGCAGCAATTCTCCGTGAACAGCTCTCGGATCGATATCCTGGAATAGATCGGGATGCAGCCACTTGGCATAATAGAGCATAGCAGCCAGCTCGGACAGGCCGCTGGACATCTTAATGTCAGTGATATAGACCCGTCCCGTCTTGACTGCATCGATGCTATCAAAACCAGGCAGGGAGATTATCTCCATTCGCTTGGCCTCCATCTCTTCGATGGTTGGTGTTGTGCCATCGTACTGCTCAGAGGTCATGGAGTAGATTATCACCTCTGGATCTTCCTCGATAACCCATTCCATATCGACATGAGGCACCTTGGTTTGCAGGTCGGCTGCTATATTTCTGCCCCCTGCCTCTGCTAACCTGACATGTCCCGTCGAATCTCGGTTGCCCGTCCAATCAAAGTGGCCCATGGACATGAAATAGACTGAAGGTCGATCCTCATCGAGCATCGTCCCCGTTCGATCCAGGATGGAATCATAGTATCCGGAGATGTCATTGGCCATATCCCGAGCATCTTCCTCCTCACCCAGGATCCGGCCCAGGTCCTCGATCATCGGAATCAGGGCGTTGATGTGCAAAAGGCGGTATCTGAGCACAGGAATTCCATAGTCTGTCAGCTTTTGCTCGTCCTCCTCAGGGAAGAGGCCTCCCGTCTTGGCAATCACCAGATCGGGATTCAGCTCGATTATCCTCTCCAGGTCCGCATTTCGACTGGACTTCCCGATGCTCTCTTTTTCCAGCAGTGCAGGGGGCATATCGCAGTCGTCGGTAACGGCAATTATCCGATCTGATTCTCCCAGAGCATAGATCACCTCTGCCGCTCCTGGGGAGAGGCATATGATGCTGCTTGGATTGAAAGGCACAGTCACATTCCTGCCCTCTTCGTCGGTGATGGCGATCATCTCCTCCGCTGCCAATGCTGGAACAAGGATAACAGCGATTATGGTCAATAAAGCGATTGCTCTCATTCGGTAACCCCATTCATATATTTCTGATTGATCTCATCTGATTAATTTATTTTGTCTTTTTTCAAGTATAATTGAATTCAATATCGGCTTAAATAGTATTTGATCGAGTCCACTGTAAAGAATAATTGATTGCAGTCAAATTTGCTCAATCAATTGAATTATAGTTTCCTTAAATTTTCTTAAATTAGTCATTTTTCGCTAAAAAGACCACAAACTATTTCAATGAAGCGGAGCTATTTAGAGCGTGAGGAGTTTTGTATGCTATACAACCTGATCAGCGATGACTTACTCCCTACATCTCTCGTTAACCTGCAAGTCGAGT
>WOYM01000028.1 GCA_011620785.1 Methanothrix sp. | reverse complement strand
ATCTTAGACTTGGAAAATTGCAATTCAATCTACCCACTTGATATAGCGAGGAACCATAACTCTTTTTCTCTTCCATGATATTCAGATGAGCCTGATACAAGACTTAAGGCTAAATAGATACAAGCCCAGTCAGTTTTTATTGAGGTGCAATAGTTGAGATTCAATTGCTTATGCTTATGTCTCTTGGCCCTGGTCATGGGATTGGGAGTGGCAGCTGGATATGATGTATCCATATCGCAGTCCATGGAGGTCTCCGAGACTGGCTTCGATGAAGAATTCGTCAAGAGCCTGTTTGGATTCGGCGCCGAAGGTGGGGAGGGTTTCTGGTTTGGCCCGGAGTTCGAGGATGTCAGCACCGCCACCACCTTCTTTTCCGAGTTCTATATGGAGAGCACAGTCCCTGTGGCCAAGACCTTCGCTCCGGTGAAGATCGATGTGACTCAAAATGTTCCTTCCCGGATATACTTTGGCAGCGGCAAGGAGATCGCATATACCCAGTACCAATCTGCGATGGCAGCCAGCAGAGGAAATGAGCTCTGGATTCAGAAAGGAGCTGACTGGTCCCAGTATGCCATTGTTCCTGCGGGATCCGGCATTCAGTTCATCGCCTTTGCCCCCGTGGGCGGCCAGGCGGACTACTATTGGATCCTTCAGAGCAACTCCCTCAATATCACCAGCAAGCGTCTGGACCTCTACCCCGGATACAACAGCCTGAACTTCAAGGCTGATGAGGTGGGCAGGCACATTCTCCTCTTTGTGCTCAATAATCAGCCCAGCAACGCCATCATCATCGATGTGATCAGCCAGGCCCCTCCAGCCCAGCAGACGACAGTGGCAGCTGATATGCCACCATCCACCAACAATCCTGCAGCCTCTGGAGTGCAGGCCACACAAACCGTACAGCCTACGCAGGCGGTACAGATGCCCCCTGGAGCCGGAGCCCCAGGAAGCGTCATGCAGACATACAGCGGAACAGCCCAGCAGACTACCTCTGCCAGCAGCACCACCCAATACCCGGCTGCTGTGGCGGCAAAGCCTGCCGTGCCTGCAATTGTTGCGGGAGATACCCCGGTGACCATCCAGACCACCTTGAAGGGCTATGATGTCTATGTGGACGGAGTTCTCATTGGCAAAGAGGGAACCGGTGGCGATCTTCTGGATGGTGTCTTCAAGTTCAAGGTGGTGGGCGGAATGATCCATAACATCAGGGTCTTCGATGGAGAGCACAATTACCCGAAGGATATTTTCTTCGAAAGGGGAGTGCAGAAGATCATAAATGTGCCACCAGGCACCACTGTCTATGGAATAGTCACACCATATCATTGACAGATGTCTAATTATTTATAACTCAATTTTTTTAAAAATTAAGAAGTGAGCATCCCGATTTTCAACCAAGGAGGCGTTATCAATAAATATTATTTTTTTCATAATTAATAATATTTTCTGATACTAGAATTCGGCCGCGCTAACATCTTATGTTCATGATTATCGGAGATCAGCGCATAAATGATATATGATACCATAATCATCTATCATGAAATCCATTTACAATGAGATGTTTTTGCGAAACTCCATCCATACACCAACAGCTATTTATCCATAATAGATAGCATGAATTGGGAAATAGATATTAACAAAATCGATCACAGAAGATTATCCTGATGCGTTTCATCTGAGATGTGCGCCGCATCGTCTTCAGATATCCGATATTCAAAGGAGGCAGCCCCTTGGTGGAAATCACGATCAAGAACCTCGTATTCGGCTACAACAGCCATAAGATACTCGATGGAGTAAACATCATTGTGAAGAGCTCAGAGATCTTGAGCCTGGTGGGGCCAAACGGCTCGGGAAAGACCACCCTTATAAAGTGCATGGACCGCATCCTCAAGCCCAAGGGCAGCATCCTCATGGACGGCCAGGAGATAGAAAGGATGAGCCGGCAGGAGGTAGCCAGGCAGATCGGCTATGTGCCCCAATCCAGCTCCACCCCCCTGGCCACAACCGTCTTTGATACCGTCCTCATGGGCAGAAGGCCTCATATCGGCTGGAGGGTACAGGATTCAGACCTGGATAAGGTGGCTGAGGTCTTGGAGAGGCTGCATCTGGAAGACCTGGCCATGCGTGACTTCTCCCAGCTCTCTGGCGGCCAGAAACAGAAGGTGCTCATCGCCCGTGCTCTGGCCCAGGAACCGGCAGTCCTGCTCCTGGACGAGCCCACATCCAACCTGGATATGCTCCATCAGCTAGAGGTGATGGAGACGGTGAGCAGCCTGGTCAAGGAGAAGAAGATCTCCGCAGTGATGGCCATCCATGACCTCAACTTGGCCTCCCGCTTTTCAGATAAACTGGTGATGCTCAAGGACGGCAAGGTCTATGCCGCAGGAGAGCCGAAGGCGCTTCTCAATGAGGTCAATATCGGCCAGGTCTACGGCATAGAGGCCATGGTCATGAACGCTATGGGACGGCCTTATGTGGTGCCGCTGCGCTCGCTGGCAGAAGCGGCTGTATGCGATTAGCTGCATCCAGCCGGAAAGGATTTCCATCCATTTTTTAGGTTGCAGCTTGCGACCCGGCGGAAGCCTGGATGACACAAACCTTTATGTATTGCAGATGTCGAAATCTGGTTTATGGCCTTTCCCTTTGCAGATATTCCTGAGTTCTCCTCCCAATTGACCGGACGAGGTCCTGCAGAGGATATTATATCAATAATAAAATATGTATATATACGTTATATTGGAAGCGCCCTGGCAGAGAACATATGGTACATTATCTCGACCATCATATCCATATCTATAATTATCATCTTAACGTTACTTATCGCCAGGTTGGTCAATGAACTGCTGGAGAAGCATATCCCTAAAATTATGGAATCCAGCCGGCTTGGCAAGGAGTTTGATGAGACCACCCATGCCTTGACCCGCAGGCTAATCGTTGCCGCGATATATTCCATCGGCATCTTGATGATCATACTCCTGATCCCCTCCCTGAACAGAATCGCCATCGCCATGCTGGCCGGCGCTGGTGTGGTAACCCTGGCCATCGGTTTTGCCGCCCAAGACTCCCTGTCCAATATAATATCCGGGATCTTCCTGGCCATCTTCAAGCCCATACGCATTGGCGACTACGTCGACTTCGCGGGCGAGTACGGCCATATCGAGGATATAACCCTGCGCCATACGATAATATGCACCTGGGATGAGCGGAGGGTAATTGTCCCAAATAAGATTATGGGTTCTGACTCTATTGTGAACTGGAGCTTCAACAATCCTGTGATCGTCTGGCCGGTGGATTTCGGTATAGGTTACTCTTCAGATATCGATAAGGCTCGGAGCATAATCATAGAGGAGACCAAAAGACATCCCCATGTATTGAAGGATAAAGAGATCAATGTCCGCCTCACTGAGCTGGGAGACTTTGCCGTTAATCTGCGCCTGACCTTTTATGTTCCCAGCAGGAGTGTGTCATATGAAACCGGATGTGAAATAAGGGAAGCAATCAAAAAGAGGTTTAATGCAGAGGGAATTGAGATTCCGTACCCATATCAGAATGTCATAATCATGAAGCAGCCGGTCGATGCATCATCTTGTCCAGGACCGGAGAATGGTCACTCTCAGGAAGAGGAGCAAGCCAATGGCAGAGAATCCCCAGAGAGCAGCGAGCTTCTACCGGGAGGTCTTCGGCTAGAAGATCGTAAGAATGAATCTTAAAGGACAGATCCTGCTCGCAACCCTGGCATCTCTTGCTATCATCGCCCTTTATCTCCTGAGCCTGGCCGGCATGGGTGCCTGGCAGATGCCCTCTGCCTGGGAGGCCAATGCTCTGGCCGCAACTGGAGAGCCCATCCACTATCCAGGCGTCTGGTCCGCTATCTCCTGGGAATGATAGGAGTGGTCCTGATCTGGTATGGATTGAAAGAGGCGATGCAGATAGAGGCAGCCGACTGGGCCCTCGGCTACATTAGGAGCATGCAGGCAGGGCTCTGGGTCACACTGGGGGCGCCATTGATGTTCATCGGCCTTGGCCTGGCCAAAAGGGAACAGGTTGATGGGCAGAGTGCGGGCAAAGATACATAATCCCTGAGCCGATTTTGATCAAATTCTCATCTCGTGCTGGACTCGATCTTGTTCAGGTTCAGGATGATATCCGCGGCCAGAATGTTGGTCAGGCCGTGGCGCTCGCAAATGTTCAGCACCCGGTGAAGCTCATCTCTCTGCATGGAGGCGGTGTTCTGAACGGCATACAGCATTCCCTCGGAATAGCCCTCATCCTGGATGATATCGTGCATCTTCTCCAGAATAGTTTGATCGAAGCTCATCCTGGTGGCCCCGATCTCCTCAATAGCCCTCTCCATGGCGCTGCTGTCCAGAGCCCGACGACTTTTTTTTGATTCCCCTGCCTTCTTGATAAAATCGAGAGCCTCTTTGGAAATGCCCCGCAAGATCAGCTCGGAGGCTAGCTTCTTCAGTGTCTTCTCCTGCAGAATAGCTTCGGCTTCAAGGGCCCTGTAAGCCTCGGGAGTGATCTCTATTCTGGTATATTTTGTGCTGGGCATTTATCCGCTGCGCCTCGGTTTTCTCGCGAAAGTGCTAATATAATTATTCCTATTAAAAGACTGCGATCATTTGCGGAAAAATTACAGGGGAGGGACCGTCTCCGGCAGTCAATCCCACCGGGCAATCCTAATGGATTATCTCTTATGCCAGGAGAAAAAGTGTGCCGCTGGTGACTTTGGATAGCAGTCTATACGAAAGGGCCAAATCGACTGGGAAGGTAGAGCTGATTTGAGATCATTCATCCAAAAGCTTTTCGTACAAGCGATGGTTAATGCAGATCGAGGGAAGCGAATTGGATGCAGCGGCAGAGGTCACCATTAAAGAGCACGCGTTCAACAACAGCAACCTTTTCTCCAACCATTACCTGGAGAACATGGTCCAGAAGTCCTCGGAGTGGGAGGATGAATCCGGTCTTTTGGAGGCCTACACCAGGATAAAGGACAAATTCTTTGAGAAGGAGAAGAACTTTCCTCGGTATGTTGAGGCGGATCTGGAGCACAACTGGATTCGCCCGGTCTTAGATTCCCTGGGCCACTATTACGGCGTCCAGGAGAGTTTGCATCATGATCCCCTGAAGCCCGATTATGCCTTCTTTCCCGATGCTGGGGCGCTGAATGAGGCCTATTCCCAAAAGGGCTCGGATGACTTTTATAAGAGGTCGGTGGCCGTTGGAGATGCCAAGGCCTGGAATGTGGTTCTAGATAAGAGCCGTCAGGGAAGGGTGCTGCGGGAGATGACCAACCCCAGCTTTCAGATCGACAACTACCTGAGGGCAACCCCGCCCAAATGGGCGATCCTCACCAATGGCAGGCTGTGGAGGCTCTACCATGAGGACTCAAGCGTGAGCATGGACTCATATTATGAGGTGAACCTTCCTGATCTGATCGCCCGGATCGAAGAGACCGGTGACCTATCAATATTCAAGTATTTTTATCTCTTCTTTCGGAGGGAGGCTTTTCCCGAGACTCCCCTCGGACCCTCCTTCCTGGATAAAATTCGGGCGGAAAGCTTAGCATATGCCCAGAAGGTGGGCGAAGATCTGCAGGAGAATGTCTACCGGGCGATGAAGGTCCTGGCGGAGGGCTTCATCTCCGAGCCAGCAAACTCGCTATGGCCACTGACAGTTCCGCAAGATCAGGAGCGGATGCTCAGAGAGGTTCAGGAGAACTCACTCCGTCTGCTCTACCGCCTTTTATTCATCTTCTATGCGGAGAGCAGAAAACTGCTTGCGGTGGACAACCGCCACTACAAAGAGATGAGCCTGCGCCGGCTGAAGGAGGAGATTGCAGGCAAGAAGGATCGAGGTGAAAAAATCCTCGCCGTCCAGTCCACCTACTGGGAGAGCCTGAGGGATCTGTTCCGCCTGATCAATGACGGTAGCGAGGCCTTCGGCTACTCCAAAGAGGAGTTCTACATCCCGGCCTACAATGGAGGCCTGTTCGATCCGGCCAAAAATCCCTTCCTAAGAGAGAAGAGGATCGGAAACTCCTATCTGGCGGAGGCCATCGATCTGCTGGCCCGGTCCCAGGGCGAGAACGGCCCGGTCTTCGTCGACTATTCCTCTTTAGATATCCGCCATTTGGGATCGATCTATGAGGGCATTTTGGAGTACAGGCTGAACATTGCCACCGAGCCGATGGTGGCGGTCAAGGAGAAGAGCAAGAAGGGAAAAGAGGTCTGGCTGCCGAAGAGAGAGGCGGAGAGCAAGAAGGTCTCGGATAGCGTGGAGGCGGGCGGCCTGTACCTGGTGACGGACAAAGGAGAGAGGAAGGCCACAGGCTCCTTTTACACCCCTCAGTATATTGTGAAGTACATTGTGAAAAACACCCTGGAACCTCTCATCAAGCCCATGATGGAGGAGGCCTCGATGGATGCAGATCTCAGGACCGATTTGTTGCGAAAGCTGCTTTCCATAAAGGTGCTCGATCCTGCCATGGGATCGGGCCATTTCCTGGTGGAGGCCACGGACTACATCGCCCGGGAGATCATTCATGCCCGGGAGATCGCCAGGCAGGAAGACGAGGATTCGGATGCAGTAGCGGAAAACGACATTCACTGGGCAAGAAGAGAGGTGGTAAGAAACTGCATCTACGGCGTGGACCTCAACCCCATGGCGGTGGAGCTGGCCAAGCTCTCCCTGTGGCTCAAGACGGTGGCCTCAAACAAGCCGCTCAGCTTCCTAGACCACCATTTGCGATGCGGAAACTCCCTCATCGGCGCGGATCTGGAAAAGCTGACGGTGCTGCCGGGGGCAAAGGCGGAAGAGCCGCCGCTATGGAGCTTTGGGCTGAAGAGCCACACGGACAGCCTTCTGCACAGATACAGCCTCATGTCCGCCCTGCCGGATGACAACCTGCAGATGGTGAAGTGGAAGGAGGAGCAGTTCAGGCAGATCAAGGAGTCGGAGCTATCCCGGAGGCTGGCGGAGCTGTCCAATGTCTGGCTGTCCACGTTCTTTGGAAACAGGGTCCACGAGGATGATTACTATGAGCTGCAAGGCCACCTCAGCCCGGAGAAGTTCCCGGACTGGGCAGGGCTGCGGGAGAGAGAGTGGTTTGGCCGGGCGCAGGAGATTGCGGAGGAGAAGAGGTTCTTCCACTGGGAGCTGGAGTTTCCGGAGGCTTTTGCTGGGGAGGATCGAGGATTCGATGTGGTGATCGGGAATCCGCCGTATGTAAGGCAAGA
>WOYM01000036.1 GCA_011620785.1 Methanothrix sp. | reverse complement strand
TCATAAATAAGCTGGCTGGGAGCAATAATGAGATTGGAATTAAAGCTACTGTTGACACCCTGGCAGATCTGATGGTCGAAGACATATCATCGGGGAGCAGCGCGCTTCGAAGCAGGCTTCCAAGTCTTCTTGATAAATGCGAGTTGCTCATGAGAGTCGGCGATGAATACCGCATCCAAACAGAGGAAAGCGCAGCATGGACGGACGAGTTTCAGAACCAGCGCAGCCTGCTTGCTAGTCAAAGCCATCGCATAGAAGCAGAGCGCAATGACCGCATTCGCGGTAAATTCAAGGAACTGGCAAATAAGCTGTCTGTGACACAGGGAAGATCGAAAGTGGTCAGGGATATCAATTTGGTATTTGATTCACAGCTTCCAGCTGATCACGACAATAAAATCTATGTCTGGGTTCGGGATGGTTGGAGTATCGATGAGAACTCCGTGAGGGCAGAAGCTCTCCAGGCAGGAAATCATTCCCCAACCGTATTTGTCTTTATTTCAAGGCGCTCAGCAGATGACTTGCGCCACCAATTGATCGATTACAAAGCGGCCAGCGCCACGCTGGACATAAGAGGCGTGCCAAATACGCCAGAAGGCATGGAAGCGCGAGCTGCCATGGAGACTGTTCAACAGAGAGCCGATGGAAAGATCAAGGATCTTATGGATGATGTCTTCTCGGGCTCTCGCGTCTTTCAGAGCGGTGGCAATGAGATCGTCGGAAATGATCTTCGGATGATGGTACTTGAGGCGGCTGAAAATTCTTTGAGGCGGCTGTACTCGCAGTTTGAGATGGCAGACCATGCCGGCTGGGATAAGGTTTATTCCAGGGCCAAGCCCGGATCGCCAGATGCCTTAAAAGCGGTCGGCGACGATGGCAAGTCAGAGAACAATCCTGTATGCAAAGCTATCAGAAATTTTGTAGCGGGCGGAAAAAAAGGATTGGAGATTCGAGATCACTTTGAAGATGCGCCTTTTGGATGGTCAAGAGATGCAGTCGATGGCGGCTTGCAGGTATTGCTGGTGGATGGAATCCTCCGGGCACATGACGAAAAGGGCAAATTGATCGATCCAAAGGAGCTGGAAAGGAAAGCAATTGGAAAAGCGACATTCAAGGTTGAAGCGGATACAGTAACAACCGAACAACGTATTCAGATCCGAAGGCTGCTGCAAAAGGCAGGGATCACCACAATACAGGGTGAGGAACTGTCTGTTGTGCCCCTGTTTCTTTTAAAAATGCAGGATTCAGCCAATCGTGCGGGAGGCGACGCTCCAAAACCGAAATTGCCGGATACCTCTTTGCTTGGGGAAATTCGGCTGACGGCTGGAAATGGCCAGCTTTTAGCTCTTTACAATCATAGGGAAAGCCTTGTACAAGCATTCGAAGACTGGAATGGGCTTGCCAGGCAAATTGATGGCCGCTGGCCTTCCTGGATGAGTCTCCAGGAACTGCTTAAGCTCTCGGGAGGAATCATGACCGCAGATGAGATCCGCGGCCAGGCCAAGGCAATAGAGGACCAGCGCCTGTTGTTAACCGATCCCGACCCGGTTTTGCCTTTAGTGAAGTCGCTTGAAGATGCATTGCGCAGAGAGCTTGCTGCATGCAATCAGAGATATAGAACAGTGCTGGAGAGCTTGACTGCACAACTGAAAGCCGATTCTTCCTGGCAGAAGCTTTCGGAAGAAAAACGCTCTGAGATTCAGCAAAGCTGTGAAATTGCTTCCGCAGAAGCACTGACTGTAGGAACACGAGAGGACCTCATCAAAGCTCTGCAGAAGCATCCTCTCAAGGCCTGGAAGGATCGGATCGATGCACTGCCGGAGCGTTTTGCCTGCGCGCGGGAAAAGGCGGCCAGAGAACTGGAGCCGAAAGCGCAGACCGTGAACATCCCGCGTCGAACACTCAAGAGCGATGAGGAGATAGAAGCATGGGTAAAAGAAGTAACCGACCAGCTCAAGACGGCTCTTATTGATGGACCGGTTGTGATTCGATAAACAGAGGACGATTGCAATGATTCGAAAGATCTCAATCAAGAATTTCAAGAGCTATAAGTCGGCAGAGATGCCACTCTCCACGCTAACCTTTTTTATCGGAGCCAATGCATCCGGCAAACGCAATGCTCTGGAGGCGATCCGGCTTTTATCCAGGCTGGCCAAGGGCACTCGTCTGGATGACATTGAAAGGAGTGTCAACGGTGCCGATTCACTCATGCGCGGGCAACCTGTTAATCTTTTCAGGGATAAGGGAATGGGGCTTGTGATCGGCTGCGAGATGGAAGGAAACATCGATGACTGGAATCAACTCACCCTGCAAATCTCTCTAATTGATGACCATCTGATAATCACGGATGAATATGTCTCGAAGGTGTATGATACTATACCGCTCTACCGGGTGGATAGCCAACCCAACCCTCTCACGGATGAGATAAGTATAATGTACAATAATTTTAAAAGAGGAGGGAATAAGCCCCATATTCCCTGCTCCAACCGCCAGGCCATCTTCTATCAGCTTGACACCCCGGCTCGATTTGAGAAAAATCACGAGGAATCTCAGAAAGTTATTCCTGCTGTGGTCAAAAAGATTCGATCTGCTTTGAGGACCGTGGTATTTCTGGATCCACAGCCTGCGACGATGCGAGGTTACTCTTACTATAAAGACAACGAGATGAAGGAGAATGGCTCAAATTTATCCAGCGTGCTCCATAATATTTGTCAGGACAGGGTACTTAAGAAAGAGTTGCTGGAATTCGTTCGTTCTCTGCCAGAGCAAGATATTACCAATATCGATTTCATTGTAACCGATCGAAACGATGTCATGGTTGTGCTGATAGAATCCTTCGGCAACAAAGAAATTCCTATGGATGCCCCTGTTCTCTCTGACGGCACTTTGCGGGTTTTAGCCGTGGGAGCAACGCTGCTAAGTGCACCTGAAGGATCGCTGGTCATCATAGAAGAGATAGATAACGGGGTTCACCCCAGTCGAGCCGAGAGCCTTGTCTTGCAGATCAAAAAGATTTCCAAGGCTCGCAGCCTTCGAGTGCTTCTAACCACCCACAATCCTGCCCTGATCGATGCACTCCCCGATGACTCTCTGGGAGATGTCCTCTGCTGTTACCGGGATCCTGACGAAGGAGATAGCCGTATTGTTCGGTTGGGAGATCTCGATCGCTATCCTGAACTTGTGGCCCAGGGTCCACTTGGGCAGTTGATGACGAAACGAGTGCTGGATCGTTTTCTTAAAGACAAAAGCACGTCGGAAGAGCGTAAGAAGGCTGCATTGGACTGGCTGGATGATCTGGAGAAAAGGGTGTCTTAAATGGCAGCAATATGTCTTATTGACACAACGGTATTCATGGAGATCCTAAATGTTCCAGGAAAAGCATCGGATCATAAGGAAGCAATCCGAGTTCTCAGAAGCAAAATCGATAACAGAGAGACTTTGTTCTTACCCATGGCCACAATTCTGGAAAGTGGAAACCACATTGCTCAAATCCGGAATGGAAAAGAGAGGAGAAGCTCAGCAGAAAATTTCGTGTATTATGTTCAAAAAGCCCTTGACGGATGCTCCCCCTTCAAACCCCTTAGTTTTTTAGCTCCAGAGCAGATGCAGCTATGGCTAAAGGACTTTCCTGAGTCTGCCATGAGGGGAAGGGGCCTTGGGGATCTTTCAATTATCCACGATTTTCATGGACAGTGCTCCAGGAATCCTCATCTAAGGGTCTACATCTGGTCTCTTGACGTGCATCTGTCGTCTCTAAAGCAAGAAGGAAGAATCAGATGAGTTTACACAGCCAACTGGAAAAGAGTGAGTTATGTTCAATTTAGCTGAGACAGATCTGATGGATTTGGCGGAAGAAGTAGACCTTGAAGCAAAGAAAGCCACAGGGCGCAATGGAAGGGGCGAGCTGCCCAAGGGTTTCTTCGAGACTTACTCTGCAATGGCAAACACTGATGGCGGAATTATTCTATTGGGAATTGAAGAGAAGCCGAATGGAATCTTCACAGTCATCGGCATTCCAGAGCCACAGTCAGTTCTCAAAGCCCTCTGGGATAATTTGAACAACAAAAACCAAGTAAGCATCAACCTCTTGGCAAACCATATGGTTCAGGTCCAGAATTATCAGGGCAAGAACGTTATCCAAGTCTCAGTGCCTCGCGCTCGTCGAAATCAAAGACCGGTCTATGTTGGGACGAATCCTTTTGAAGGTACTTACAGGAGGAACTACGAAGGGGATTACCAATGCGATAATGAGACAGTTCGAAGGATAATTGCTGATGCGGGAGATGAATCCAGGGACGCAATGATGCTTGAGAACTTCGATTTAATGGATCTCGATGAAAGCACTCTGAAAGCCTATAGAAACAAGTTCAAAGCGACAAAGCCAGATCATCCCTGGCTTGAACAGAATGATCTCGATTTCCTTCGCTCCATCGGCGGATGGACTGCCGATAGGGATACCAACAAAGAAGGTTTGACCCTTGCTGGTCTGCTGATGTTCGGCAAGATGCGCTCGATACTTAATGCCGTCCCATACTACGTTGTAGACTATCAAGAACGTCCGATAGATGCGAATGAAACTCGCTGGACCGATAGGGTCACTACAGATGGTACCTGGTCAGGAAACCTTTATGATTTTTACAGGCTGACAAGAAAGAGGCTTTTCAGTGATCTCAAAGTACCCTTCAAGCTGGAAAATACGACTAGAGTGGATGACACTCCAGTTCATGAAGCACTTCGTGAAGCACTCATTAATGCACTCATTCATGCTGATTATTCCGGACACATACCGATACTGGTAGTAAAAGGCCCTGACATGTTCCTGTTCCGAAATCCTGGAATAATGCGGTTATCTTTGGAGGATGTGCTTCGTGGCGGGATGAGCGATTGCCGAAATCGTAACCTTCAGAAGATGTTTCAGCTTATTGGTTATGGGGAGCAGGCGGGATCAGGCGTCCCGAGGATTTATCGGAACTGGAAACAACAGCTTTGGAGGTCGCCTGACCTTTCGGAGAGATTCGATCCGGACCTGATCCAACTGACCCTGAGAATGGTAAGCCTGATCCCTGAAGAAGTCCTTTCGGAGCTTGACAGCAGATTTGGAGCAGCTTTTCAGAGGCTATCCGAGCTGCAGAGGCTTGCTTTAGCTACGGCGGCAATAGAAGGAAGCGTAACTCACGCCAGGCTCAAGAGCATGGCCTCGGCGCATCCTCATGATATCACCATGGCACTATCTGCTCTGGTGAAAGACGGTTTCCTCGATTCATACGGAGCTACTCGGGGGACATTCTATGTTCTGGCAGGGGTATCTCCTGAAATGGAAGCTGGTCTTCTGAGACACAGGATAGCTCAATTGCCAATCCTGCCGAAGCCAGGACAAGCTGCTAAAGACTCTAAATTTAGCTGCGTGCCTTTGCCCACAAGCTCCCCACTTTTGCCCACAAGCTCCCCACTTTTGCCCACAAGCTCCCCACTTTTGCCGGTAAGCTCCGAACATTTGGAGCGGCTTGAGCAAATTGCCCGACCGGTAAGAGAGAGCGGCAAAGTCACAAAAGAGATAATGATGGGGACTATTTTAGCAATTTGCACTGAAGATTTCTTGAATTTAGCAGTTATTGCAGACCTTTTGGGTCGTTCGCCCGATCCTCTGAGAGATAGGTATGTTAACAGAATGGTCAGAGAAGGGCTGCTTGAATTACGCTATCCGGAAAAGCCAACTCACCCCAATCAAGGTTACAGAACAAAGAAGCAGGATCAAGAGCAGGAAGCGAGGATATGAGTAATATGCAGCCGCTGGACAAAGCACTCAGAAGCAAGCTGGAGCGCACCGTTCGAGAGGCCAGGGACATCGCAGAAGTTGCGGCCCGAGCAAGCCTGGAGCAGCTTGGAGTTGGGGAGATCAATCCCTATGGCCACCTCAATGAAGATGAGCGCAAATTGCGCGTGCTGCTGCGCGCCCATGGCCGCCAGCTGGGAGATGCCCGAGAGCCTGATGGGAAACAGGAGATCTTGCGACTCATCGAAGAGGTAGCCTATGAGCATTGGCATCGCATGCTATTCGCTCGCTTCCTGACAGAGAACAGCTTGCTCATGTATCCCGATCCAGTCGACCCTGTGCCCATCACCCTGGAAGAGTGCGAGGATCTGGCTGCCGGGGAAGGAGCAAAGAACGGCTGGGAGCTGGCCGCTCGCTTTGCTGCCAGGATGCTGCCCCAGATCTTCCGGCCTGATTCGCCAGTTTTCCAGCTTGTGCTGCCGCCGGAGCATCAGCAGAGGCTGGAAGGGCTGCTGGCCGAACTCCCAGTGGAGGTCTTTTCCGCCTCAGACTCTTTAGGCTGGGTCTATCAGTTCTGGCAGGCCAAAAAGAAGGAAGAGATCAACGCCTCTGAGGTGAAGATCGGGGCAAGAGAGCTGCCTGTTGTCACGCAGCTATTTACCGAGCCCTACATGGTTTCCTTCCTGCTGGACAACTCCCTGGGTGCCTGGTGGGCGGCCCGGCGGCTTTCCGATGAGGAACTGAAAAATGCCCAAAGCGAGGAGGAGCTGCGGCAAAAGGCATCACTACCGGGGGTGCCGCTGGAGTATCTGCGCTTTGTGCAGAACGAGGACGGCAGGTGGGCACCGGCGGCTGGGGCTTTCGATGGCTGGCCGGAGAGCCTGAAGGAGCTGAAGGTCCTTGATCCCTGCTGCGGATCGGGCCACTTCCTGGTGGCGGCTCTGCCCATGCTTGCTTCGATGCGATCGGAGAGGGAGGGGCTCTACACTCAGGAGGCGGTTGACTCTGTTTTGCGGGAGAACTTGCACGGCCTGGAGATCGACCCACGCTGCGTGCAGCTGGCCGCTTTCGCTCTAGCTTTTGCAGCTTGGCGATATCCGGAGGCTGGAGGATATCGATTGCTGCCGGAGCTGAATTTAGCCTGCTCGGGTCTATCCATCAGCGCTAGCAAAGAGGAATGGCAGAAACTTGCTAAAATTAATAGTAGTGATAATAGTAGTAACCTGGAGATTGTCCTGGGAGACCTTTATGATCAGTTCAAGGATGCACCCCTTCTGAGAAGCCTGATCAATCCGAAGCTCACGCTCTTCAACGGCAACATCCTGGGGCTCTCCTGGGAGGACATCTTCCCACTTCTGACTAAAGCTCTTTCCGAAGATGCCGACGTGGAAAAGGTGGAGATGGGAGTAGTGGCCCAGGGTCTGATAAAGGCGGCACAGCTTCTGGCTAGTACAGCCGGGCTGAGATGAACCTAACGATATATAACCATTGACAGATACTC
>WOYM01000054.1 GCA_011620785.1 Methanothrix sp. | reverse complement strand
ATGGACCCCTAAATAGATATAGTTTTTGGTCCAGGGTTCAGTAGCAGCAGGTACGGCATTCATCCCCTCCCCTAAGGAGAGGAGGCTTTTGCCTGCTTTTCTATAAAATGCTTCTGAGGTCATTGCTGGGGCAAATGAATGCCCAGGATCATCCAGATCATAGGGATGATCCAAAGACTCATTCCGATATTATGAGAGTCCTTCCGGTCATGGCCTCGGGCTGGGGGATATGCATTAGCTCCAGTGCAGTCGGTGCCACATCAGCCAAAATTCCGTCCTCTCGCAAGCGGTAGCTTTTCCGGTCAGAGGTGATTAAGGTGAATGGCACCGGATTGGTGGTATGGGCAGTATGGGGCTGGCAGGTATCTGAATCTTGCATCTTCTCTGCATTGCCATGGTCTGCGGTCAGAAGGACCGCTCCGCCCAGACTCAGCATCCGGTTAACGATCTCACCCACGCAGCCGTCCACCACTTCCACCGCCCTCACTGCAGCCTCATAGATGCCTGTGTGGCCGACCATATCCGGATTGGCGAAATTGAGGACGACCAAATCATACCGGCCGGAATCGAGACGGGCAAGGAGCTCGTCCCGGACCTCATAAGCGCTCATCTGGGGCTGCAGGTCATAGGTAGCCACCTTTGGCGAGGGTATCAGCACCCGATCCTCTCCCGGATTGACCTCTTCCTTTCCCCCATTGAAAAAGTAGGTGACATGGGCATACTTCTCAGTCTCAGCTATCCTCAGCTGCTTTAATCCTGCCCGGCTGACCACCTCTCCCAGGGTATCAATGAGGTTCTCCGCTGGATAGGCCACTGGTGCGTTCAGGGTGGCATCATACTGGGTCATGCAGGTGTAATGGACCCGGATCGGTTTGGTGGCGAACTCCTGAAAATCTCTGTCCACAAAAGCGCGGGTTATCTCTCGGGCCCTGTCCGGCCGGAAGTTGAAGAAGATGATGCTATCCCCATCATCCACCATGCCCCTCTCATCCACCACTGTGGGCATGATGAACTCGTCATTCTCCCCCCGGTCGTATCCATTTCTTACTGCCTCTTCTGCGCTTTCCGCCCGCAGACCCTCGCCATAAACCAGGCAGCGGTAGGCCTTCTCTACTCTCTCCCAGCGGCGGTCCCTGTCCATGGTGTAGTAGCGGCCGCTCACAGTGGCCGTGCTGCCCGTGCCTATCTGAGAGAATTTCTCCTCCAGATCCCGGAAATAGCCAAGAGCGCTGCGGGGAGGCACATCCCGGCCATCTAAAATGGCATGCACGAATACCCGGGAGAGATCCATGGATCTTGCCATTTCCAGGAGGGCGTAAAGGTGAGTGATGTGGCTATGCACCCCACCGTCGGAGAGAAGGCCGATCAGGTGAAGCTTACTGCCCCCCCTTCGGGCCAGATTCATGGCCTCCTGCAGAACGGGATTAATGGCAAATGTGCCCTTCTCCACCGCCAGGCTGATCCTGGTCAGGTCCTGATAGACGATCCTTCCCCCGCCCAGGTTGAGGTGTCCCACCTCGGAGTTTCCCATCTGGCCTCGGGGCAGACCCACCGCCAGGCCGGATGCCTTGAGGGTGGTGGTGGGATATTCCTTCCACAATCGCTCCAGGTTGGGTTTGCGGGCATTAGCAATGGCATTTCCCTCCTGGGTGGGGCTTATGCCGAAGCCGTCCATGATTATTATCGCTATTGGCCTCATCTTGTCAGATTGATCATTCAGCCGAATATATCAAATCTGCCGTTCTCCAAATCCCTCTTTGCCGATGAGGGGGACGAAGATCACTCCTATCTTTTGCTCCACGGCAAAGCCGTTTTTCCTGGTGACTAAGACCAGCTCCTGTGATGTCTCTCCAACCGGAAGTATCATCTTGCCTCCAATCCGGAGCTGCTCTTTTAGGGGTTCGGGAATCCTGGGAGCTGATGCAGCAACGCTGATCCTGTCGTAGGGAGCATGCTCTGGAAGGCCCAGGCTGCCGTCGCCCTCAATCACGGTGACACCTTCAATTCCTGCCGCCTGCAGATTTTTTCTGGCAACCGCAGCGAGATCAGGCATCCTCTCCACCGAGTAGACCTGGCCCTCAGGGCCGGCGAGAACCGCCAGCACGGCCGCATGGTAGCCGCTTCCACCGCCCACCTCCAGGATATTCATTCCCTGCCTGATATCAAGAAGGTCGCACATTATGGCCACCATATGGGGGGCGGAGATGGTCTGACCAAATCCTATGGGCAGGGGAAGGTCCTCGTAAGCCCTATCTCGAAGCTGCGCGGGAACGAATCTATCTCTGGGAACGCGGGCCATGGCTTCCAGGACTGATTCATTTATCCTGCCTCGCATGCCGTCAAGAAGCCTTTTGCCCGGTTCCATAATCAGATCTCCCGTCCCCAAACCCGAACTATGTTTTTGGCCTCAGCCGCGTCGGCAAATCCCTCTCCACGCAGCTTAATCTTGACTATGATGAACTGGAAGTTCTCCACCCTCCTTTTCTCGCCCACCTCCAGGAGCTCATCTCCCGGAACTGTGATCTTAAGGGGATGGCTCTTGCCCCCTCGAAATACGGTTATCCTCAGCGGCACCTCGTCCGTAGCCCTTGCCCAGACGGTCTTCACAGTCTCGGCAAGAGCGCTCCTGACACGGCGATCCGTCTCCAGAGAAGTGATCTGGGTCATCACCACATCCTTTGTTGGATCGTCCACCAAAAGCTCATCTCCGACGTTCAGCAACTCATTTGCCCGGATGGTTATAAAATGGGGCAGAGCGCGGTCATCCCAATTGACGATCACCTTGAGGTTGACCAAACGCTCCCGTTTCACCTCAACCGGATGAACATTTCCGCAGTCATCGCAGCGAACTAGGTTCTCCTGTCCGGATTTAATCAGGGAATGGTCGGTATCCGTGCCGCAGGCTGGGCAGAAGATCTGATCTTCAAGCATGGAATACTGTTGTCCTTTGTGGTATTAAGCATGACCGGAGATGATGAGAGAAAAGGAGTCGAGATGATCTGCACTGCTTTTATGCATCCACTTCAAGTTTCTATGCAAGGAAAAATTTTTTAAGCAAGATGTTCAATTAATACTTATGACAAAAATGGATAAAGATGGGCGAGATGGATCAGGCCGGGGAACGGATGAGTGCTGCCTCATAGCAGAGAGCATGATCGATGAATTGCATCAGATAACAATATCTGAGAGAATGGCCACCCCCTCGGGTGGTGGAAGGAACAGAGTCTCATTCAAAAGAAAGATAATGCAGCAGATAAGAAATGCCAGGAGGTTTGCTATGGTCGGCTGAAAATAATACGTGATACTTCTAAATGTTTTATATAATTTATATTCTAAATAAAATCTCTTCCATTCAAAATAACGAACATATTTGATGAAAAATATATCATACTTAATAATAAGTCCTTAAAGAGCTTATTCGGAATATAATCGGGCTATTTGTTATCAATCACAAATTCAAATCGTTTAAAATTATTTAAATTATGTGAAAAGGGATCGCGCCGCGCAAACTATAAATATTAATTTAGCGAGTTACTATAGTGTGAACTCCAAATCATGCTCCATCCCGCAGTCGTGCTCTGAGCTGGAGATAGACCTCAAGAGGCTCGACCGCACGCTTCAGGCCGCTCACAGAAGCTCTATAGACATAAAGGATGCCTATGACTTCTATGTCCTCGCCCTAAAGGAGTTCAACAAGGAGAACCTCTCCGACTCATTTCTCTACTGCGATCGGGCGAACTATGAGCTCACAAGTGCCGTCAACGAGGCCAAGATCAATATCAGAGGCTCCCGGTTCCATAGCCTGAGAACGATCTCCTACTTCTTCCAGCTCTACGGCCTTTATGCTATAGTATTTGCCGTACTGGCCATCCTATTTTTCAGCATGCTGATCTATCAGTATCCTCAAGCGGAGATTCTCGATGTCCCTCTCTGGTCCTCGTTCTTCGCCGGCCTGGGGGCATCAGCTCAGATCCTCACCGGAGTGGCAGAAGACCTGCGCCGCTACGGCCTGGCCACCCGGTACAAGAGGCTCTGGTATATGGCCATACCCCTGATCAGCATGGTCTTCGGTTATATGGCCTATCTGATATCTAGCTCTGGACTGATAGCGCTGAATGACGGTATCGGAGATGGGGTCTTCAGCATAATGTTCATCTGCTTTTTAACCGGTTTCCTGACCAAATGGATAATAAACAGGCTCTCGCGACTGTCCAGGGATATTTAATTACTTGAATATCTCTCCCGCTTCCTTGTACCAGAGCAATAGATCAAGCTGGCCCATAGGAATTCCTGCCTGGGAAGAGAAGGCGGTCATTTGCCTCTCGATCTCAATGTAAAGCCTCTTAGTGGGAGATTCGGGAACTTTATCTATCACTCCCAGCAGGGCCAGATTTTTGAGGATATGCCGGTCGAGAATGGCCAGATCCTCCCCCAGGCCGACGTTCCTCAAGAAATGGCTGGCCTCCTTATAGCCAAGGCCCAGGACGTTCGCCACCAGCCACTCCCGGGCCGCGGCATGACTGGAAAATCCGGCCAGAGTGGTGCGAAGGGATCGATGGCTGAACATTGACCGGGCAAGACATACATACTCCGCCTTCCGCTGGTTGAACCTCACGCCCACCAGCTCTTCTTGAACCTGGCATGGCTCTCCAGAAGCGATAAGGCATTTCCTCTCCAGCCTCTCCACCGCCCTCCAGCATATCCTGGCCTTGGACTGGGGGGTGAGAAGGCAGAACACCAGCTCCCTGAAGAGGTCCTCGTCGCTGGCTGTCTCCCATATGTGCTGAAACTCTTCCAGTCTCCCCTCTATCTGCTTTTTTACTGGATCATAGAGCTTATGCAGATCCTGTATGGAGATGGGCTCGCTTTTTACCCTCTCCTGGTTTAATTCTTCTTTGATTTCTGATTTCATCCCTCTTGACCTCTGTCTCCGGATTATTTAGCCATTGTGCAGGGCAAAAGCTATTAGCACCGAAGATCATGCCTGCCATCGAGCATGGCAGAAGATTCTCTATCCCAGCACCGTCCGGTTGAGCAGCAGTTCCGCCTCCACTCCAGCTTTGCTCCCTGCGGCTCCCAGCCGGAGGCCATAGATCAGCTTGTTTTGGGCCTGCAAAGGAATGAGAGGTTCCAGACTCTGATCGGGGTCACGGGCTCAGGCAAGACCTATACAGTAGCCAATGTCATTCAAAAAGTTCAGAAGCCTACCCTTGTGATCGTCCACAACAAGACCCTGGCTGAGCAGCTTTACAATGAGTTCAAGGAGTTCTTTCCGGATAACCGGGTTGAATATTTCATCTCCTATTATGACTACTATCAGCCGGAGTCGTATATCCCCTCAAAGGATCAGTACATAGAGAAGGACTCTCTCATCAATCCCAAGATAGAGCAGATGAGGCTGGCCACCACCGCTTCGCTCCTCTCCCGCCGGGATGTGATAGTAGTGGCCTCCGTCTCCTGCATCTACGGCCTGGGCAATCCCGAGAACTTCCAGAGCATGGGGTTTGAGCTGAAGGTGAATGAAAGGATCTCCAGAAAGGATATCCTGGGAAGGCTGGTGGACATCCTCTATGAGCGCTCAGACCTGGACCTCTCTCCAGGACGCTTCCGGGTCAACGGCGAGACCATCGATATAATCCCCGGCTACTTCAACAACATCATTCGAATTGAGCTCTTTGGAAATAAAGTAGAGAGGATCTCTGAGGTCGACAGGATCACCGGCAAGAGAGTTGAGGATATGAGCTACTTCTTCGTCTATCCGGCCAGGCATTATGTCATACCGGAGAACGAGCTGAAAGCGGCGGTCGACTCCATAAAAGCTGAGCTGGAGGAGAGGCTTCAAGATCTTGGGATGATCGAGGCCCACCGGCTCCGGCAGAGAACAATGCATGATATGGAGATGATAGAAGAGACCGGAAGCTGCAAGGGAATTGAGAACTACTCCCGCCATTTTGACCGCCGCCTGCCAGGAGAGCCTCCATACTGTTTGATCGACTATTTTCCCGATGACTTTCTGCTCATAATCGACGAGAGCCATCAGACCCTCCCCCAGCTCAGGGCGATGAACAGAGGCGACCGGTCTCGCAAGAAGAACCTGGTGGATTATGGCTTCCGGCTGCCCAGCAGCTATGACAACCGGCCGCTTGATTTTGAGGAGTTTGAGCGGTTCATGAGAAATGTGATATTCGTCTCCGCCACCCCAGGAGACTATGAGCTCGAGCATTCGAAATCCCCGGTGGAGCAGATCATCCGCCCCACCGGCCTTCTCGATCCGGAGGTGGAGGTCAGGCCCATCGACGGGCAGGTGAAGGATGTGATGACCGAGATCTCCGGAGCGATCTCGAGAGGGGATCGAGCACTGGTTACCACCCTCACCAAACGGCTGGCAGAGGAGTTGACCGATTATCTGAGCCAGAATGATATTCGGGCCCGCTATCTGCACTCGGAGATTCAGCCTCTGGAGAGGACAGAGATCATCCGTGAGCTGAGGCTGGGCAAATTCGATGTCCTGGTGGGAATCAACCTCCTCCGAGAGGGGCTGGACATCCCTGAGGTGGGATTCATAGGAATTCTGGACGCAGACAAAGAGGGATTCCTCCGGGATGAGAAGAGCCTGATCCAGACCATCGGCCGGGCCTCAAGGAACGCTAACTCCCGGGTGGTCCTCTATGCTGACCGGATGACCGGCTCCATAAAGAAGGCGATGGAGACCACGGAGAGGCGCAGAGCTCTACAGATGGCATACAACCAAGAGCACGGCATCATCCCTCAGACCATCAAGAAACCCATCCGGGAAAAGGTGGTGGAGATCACCGACACCAGGCATATTCCAAAATCGGATATTCCAAACGCGATCATCGAGCTGGAGGCGGAGATGATGGCAGCGGCGGAGCGTCTGGAGTTCGAGAGGGCCATTCAGCTTCGGGATACCGTCCGCAGGCTGGAGAGGGAGATGAAGGTGGCTTGAAAAGAGACCAGCAGTCGCATCTCCCTTTCCAGAGCTGTGAATTCAAAGGGCCCCAGTGATCGGATGAGCGGTGGAATGGAAGCTAGGGAGGAAGAGGCTCAAAAAGAGGTGACTACTCCCGCCCCTTAAAAGGGGCAGGCTTCTACGGTTTTGATTCCGACAGATTGTAGCCCCAATCTGAGTATATTGATTGCCGCATTCCAATCTCGATCCACCGAAAGCCCGCATTGAGTACAATTATGGAATCTCTCAGATAGATCTTTTTGAACCAGAATACCACACCTAGAACACATCTTTGACGTATTTCTTGGATCTACTAAGACAACCA
>WOYM01000010.1 GCA_011620785.1 Methanothrix sp. | reverse complement strand
GGCTTTAAAATTGAGGTTGACTGGTTTATGCTCCTAATTGAGCCGGGAGGTTAGGCTGTTTCTAATACATCTGCTCTGATTAAAGCTGACTTCCCTATAGGTAATAGCATTTAATATCAGAGGGACGATCAGCCGTTTCATGCCTCTGCTTGAAAGCCTCTTCAACATGGTGGCAATGGTGATCATAGGCGTTGTCTTGGCCAGCGTCGTGGCGGAGACGAATATATTGGCCAGCCTATCCACGCCCTCAAGGTGGCTTTGCCGAGCATCGAACCTCCCCGAGTGCTGCATGGTCTCTGTTCTCGCTTCTACCATCAATGTAATAGCCGGAAGATCTGCGCTGGCAGGATTATACAGGAATGGTGAGGCCAAAGAGACCGAAATAATACTATCCATTCTGATAAGCACATTTCCCATAGCCCTTGGAGAGTACGTCCTTCTGGTGCAGGCCCCTATCTCCATCGCTCCCCTGGGGCTCAAAGTCGGAACCGCCTTTGTCCTATTGAGTTTGCTCTCAAGCTTCCTTCAGAGCATCTCTGCCCTGGTTTATTCCAGGTTAACAAGGCCGTCTCAGACTTGCTCGATCGGCAGACAGGATGCTGTGAAACTCAGAATGAATGGAGGAGCTGTAAGGAAAGGCGTCTCGAACTCAATTCCGACACTAATGAAGGTGCTGCCCATTTCGGTTTGCACGATGGTTTTTATGGACCTGCTCATGAGGGCGGGCTCGCTTGAAAATATGACGCTTGTCTTCGATCCGGTGCTGATAGTCCTCGGCCTGCCAGGAGAGTGCATCGCACCTCTGGTGATGCAGTTCGTTCACTACTCCGCAGGATATGCTGCTATCGCTTCCCTTTTAATTTAATTTGTTTATTTCCTGACGTCAACCGCATCAACCATACAATCAAACTGCGCGCGGCCACCCCACCCTAAAGGGATGGGGTATGCTTCGGGCCGCGCGCTTCGGTTAGATGGGATCCAGAAACAATCACATCATAAAAGGAGGGGGAATTCGTGACCCTCCGCGCTCCCTATGTATTTAAAGAGAAAGACAAGTACATGGACTTTGATGAGTTCTGCCGAAAAGAAGGAATTTGATCTATTTTATCTGACATCCTCCGACAGACGGCAAGATATTGCCGGGCCCCACAATCACATGAATAAACATCAATAGAACTGTTTGCTTAGAGAATATATGCCCAAACCCGGACTCGAACCGGGGACATTCAGATCTTCAGTCTGACGCTCTCCCAACTGAGCTACTTGGGCAGATAGGTGGGCCCGACGCGATTCGAACGCATGACCTCCGCCATGTCAAGGCGACGTCATAACCAGCTAGACCACGGGCCCGCAAGCAGGTTTCCTATCTTTCCTCGCAGATAAAGGCTTCGGTCAGGCAGAAGGGGGGCACGCTGGGAGAGAATTCTGCAGGGACGAGAATGCATCTTACCCGCCATCCTGCCCAACTCCCCCAACCCCCTCAGGTGTAATAGACCTCCCGATGGTACTCATCCAGGGCCTTGATGGTGACCTGATCCTTCCCGGCGAGGAGAATGGCATCGGCCGCCGCCTGCGCCGCCTGGATGGTGGTGATATAGGGCACATGATAGTCCACCGCACTCCTCCGGATCTGGTAGCCGTCTTTCACCGACTGCTTGGTGGTGGGAGTGTTGATTATCAGCTTCACCTCCCCACGCTTCATATAATCCAGCACATTGGGGCTGCCGTTATAGATCTTCTGCACCCTCTCCACTGCTATGCCCGATTTTTTCAGGTACTCCGCAGTGTTGTCCGTGGCGATTATAACCAGGCCTGCATCGACGAGCTTCCTCGCCGCCACAGCCGCCGCCGCCTTGTCCTCGTCTTTGACCGATATGAAGACCACTCCCCCCAGGGGCAGGGGATTGTAGGCCGACAGCTCCGCCTTGAAGAAAGCCAGGCCCAGCTGGTAGTCAATGCCCATCACCTCTCCCGTGGACCTCATCTCCGGGCCCAGGAGGGCATCCGCCCCGGGCAGCTTATCGAAGGGCAGGAGAACCTCCTTTACCGCCACATAGGGCACCTTAGGCTCCCTGGTGTACCCCTGCTCGGCCAATGACTTGCCGATCATCACATTGGCCGCTATCTTGGCCAGGGGCAGGCCGGTGGCCTTGGAGACGAAGGGTATGGTCCGGCTGGATCGGGGGTTGGCCTCCAGGACATAAACTGTGCCGTCCTTGTAAGCCATCTGCAGGTTGACGATACCGATCACACCCAGGCCCAGGGCGATCTTGCGCACATAATCCCGCACCACCTCTAAGACGACGCCGGGCAATGTCTGGGGCGGTATCATGCAGGCGCTGTCGCCTGAGTGGATGCCCGCCTCCTCGATATGCTCCATGATCGCCCCAATCAGGACATCCGTCCCGTCGCAGACGGCATCCACATCTATCTCCACCGCATCCTGCAGGAAGTCGTCGATCAAGACCGGATGCTCCCTCGATACCCGCACCGCCTCCTGCATGTAGACGTCCAGTCCCTTCTCATCATAGACGATCTCCATCGCCCTGCCCCCTAAAACGTAGCTCGGCCGGACCAGGACAGGATAGCCTATCTTTGCCGCCACCTCCCGCGCCTCAGCCGGTGAGAAGGCGATGCCCGCATTGGGCTGGGGGATGTTCAGCCTGGTCATGAGGGCATTGAACCGCTCCCGGTCCTCAGCCAGGTCGATGCTGTCAGGCGAGGTGCCCAGAATTCTCGTCTTCAGCCCCAGGCGAGCGATCTCCTTTTCCAGAGGGAGAGCCAGGTTGATGGCCGTCTGGCCGCCGAACTGCACCATCAGGCCGTAGGGCTCCTCCTTCTCAATGATGTTCATCACATCCTCCAGGGTGACCGGCTCGAAGAACAACTTGTCCGAGGTATCATAATCGGTGGAGACGGTCTCTGGATTGTTATTGATGATATGGGCTTCGATACCCTGTTCGCGCAGGGCCATGACCGCATGAACGGTGCAGTAGTCGAACTCTATCCCCTGTCCGATCCGGATAGGGCCCGAGCCCAGGATGAGGATCTTCTTCCGGCCGGAGGGCACAAGCTCGCACTGGGTATCGTAGGAGGAGTAGTAATAGGGAGTGGTGGCCTCAAACTCCGCAGCGCAGGTATCCACCATCTTGAAGGTGGGAATGATCTTCAGGGATCGGCGCAGGTCAGCTATCTCCTCCCGGCTTCGTCCCACCATCGATCCGATCTTCTCATCGGTAAATCCCACCCTCTTTGCCCGGCGCAGGGTATCCGCATCCATAACGGAATTTTCGTTCGTTCCCTTAGCTCGCCTTATCTCCTCCTCCATCCGAACGATATTTACAATCCGGTAGATGAAGTAGGGCCCAATGCCGGTGATATCCGATATCTCCTCGGGACTGGTCCCCCTCTTCAGAGCCTCATAGATGGCAAACAGTCGGTCGTCTGTGGGATTCACTAGCAGATCCCGCAGCTCCTCGTCCGTCCAGGCGGCATACTTTCCCTTGTATCCGAAATCCTTGTCGATATCCAAAGACCGTACGGCCTTCAAGAGCGCCTCCTCATAGCTCCTGCCGATGGCCATCACCTCGCCGGTGGACTTCATGGCGGTGGTAAGGGTTTTGTCCGCCCGGACGAACTTGTCAAACGGCCAGCGGGGGATCTTAGCCACCACATAATCCACCATCGGCTCGAAGGATGCCGGCGTCTCCCGGGTGACATCGTTTCTGATCTCATCCAGTGTCATGCCAATGGCGATCTTAGCCGTCACCCGGGCAATAGGATAGCCGGTGGCTTTGGAGGCCAGGGCGCTGGAGCGGGATACGCGGGGGTTGACCTCGATCACCCGGTACTCGCCATCCTTGACCGCAAACTGGATGTTGCAGCCCCCCTCGATCTTAAGAGCCCGGATGATATTGATGGCCGCGCTCCTGAGCATCTGAATCTCATGGTCGGTGAGGGTCTGGATGGGGGTCACCACTATCGACTCGCCTGTGTGAATCCCCATGGGGTCCATGTTCTCCATATTGCAGATGGTGATGCAGGTATCATTGCTATCCCTCATCACCTCATACTCCAGCTCCGTCCAGCCCCCCACGCTCTCTTCGAGGAGCACCTGGCTGATCCTGGACCTTTTCAGCCCCAGGTCGCAGATCTGCAAGAGCTCCTCCCGGGTCTTGGCTATGCCTCCTCCCGAGCCGCCCAACGTATATGCGGGCCTGATCACCAGGGGCAGACCAAGCTCCTCCATAACCTCCAGAGCCTCATCCAGAGTGTTGACCGCCCGGCTCTCTGGCACCGGCTCGCCCACCTTCTGCATGGCCTGCTTGAACAGGTCCCGGTCCTCAGCCTCCTGAATGGATTTGACTGAGGTCCCAAGCACCTCCACATTGTACTTCTCTAAAATTCCCTTTTCCGCCAGCTCGGAGGTGATGTTCAGTCCGGTCTGACCGCCGATGCCGGCGATGATTCCATCCGGCCTCTCCTTCTCAATGATCTTGGCGACGATATCCGGCTCCAGGGGCTCGATATAGACCTTGTCCGCGGTGTCCGGATCGGTCATGATGGTGGCCGGATTGGAGTTGACCAGGACCACCTCAATCCCCTCCTCGCGCAGGGACTTGCAGGCCTGAGACCCGGAGAAATCAAACTCCGCCGCCTGGCCGATCTGAATGGGCCCCGAACCTATGAGAAGGACCTTATGTATATCCGCTCTTTTAGGCATTCTCTATCCCCTCCCCGCCAGAGCCCGGCCGCTCTTGCCGTTCATGACCCCCACCACTGAGCTGAAGAAGTGATCGGTGGTACAATGAGGCCCAGGATAGGCCTCAGGGTGATACTGCACCGCGATGACATCCAGGCTCTTACTCTGGATCCCCTCCACCGTCCCGTCGCTGGCATTAAGCTGGGTGACCTCCAGCCCCGTCCCCTCCAGGGAGGAGGGAACAACGGCGAAGTTATGGTTCTGAGAGGTGATGTAGACTATCCCCTTCTCCAGGTCTTTGACCGGCTGATTGCCCCCATGATGGCCGAACTTGAGCTTGAAGGTCTCCGCCCCCAGAGCCAGGGATATGACCTGATGGCCCAGGCATATGCCAAATATGGGCATCTCTCCAGCAAAATGGCGCACGGCCTGGATGGCCTTCTCCGCCCTCTCCGGGTCCCCAGGGCCATTGGACAGAAACAGGGCATCGGGTCCAGCCGCTTCAATATCCTGAATCGTGCTATGTGCAGGGAGCACCATCAGATCAAAATCCCTATCTGATAGGCTTCTCAATATCCTCCTCTTGATCCCCAGGTCGATCACCGCGATCCTCTTGCCCCGGCCTTCAATCCGGTAGGGCTTTTTGCAGGTGACATCCCTCAGGAGGTCCTGGCTGGATATGTCCGGCTGGGACCGGGCCAGGCCCACCACATCCAGATCCATGATCTCGTCCTTCTCCCCCACGGCAACCGCGGCCTTCAGCACCCCTTGCTCTCTCACCTTAATGGTGAGCATCCTGGTGTCCACGTCGCACAATCCAGGCCGGCCCTCACCCAGCAAGAACTGATTGAGGGTTTTGTTCAGGCGGTGATGAGTCGGACGGTCCCAGTGCTCCCTGCAGATCATGGCCCTGGGCCACATCCCGTCCGACTGAAAATCGTCCCCGCTCACCCCATAATTACCCTGGAGAGGATAAGTGAACAACAGCATCTCTCCATGATAAGAGGGATCGGTCAGCGCCTCCTCATAACCGGACATGATGGTTGTGAAGACCAGTTCGCCCGCGACAACGCCGGGCGCACCAAAACCGGTACCTATCACCCGAGTACCGTCTTCTAACCCTAAGAGCCCAATCATATTATCGGGAAAACAAGACGCCAGGTCGTCTAAATACATTTCGATGATGAGTTCGACGATCAGATCGTAGCAAAGAGATCATCATCTTTTTTAATCTTGAGACCATAATTCGGTCTATGGAAGTATCTGTAGAGACCACGCGCAGCTCCGAGTTCAAGCAGATCTATGCCATCGGGGCAATAGGCGGCCACAGCCCCTATGACTTCAGAATTGCTTTTTACAATGATTCGCCCAAGATCCAGATAGATGGGAACAAGAACATCACCGTCATGGAAAGAAAGATCGAGATGGAGATCATCTTATCCCCCCTAGCTGCCAAGGAGCTGGCTAGATGGCTGGAAGAGCATATCAAGGATTATGAGAAGAAATTTGGGGAAATCAAGAGGCCTGGAGCAGGGTCTGGCGAGAAGGGTAACACGGAAAAATCCGGAGAATCTGCCCCCATTCAGGGCTACATGTGATGATCCATGAACAGCAAAGAAAAGATTCAGCTTCACAAAGGAATGGATTGCGTCCGGAGAAGGGATTTTGAGAAGGCCATAGAATACTTCCAAATTGTCACCGCCTCCAATCCGGATATGCCAGAGGCCTGGAACAACCTGGGCGTGGCCTTCTATGGCCTGGGTCGAATCGATGAGGCTCTGGAGAGCTACGACCGATCTCTTGCCCTCGATCCGAGTAATCTCGATGCTCTGCGAAACCGTGCATTTCTGCTTCGAAACCAAAAGAGGCTACCTGAGGCCCTGGAGACCTACGATACCGTCCTGGAAAAGGGCGGAGATGCCATGGACCTCGAGTCCACTGCTGTTGTTCTAACCGCTATGGGAAGGCTGGAGGAGGCCCTCAACTGCCTGTACCTTGCCCGGGAGAAGCTCTCTTTAAAGCGCCTGGAGGATGAGATAGAGATGGTGCAGAAAAAGATCCTGGAAAGGGACGGACAGAGCGGGGATAAGGCCAAATGCGAGATGGATGGCGGGTCAGAGAGAAAAGAGTAATAGCGCCCGAGAACTATCAACAAGGTGAGAGGCTATGAAGGGTTTTATAATGATCAATGTAGAGCCAGGGACAGAGAAAGCAGTCCACGATCGCTTGGAGAAGATCAAAGGGATCTGCGAGGTCGTTCCCGTATACGGTGAGAGGGATTTCATCGCCATAGTAGACGTGGAAGGCATCTCCGACCTCAACCGGGCAGTGATGAATGTGAGGGAGATAAACGGAGTGACCAATACTCAGACCATTCTGGGCATGGAGTTGAAGTTCTAGGACAGGATGCAAATAACCAAGGATTTCGGTTCGCTCTGGCCCCTCTATCTAGCGGTATTCGTCGCCGTCCTGGGGTTCACTCTGGTCGCACCGTTCTTTCCCAACTATGTTATGGACCTGGGGGCGTCTTACACCCTGCTTGGGTTCATAATATCCATCTACGGAGCGTCGCAGCTGCTAGTGTAGCAGTTCCTAATTAACATATCAATACTCCGTCGTCCTTATCGACAA
>WOYM01000040.1 GCA_011620785.1 Methanothrix sp. | reverse complement strand
GGCACCTCGCCGGCGATGATGCTTGTCTTCTCCGCTCTCCTGGAGAGGGGCCAGGAGGTGGTACTCTCCGATCCAGGCTACTCCTGTTATCCCAATTTCATAAGCTTCCTGGGGGGAGTGCCGGCAAGGGTTCCGGTCTATGAAAAGGACGGTTTCCAGCTGAGGGCGGAGGCGATCCGAGAGCGGATCGGGGACGAGACCCGGGCCATTCTGATAAACTCCCCCTCCAATCCCACTGGAAACCTCCTTTCGGAGGGGAACTTGAAGGCCATTGCCGGGCTTGGTCCATACATCATCTCCGATGAGATCTATCACGGACTGGTCTATGAAGGAAAGGAGCATTCCATCCTGGAGTTCACAGACCATGCCTTTGTGCTGAACGGCTACTCCAAGCTCTATGCCATGACCGGTCTGAGGCTGGGTTATCTGATCGCTCCGGAGAGGTTCGTCCGGCCCATTCAGAAGATGCAGCAGAACTTCTTCATCTGCGCCAGCTCCCTTGCTCAGAGGGCGGGGATTGCTGCTTTAGAGGAGACCGGCCCGGATGTGGCGGAGATGAAGAGGATTTACAATCAGCGGAGGCAGTTCATGGTCCAGCGATTAAGAGAGATGGGCTTTGGAATTACCGTTGAGCCGACGGGAGCTTTTTATGTCTTCGCCAATGCTCGGCATTTATCTGGAGATTCTTATGCTCTGGCCTTCGATATTCTGGAAAAAGCCCATGTGGGAGTCACTCCAGGCATTGACTTTGGGCCCAATGGAGAAGGATACTTGCGGTTTTCTTATGCCAACTCCAGAGAGAAGATAGCTGATGGGCTGGACAGGATTGAGAGGTATTTTAAGGGATGAGCTGGAGCTAATTTAATGATCATTGCCCTTCTTGCCCCGGCAAATCGATCCTATTGCCCTGCTTTTCCACCGGCAGGATTTTAAAGAAGTCCGATCTATTCATGCGAGCTGCTTTTCAGTGCACGGCATGCTCAAGGATGTTGCGCTCGCTGGCGCCCTGGGCCTCCTCAACGCCGGGATGGCTTGGATACGGCGATGGAGTAGACGACGAGAGAAGGCATTTCATGGCTTGTACTTTTTCTAGTTTGCACGAGGCTTCACGAGGAGCCTTACAAATACCCTTGCTTGCATGGCCCGCCAATTCACTTGGCAGAAAACCATTCATCACGGCCAATCTTGGCCTTTCTTAAGATCTCAGCAAGCAGACTTGTCCCGATTTCATCTCCGTGATGCGGATTTGGTATTTTTACATATAGATGCTCACGGACCATATATGAGTGGCCGGATCCTGGAAAAGGCCCCTCAAATCCCAGCATACTTAACCGTCGGATAAGCTCTCGTCTTGATACGGGAACAAGCTTAGACAACTGATATCGGCTCCGTGGATACGTTGATGCCCACATTGCCAATGGGTGGAATAGAGTCGCCCATTCGAAGCCTCAGTGCAATCCAACCCTCAATTACGGAAATTAGCTCTCTGCGGCACTCTTCCACAGTCTTTCCAGTTGCCCAGACTCCATCAAGCTCAGGAACTTCACCGAAAATAGGCTCTGGATCATCAATTGTCTTGTACTGAGCTCGCTCTAAAGCGGCTCTGATATATTCGGCGAACATGATGAATTAACTATAGAAATATGAAAAGAAATAACTTGCGCTGCATTATGCAGACAAGCATAAAAAATAGAACTGTTATTTGCCAGCCAAGGCAAAAAAAGCCTGCATGACCATAAATAATTGCTCTACCGGCAGGGTCAATCCACAACCTGGCCCACCTGTCACTGCATGGATGTGCGTGGCCACCACCAACCCCCAGGCGGGATCATAAAAGGCGATGGCCGCTGCTGGCGAGCTGTGCTATCAGCGAGCCCCTGGGGATGGCGGGCAGCAGCGGAAACGGCTCGGCAGGAGTGATGGGCGAGAAGATGGGAGGGAGTAGATGATGGGAACGTACATTTTTTTATCCCTTATGCAACAAGCAAGCTTATGCCTATTTCTTGTTTATGAGGATTGGGAATTCTGATGCGAGCGAATCCTCGGACCATGAATGCATGATCCGGTCCAGCGTAAGGCCCAGAGAATCCCAGGCTTTTCAATCGTTTGATCAGATCCCGACGAAATACTGCAGTGAGCCTACTCGGCAACAGTCACCGACTCCTGCGGGGAGCTGATGGTATGGCCACCGATAGGAGGGATTGGATGCCCCAGTCGGACACCTAGAAGTATCCACTCTTCGATAACTCCAATAAGCCTTTTTCTGGCCTCTTCTACCGTCTTGCCCGTTGCCCATGCGCCGGGAAGCTCAGGGACCGATACAAAGATCGGCTCGTCCTCTCCTTCAAGCGTTTTATAGACTGATCGCTCCAAGGCTGCCTGAATGTACTCTGCGAACATATCATGACTCTATATGCCCGGAAGGAATTTAAAAGTAGTTATGGCTAATACTGATCTGCACGAGCTGCTTTTCAGTGCACGGCATGCTCAAGGATGTTGCGCTCGCTGGCGCCCTGCCCCACCTCAATGCAGGGGTGGCTTGGATACAATCGGGGCGAGCCGTTGATGGTTCTGGATTATAATAAGGCTAATATTCTCCAGCCGGGCTCAGTTGAACTGCAAGCGTGACCACAAATCAAGTCCAGCGCCGCTATTTCTCCACAGGCAGCGTCACATCCACCACCTGGCCCACCTGCCACTGCATGGCTGTGGGTTGCCACCACCACCGCCCCCAGGCGGGGATCGTAGAAAGCGATGGCTGCCGCAGGGGAAGGGTGCAACTTGTGCAGCGCCATTCAGATGGAAGCCCTGCCCTCGATGATCACAATCATCCAAGACTTCCCGCGCCTTTGATAGTGCTTCCCTTCCATCTTCTTTGGTATACAGCTTTTCTGGTGGAACGCCGCTCTGCTCATCTCCATACGGATTCCTGAGAGCGCCTAACCACCATATTCCAGGCCTCTTTGCTGTTTAGGGAAAGAAAAGCCGGACAAATCCCAGTACCATAACCTGCCCATGACCTTGCGCTCTGCCCCTCCCATCTCCAGTTGCATCCGGACCGCATCCAGTATGCTCTCCATGAACCTATCCCGGTCATAAAGCAGGATTGCTTCCCGGGACATATCCAGATAGAGGGGATGGTATTGTCTGGCCTCGGCCACTGTACGGATCACCTCTATAAGATCGGCATAAATGCCCTGCCGCCAGAGCCCGTCCAGCTCGGAAGCGAGGGATTCATGCACCGGGTCAAGAAGGCGGCGTCGGGCCAGCATTCCTGAAGGAGCCTCCTCTAAGACGATGAACAGATCGATGTCAGAGTTGGGGCCTGCTTGGCCGCGGGCCACGGATCCGTAGAGGGCTATGGATATGATTTGATCTCCCAGCATTTCCGTGGCCATTTCTGCATAGCGTTTCGCCAGGGAATGCAGACTGGCGTTCAGCTCGGCCTTCGAAAGTGACATATCATAATCTCCGCTGCGGAATTATATATCTATTCGGATGACATGAGATATAACTTAGGCGGGCATCACTTGTGCCAGATGGCACCCATGCACGATCCACCTGCGAGCTCCGAGGGATATCGGGCAAAGGCAGGAGCGGCTCGGAGGGGGTGATGGGCGAGGTGACGGCGATGGAGTGAAGAATGGTAGCGGCAAATTCTGTTCGATCCATTCACACGAGCTGTTTTTCAGTGGGCGACGCGAGTCGGCCCTTCGGGCCTCCCGCGGTAGTGCCCTGGCCCCCTCAACGCCGGGGAGGCTTGAATGGGCAGAAAGGACGATATAAATACAATGGCTTGCTAACGACTTGCGAGGCGAAACTGGGGCCTATGCAAGACTGGCAATCAGGCTTCGCTTCTGAGGAACAGGAATCGATCTGCCTATCTCTTTTGCAGTCTCCAGCCATAGCTTCATGGCGATCTTGACTTCCTGCAAAGCCCTTTCCTCTGTCTCGCCAAAGGCCGAGCAGCCAGGAAGTTCAGGTACAACGGCGATGAATCCATCATCCTCTTCACTGTAGAAGATCTCTATTGCGTACATCAATCCTCTTGAAGGTTATATTTCTCAATGACTTTTATGAACTGTCTGACCTGATAAGCCTTTGCCCAACCATCTTCATTCTGAAAGTTCAATAACTCAAATATACCGTCTCTAAAAAATACTCGATGGCTTCCTCTTCCTTTTCGGCTTTCAAAGCCAAAAGACTCCGCTATTTGGCATAGCCTTTTAAATCGTACCTTATTGGGATTTGCTTTGAGCTCTTCCAGCTCCTTCCTTCTATCCATATCAGCAAAATCTTCCTGAAAAGTGCATAAAGATTGTGCTGTTGAAATCTTCAAATCCCTCAAACTTGTTGAATGATTTCTTTATTTCTTGCTCCCTCTCCTGCAGGATTACATCCACCAACCTGGCCCATCTGTCACTGCATGGCTGTGCGATCCTACCCACCGTATCGAGGAGAGGAGCTCTTCATTGAGATCCTCAGAAAGTTTATAGAAGTGATTTAGGAGAGATAGAAATGGCTGGATTCTTTGGCCTTAATTTGGCCGCCACCGGCCCCGATCCTCTGAGCTATGAGATCCAGCGCATTTCTCTCGCTCTTCCCAATGTTCCCTCTAGCAGCACAGTCTATACAGTCGATATAGCTGACTGCCCTGAGCTGAAAGAGAGCATTATCGGTGACCTGGCCAGGCTGCTGGAGGAAAAGAGGATCAAGAAGGTTCTTTACGACTCGAAGTCCGTTCTCTCATTCATCAGGGCAATAGCCGGTCGAAAGCTGAACTTCTGCAGCATCTTTGATATCATGCTCGCCTCTCAGATCTGCTGGTCGGGGTACTACTATCTGACCCCATCCGGCAATCCCAAAAATCCCTGGGCGAAGAGGCTTGTCGATCACAGTCTGGCCTCTCTGGCGGAAAGGCATCTGGGAATCATTCTGGAGGAAGAGGGAAGCCCTGCCCAAGGAGCAGCTGCCCTTTTGCCGCTTCATGATATTCTGGCGGAGCTATTAGCCAAAAATGATTTGCAGAGGGTGGCTGACCTGGAGTTTAGCGCAGCTATTGCCCTGGCGGAGATGGAGATCTCGGGAATTGGCCTGGACTCCTCTGGAGCAAGAGAGCTCATCGACCGGGAGGAGGATGAGATCATCGATCAGATCTGGTGGATGCAGGATGAGGCAGAGAGGAAGGGATTTGTCACCGTCTCATTTGACGGCAAAAGGCTCTGCTGCTATCTGAATCCCGACCGGCAAGAGGATGTCATGGCCTTTCTGGCGAAGAGGGGCTACAGGCCTGCCAGCACCAAAGCAGAGGTCCTGAAAAGTCTTGCTGCTGCAGGCTGCTCTTTCGCGGAGGCTCTTATGCGCTACAGGCATCTCTCCTAAATGGAATCGACCTGCACCGCCTGACTGCTTCCCGGATCAGCGGAACACCCTTCGAAGAGGTGACGGATTCGCAGAGGCAGGCGGCCAAGGCCATGAACTTCCTTCTCATCTATGGAGGATCGGCAAAGAGCCTGCAGTGGCGCATCCTCTCTGACTATGGCGAATTCATCTGCCTGGATGAGGCGGAAGAGCGCCTGGAGAAGTTCTTCTGCAGCTATCCAGGAGTGAGAGAGTGGCAGAAGATGCAGCTCTCCCAAATGAGTTACACTATGCAGCACCACTTTCATAACTGCGTGCGTGGATTCTTCTCCCTGCCACTGACAGCCACCAGAACGGTCCTCGGGCGGAGGCGGATCTAATCAAGCTGGTGATGGCTGAGGTCTATGAGAAGCTGTCGGACGAGGAGGCGAGGATAATAGGCTCTATCCATGATGAGATCATCCTGGAGGTTCCGGAGGATCGAGCGGAGGAGTATGCAGCAAGGCTGAAGGAGATCATGGAGAGGATAGGATCCCAGATGCTATATCCAGTGCCTGTGAAGGCAGAGGCAAAGGTGATGAGAACTTTGGCGGAATGATCTGGCAATTTTTTGAGGGCTTAATTATAAATATCACTTTCAAGCTGCTTTTTTTTGATCAATAAGACCTTTCAGCCAGCCGTCTGGCCAGATCAAGTGCCCTTTTCTCTTCCTCTATTCTCACATTTCCGCCAACCTCCTTCTCAAGAAGTTCTGCTGTCTGACGGAAGCTGAGCTGAAGAATTTCTGCTGCTTCTCTAACCGTGATCTCTCCATCCGAATAGAGCTCAGAGACGTAATTCAGTATACCCAAATTGATAATCTCCTTAATGGCCGATTCCTCGTTAAAGCCGCTTTTTTTCATACGATCAAGGACTTTATCGATGGATTTATCCCTGGCTACCATTACCTCTCCCATCTCAAGACCTCCGATATGGCGGTGCTATATTGATCATTGGATATGTGTGCCTTTAAGCTATCAATATACTTAATTGTATCTTTACCTGTCAGCCGCTTCTTATAGAAGAGATAAACTATGAGCGACGAGGATGTAAGATAAGGTATATTGCATTTTTCAAGGAACTTCAGGAATTTCCTATCATCGCTCGCTATCAGCTCGAATCCTCCGAGCCTGAAGAGTCGAAAGGATTCAACCTCGCCTTTTTCCTGGCTGGAAGATTCAGATACATGAATACTCCCAGCATCTATATTTTCCTGAATCTTTTCGGCATCGGGACAACCTTTGGACTCAAGGACCGTCTCCTCATAGACTCTCTTTGGAATGTATATTTCAAGCATACTGGCAATGATTTCCTTTGAACCTATTTTTGTAAGCTTGATTAGTACATCGGAGTCCATCACTATCCTCATATATCATTCCAGGATGATCTGTCATAAAAACTTGCTCATAAGTACTTATGGATGTCAATGGCAGTCGTAATCTCTCAATGTAATTCGTGCGATCTGCTTTTCAGTGGGCGCCGCGAGTCGGCTCCTTGGGCAGCTGCCAACGAGTCCCCCAAACGCCAGTGGACTCGGATACAGCCGAGGCAAGCCGTTGAATGTTTGGGGTATTGATAGGAATATTCCCCAGATGCAGAATGAAATGCATCATTGGATTCATGCATATGGAGAGATTTGCCTACGGATTTTATAATTATAATAATATCCAATAGGCGGGCCTGGGCCACTTCTTAGCAGAAATGGATAGGGCAGCCATTTTAAGGCCGTTGCAGCTGTCGAAATAACGCCGTTATTCGCGGATCGGCTTGACTGCCGAAATTTTCTTAGATTCAATTAATTTTATTAATCTAATATCGCTATGCACTGCTTTAGCGCGGATTGCCGATACTCTTTATAGTTCTTTTAATTGTGCGTATGTCTTCGCGGGAGTTTTCGTATTACTGGGCGCTTTCAAGCCCGAATGACCTCCCGGAACCACGTGGATTTTTGATGGGCAATCATTCTATAATAAATTTCCGGTCCAAGTGCTCCCTATGAACACCCA
>WOYM01000076.1 GCA_011620785.1 Methanothrix sp. | reverse complement strand
GTCAGCTTCAACTCCGGGATCACCGGCAGGCAGAGAAACGATAGCGTCATGAACGAGTCCTCCAGCTCGCATCCCAGCTTGTGAGCGGCATCAATGCACTCCGCTATGCCCTCTGCCACATCCCACATGTGCCCCTCCGAGAGCAGGCCTGCCACGGGCAGAGGCAGGCTGGCCAGGACCTCACCATCCTCCACCGCCACCAGCCCGCCATCCATCTCCTTGATCGCTGAGACTGCCGCCAGCATCTCCTCGTCCCCGGTTCCGACCACAACGATGTTATGGGAGTCATGGGCTACGGAGGAGGCCAGAGCGCCCCTCACCAGACGGAAGCCCTGCACCAGACCCAGGCCTACATTGCCCGTGGCATGATGCCTCTCAATCACCGCCATCTTGAGGATATCCTGGTCGGTGTCCGATACCACTGCCCCCTCCCGAATCATGGGAAAGAGGGGCAGAGATCTGGTGATGATCTGGCCGGGGACGATGCCAATTGTTCGGGCAGCCCCCTTCTGTGCTATAATCTCAAACGACCGCCGGCTGAGAGCAGCGAGA
Source organism: Methanothrix sp. (assembly GCA_011620785.1). Classification (GTDB taxonomy): domain Archaea; phylum Halobacteriota; class Methanosarcinia; order Methanotrichales; family Methanotrichaceae; genus Methanothrix. The sequence goes on along the minus strand of WOYM01000076.1, from coordinate 6,957 downwards.
TGGATCGATTTATGCATTGCCTTAACCGATCTTTTCATGGGGGCGAGGAAATCTCCATCCCTGGCCACCAGCCTGCCGTCCTTGAAGACATGAGTAACCCGCGGCTCATCCAGACCGTCCAGGACGGCGATGTCTGCCCGGTAGCCTGGTGCTATTGCCCCCAGGTCGGCCAGGCCGAAGTAGCGGGCAGCATTGAGCGAGGAGATCTGCAGGGCAACTATGGGATCCAGACCCTCCTTTATCGCTTTTCTCAGCATGAAGTCGATATGCCCTTCCCTGAGGATATCTGCCGGGTGGCGGTCGTCTGAGACGAATAAAAACTGGCGAGAATTTTTCAGCGTGACCAGAGGCAGAAGATCCGTGAGATTCCGGGCTGCGCTTCCCTCCCGCAGCATGATGAACATCCCGGAAAACAGCTTCTCTTCTGCCTCGGCCAGTGTGGTGCACTCGTGATCGGATCGGATTCCGGCGCAGATATAGGCGGATAGATCCGGGCCGGAGAGGCCGGGGGCATGGCCGTCCTTAATCCGTCCCCCTGCCAGCTGGATCTTTTTCATGATCTGCGGGTCCCGGAAGATGACGCCGGGACAGTTCATTACCTCGGCCAGGCCTATGACCCCCTCCTCTTCCAAGAGACCTGCAAGGGCATCCGGGCCCAGGGCAGCCCCTGCAGTCTCCATGTCGGTGGCCGGGACACAGGAGGGGAGCATGATGAAGACGTTCAGGGGAACCTTTCTCGATGACTGCAGGATATAGCGAACCCCCTCCTCGCCCCAGACGTTGGCGATCTCATGCGGATCGGCGACCACGGTAGTGGTGCCTCTGGGAACCACCGCTCGCGCGTACTCTGGAACTGTGACCATGCTGCTTTCGATATGGACATGGCCGTCGATGAACCCCGGTGCCAGGATCTGGCCCTCCAGGGATATGATCTGGCGAGCGCTGCTGCATTCAAAGCCCACGATCCTGCCCTTGTGTATGGCAACGTCTGATCTGCGAACCTCACCCGATATGAGATTGGCTACGGATCCCCCAAGAAGGAGAAGATCCACCTCGATCTCACACCTGGCGGCAGCTATCAACTCCTCATATTCTTCCATCTGGCCCATGATAATCAATTGCAGTCGGTCCTATTTAAATGCAATATTTGAATGATCCGGATCACCTCTTGTCCAGCAAATGGTTTGAATAAAAAAATCCTCATCGACACCAGATAAATTTAAATCGAGAAGCATAGATAAACTAAACTGTGCGTGAATTCAAGGATATAATTCTGAAGGTGGCCAAAGCCTATCCCAACGACTCCGCCCGGGGGATCGCCCGCCTGGACCCCAATGCCCTTCTAACCCTGAGGCTCAGTCCGGGTGACATCATCGAGATTGAGGGGAAGAGGCTTACCGCAGCCAAGGTCTGGCGCGCCGACCGGCAGGACTGGTCTCAGGATTATATAAGAATAGACGGCTTCATCCGCCAGAACGCCGGCGTTGGAATCGGGGACAAGGTGAAGATCCGCAAGGCCAAGTTCGCCGAGGCGCAGAGGATCGTCCTCGCTCCTCCTTCCGGATCGCATATGCACTATGGGGATGAGGCAGCTGATATGATCCGCCGCCAGACGCTCAAGCGGCCGGTGGTGGCGGGAGATATACTTCCCATCATGAGCTCCGGCAGCCATCCCTTTGTGGGCCGGATGGAACCCGTGCCTTTAGTGGTAACTGAGACTCATCCCGATGATGTGGTGGTGGTCTGCGAGAGGACGGAGATCGTTCTCCTGGAGAAGCCGGCCAAGAGCATCAAATCGGTCAAAGCCACGGGAATCACCTATGAGAATGTGGGCGGCCTGGGTTCAGAGGTGCAACGGGTAAGAGAGATGATCGAGCTGCCCATGAAGCATCCTGAGATCTTCCAGAAGCTTGGCATTGAGCCTCCTAAAGGGGTTCTGCTCTACGGCCCGCCGGGCACGGGAAAGACCCTCATCGCCAAAGCAGTGGCCAACGAGAGCGGAGCCAACTTCATCTCCATCGCCGGGCCGGAGATCATGTCCAAATACTATGGAGAGAGCGAGCAGAGGCTGAGGGAGATCTTTGAGGAGGCGCAAAAGTCCGCTCCATCCATCATATTCATCGATGAGATCGACTCCATTGCTCCTAAGCGGGGTGAGGTCACAGGAGAGGTGGAGAGAAGGGTGGTGGCCCAGCTCCTGGCCATGATGGACGGCCTGAAAGAGAGGGGCCAGGTGGTGGTGATCGGAGCCACCAACCGAGAAGAGGCCATCGATCCCGCTCTGCGCCGGCCGGGCAGGTTCGACAGGGAGATAGAGATAGGGGTTCCGGACAGGGCGGGCAGAGTCGAGATCCTGCAGATACATATGCACAGCATGCCCGTGGCGGATGACGTGAACCTGGAGGGATTGGCGGACCGGATGCATGGTTTCGTCGGGGCTGATGTTAACGCCCTGTGCAAAGAGGCGGCCATGAAAGCCCTGCGCCGCTATCTGCCCGATCTCACCTCTGAGGACGAGATACCCCAGGAGATCATCGATCAGATGCAGGTCATGGGCGCGGACTTCGAGGAGGCTCTCAAGGAGATCGAGCCCTCGGCCATGAGAGAGGTTCTGGTGGAGGTGCCCCGGGTCAACTGGAACGACATGGGAGGATTGGGAGCTTTAAAGCAGGAATTGATCGAGTCCATAGAGTGGCCCATCAAGCAGCCGGAGAAGTTCCAGAAGATGGGCATAAGGCCGCCAAAGGGAATTCTGCTCTACGGCCCGCCGGGCACAGGAAAGACCATGATCGCTCAGGCGGTGGCCAATGAGACTAACGCCAACTTCATAAGCATCAGGGGGCCGCAGATGCTCTCCAAATGGGTGGGCGAGTCGGAGAAGGCGATCAGAGAGATATTCCGCAAGGCAAGGCAGGTCTCGCCAGCAATCATATTCTTCGATGAGCTGGACTCCATTGCCCCCATGAGGGGAATGGACGAAGGGGGCAGAGTGATGGAGAGGGTAGTAAACCAGCTTCTGGCAGAGCTTGACGGCCTGGAGGCCTTGAAGGATGTGGTGGTGATCGCCGCCACCAACCGGCCGGATATCCTCGACCCGGCCCTGCTTCGATCGGGAAGGTTCGACCGAATGCTCCTGGTGGGGCCGCCTGACCGGCAGGGGAGGCATGAGATCCTCAAGATCCACGCCTCCAGGACGCCCAAAGGAGAAGATGTGAGCCTGGAGGAGCTGGCGGAATTGACCGATGGCTATGTGGGCTCAGATCTGGACAACCTCTGCCGGGAGGCGGCCATGCTTGCTCTGCGGGAAGGGCTGGACCGGGTGGAGATGAGACACTACCGAGAGGCTTTGAAGAAGGTGAGGCCGAGCGTGGAGGAGCATATGCTCAGCTATTATGAGCGCATAGGCGAGAGGTTTAAGGGCGGAATTAAGGTTGAGCCGGCTTCGCTCGCCGGCTACCGGTAGCCTGGCGGAATAGAATGATGGCTTGAATCTGTGCATGATGCTTGAATTGATGCTCAAGTCTTGACAATTAAATAGGAGAGGAGGGTTTTAGGGGCATGGGAAAGGTGTTCGCGGGAAGCATTGGAGATAAAGGGATCGTAAACATCGATGGCACAGTCCTGGGAGATCTGGAGAATATTATCTACGAGGTCATGACCGGCAAGCTGGTGGACCTGGTGGTAAAGCCAAACTCGGGCCTTGATCGCAGCAAGTACCGAGAGGACGGCAAGTTTGTGCTGATACCATTCAGCTCGGTGGTGGCGGTCAAGGACTACATCGTTGTGGATGAGAGCCGGGCTATGAAAAAGTAGGAGGCTAGGGCTCAATTATTTTTCTTTGCCTCAAAATGCATCTTTAAGTTCTTCAGCACCACCCTCTGCACTCCGGAAAGCTTATTTCTTCTCAAGTCCTCCACCTTTCGATGATGCGACTTAGATCTTATTTGGCCATCGGCATCCTTGTGCTCGCCGTGGTCCAGGCAGGCTGCCTTGGCGAAGAGGATGAAGGTGCAAAGGTCCTTTTGGAGACCAGCATGGGCAACATCACAATTCAGCTCTACAGCGATATGCCCATCACCACAGGCAACTTCTTGAGTCTGGTCGAGAAGGGCTTTTATGATGGGGTGATCTTCCACAGGATCATAGACGGCTTCATGATCCAGGGAGGAGACCCCGAGGGAACGGGCATGGGTGGACCGGGCTACACCATTGAGGACGAGTTCACCGATAATAATCGAAACGATCGGGGGACCATTGCCATGGCCAATGCCGGGCCCAACACCGGGGGTAGCCAGTTCTTTATCAACCTGGTGGACAACAGCTTCCTGGATGACATGCATCCAGCCTTCGGCAGGGTGATCGAGGGAATGGATGTGGTGGACAAGATCGGAATTGTCAAGACGGACAGCAACGACCGGCCCCTGGAGGAAGTTGTGATCGTTCGGGCCAGTGTGATTGCTTAAATTTGGGGATGATTTGACAATGGCAACAGAGAGCAATGAGGCAGGAGATCGGGTTCTGCTCGCTACCAGCATGGGAGATATCACAATTCAGCTCTACAGCGATATGCCCATCACCGCAGGCAACTTCAAGAAGCTGGTCGAGAAGGGTTTTTATGATGGGGTGATCTTCCACCGGATCATAGACGGCTTCATGATTCAGGGCGGGGATCCCACCGGAACAGGCCGGGGAGGGCCGGGCTATGCCATCAAGGACGAGTTCACCCCAAATAGCAAAAACGCCCGGGGGACCATAAGCATGGCCAATGCCGGGCCCGACACCGGGGGCAGCCAGTTCTTCATCAACCTGGTGGACAACAATTTCCTGGATGGCAAGCATCCCGCCTTCGGCAAGGTGATCGAGGGGATGGATGTGGTGGACAAGATCGGAAAGGTCAAGACCGGTGCCATGGACCGGCCGGCAAAAGAGGTCAAGATCCTGAGCGCAAAAGTGATCGCCTGATCTTTATTTTTTCGATATATTGCATCAAAAGCCTTTTATCGCTCTGTCGACTATTATTGAGTGGAGAGTTGGAATGAAAATAGCTACATCAATAATCACATTGCTAATGCTATCGCTAATGATAATCGCATTGGCAGGGAGCTGCTATGCACAAGGCTTGAGCTCTGCACCATATGTGGGTGGTGATTTTGGCAGGGCGTGGCTGGGCAACATTGGCCAATTGAGTGCTCAGCCTGCGAAGAGCATATATAGCGACCTGTGGAATTGGGGCGGCGGCCCGAAAGGAAGCATGGCGGTCAATGGCTACCTGGTACCGGATCTGCGCTATATCTGGAAGTCAGAAAACGGCACAGGCTATTGGGCTGGATGGAAATATCCATACGCAAGCGGATGGTATCCTGCATACAATTATCCTTACTCGTTCAGCAGCATCTACCCCAGCAATTACTACTATCCACCAGACTACCTCTCCAGTGGATATGTGGCTCGCAGACTATATTGAGAGGAGAATTATCATGGTCAAGTCCAATCTATTGGCAGAATTTGCGGTATCGAAAGACCGGCTGATTCAAGCCCTGGCGTGCGTGTCCAACCTGGCAGATAGGGCAGTTGTGCAAGCGCTTGATCTTGCCAGATGGATCTCCTGAGCAATAGGCCACTTGCACGCTCGATGCCGGTTGTGGCTGAGAAGAGCTGCGCATATTTTCTGGTAATTTACCTTTTTGTCCAATAATCCATTTTCCTTTTTTGGTTAATTTATCATTTAATAATATGCCAATTTTTTCATTTTTTGTGAGGAAAATTTTGCTTAAAAGGCAGTTTAGATCTATATTTTTCACTGTTTGACCGCAGCATTTATAGTGCAAGATGTGCCAGGGCGAGATGAGGAATAGAACGGAGGTGATGATGCATGGATATTATGTCCCAAATATATGCGATAATTCTCTTTGGAGCAATGGTGGTTTTATTGCCCTGGGGATTGAATAAATGGTCTGACACCCGCGCCGGCGTAAGGTAAGGATTTGAATTCCATCCAGTGAAGCCGGCAAGATGACACTGGCCACGACATATCGGTGTGCCGTGCTTTGTCATCTGGATGGGCAAAGGCTCTTTTCAGCGGCATTGAGGGGCGCCGGTGCTTGCAGGATTGGGATCGACCTGCAACCGGTGCCTGGCCGGCCCTGCCCGCAGATGAAGCTGCTGGGAAAGAATGAATGAGTCTTCTTGATAGAACGTTTCTCGGCTTCTCAACATTATCCACTGTGCCAATGATATTGTAGTTTGATACCCGGTCGATGAAGTATCAGGAATAGTTATTAAGTATCAGGTTTAATAGGTGCAGAAGATGCCGGTGGGATATTGAACTCAGAATCAATTACGATAGGCAGAGAGAAAGCAACCATCCCTGAGAGAATTCCCCCCGTTTCAAGCAAACCCCTGACCAGGTATTTGGAGCTGGAGTTATTGCTTCATAATTTTTTTGAGAGTACTGGCTATTGCAAAGAGAACTACGGCATTACCTGTAATGGCTGCTGCAATGAAAATGTGGTTGAATATCCAAAAATCATCACCGGCTGCAGCGAGCTGGATGAGGAGAGAATAAGGATTTATGGCGTTGGTAACTTAAAAGGAGGATGCCCTTATTCCAGCGACAAAGGCTGCATCCTTAAAACACATAAGACGCCAAAATGCATATCTTACATCTGCCCCCAATTCGCAAAAGCACTGAGTGAGCAAGGCATAGATTATGATTGGCTTGAGACTCATGCACTGCTCATCAGCATTCTCAATGAAGCCAAATTTGACTGGTGGAGTGGTTCCAAAATCGAGTCTTATCGCATCAGTGATGAAGAATTCTCAGAGATTAAAAGACAAATCAAAGAATCGTTAAAGATATAGCTGCCGAAGGCTGCCAAATAGCTAGACATATCAAAGGAGAAAAATACGCCTCATGGCCTTTATGGATTAGTAGTGATTAGGTGCGGGGAATGGGAT
>WOYM01000047.1 GCA_011620785.1 Methanothrix sp. | reverse complement strand
CGAGAGACCGCAATCGGTAATCGAGTTCCAGAAACTTCAACCTATTTTAGGATCACGACCATTGATCGATAAGCAGCATAATTCCAGCGCTTCCAAGTCATGCAGGAAATGATCACAATTGATATTGCTATCGACAATTTTTAAAATAATGCAAAGGAACACAAGTTACTTAAGCGCTCCAGAAAGCCCTGCAATGAAAATTGATCGAGGCGGATAAATGAAAAGCCATACGGACCTGCAATTGCCCTCAGGACTGGAAGGTCTTGCTGATCTGGCCTTAGATTTGCGCTGGACAGTTCGGTTGACGACAGACAGGGTCTGGGAGCTGCTGGATCCCGAGGCCTGGGAGAAGACCAAAAATCCCTATCTCATCCTGCAAAACATCTCAAAAAGCCGACTAAACGAGCTGGCACAAGACGATGCTCTGAGAACGGAGATAAGAGATTTGCAGGAGAGAAACACGAAATTTCTGGCACAGCCAGGATGGTGCGAGGAGCATTTCAATCTGGGCACTGTGGCCTACTTCAGTATGGAATTCGGCCTTTCTGAGGCCCTTCCCATCTACTCTGGAGGCCTGGGAATCCTGGCTGGAGACCACCTGAAGACGGCCAGCGACCTGGGAGTCCCCCTGATCGGAATCGGCCTCCTCTACCAGCAGGGATACTTCCGTCAGGTTCTGGCCCAGGACGGATCTCAGATCGAGGCCTTTCCCTATAACGATCCAAACAGCCTTCCCATAGAACCGGTCCAGGACGAGGAGGGAGGCAGGCTCAGAATCAAGATCAGCCTTCCGGGGAGGCATCTGTACTTAAGGGTCTGGAGGGCTCAGGTGGGCCGGGTGGGCCTCTTTCTCCTGGACTCCAACGATCCTCTAAACAGCCCATGGGATAGGGCGATCACCGCCAGCCTTTATGCTCCCGGACAGGAGCTGCGCCTCATCCAGGAGATCATCCTGGGCGTCGGCGGCTGGCTGGCTTTAAAAAAGATGGGAATAAAGCCTATTGTCTGCCATATGAACGAGGGCCATGCTGCATTTGTAGTCCTGGCCAGGACCTATAGCTTCATGCATGAGGAAGGCTGCTCATTCCTGGAGGCTCTCTGGGCCACCCGGGCTGGAAATGTATTCACCACCCATACCCCAGTGGAAGCGGGTTTCGATCGATTCGATAGAGATCTTTTGAAAAAATATGCAAAGCATTATACAGACGCTCAAGGCTTCTCCCCGAATGATCTGGTTATAATGGGATTGAAGACCGAAAAGGATTACAGCAGCCCTTTTAACATCGCTCTTCTCGCCCTTAGCGGGAGCTGCTTTGTTAATGGAGTGAGCAGGCTTCATGCCCAGGTGAGCAAGAGGATCTTTCAGTCCCGCTATCCCCGCTGGCCGGAGAATGAAGTGCCTATTGATTACATTACCAATGGGGTTCATATTCCTACCTGGGATTCTCCTGTAGCCCAGAGATTATGGTCCTTGAGCAGTCCGACCGAATGCGGTCCGGACTGCATCGATTACGAGGCAGGAAAGATAACCAGGCAGAGCGACCAGGATATCTGGAACTTCAGAGCTCTTGCCAGAAAAGACCTAATCGATTATGCTCGCAGGCGTCACGCCCGGCAGATGCAGGAGCATGGCGCAAATCCAGAGGAGATCGAGGCCGCCAGGCACGTCTTGGACCCCAATACCCTCACCATAGGCTTTGCCAGGAGGGCAACCGCCTACAAGCGCACAAATCTTCTCCTCAGGGACGAGGAGAAGCTGGTCAGTATTCTGACCAATCATGATAGGCCGGTTCAGCTCTTGATGGCCGCCAAGGCTCATCCTGCAGATGTCGCTGGGAAGGAGATGGTCAAGCAGATGGCCAACTTCGCCGACCGGCCGGATGTAACGGACCGAGTGATATTTCTCGAAGATTACGATATCGATTTGGCCCAGCATCTGCAGGCGGGAGTGGATTTATGGATTAACACTCCACTCCGTCCCAATGAGGCCTGCGGGACGAGCGGCATGAAGGTTCTGGCCAATGGCGGGCTGAACCTCTCCACTCTCGATGGATGGTGGGATGAGGCCTATGACCCACGGGTGGGCTGGCTGCTGGGAGATGAGGGGGATGAGATTGGGTCCTCTGCTGGCTTTGGGCCGGAAAGAGATGATTTAGATGCCCGGAACCTTTACCGCCTGCTGGAGGAGGAGGTAATACCTCTCTTCTACCAGCGGGACGATCAGGGAGTTCCATCATCCTGGGTGGCAAAGATCAAGGCCAGCATGACTGAGCTAACCCCGCGCTATAGCGGCAACCGGATGATGAAAGAGTATGTAAAGAAAGTCTACCAGCCGGCGGCTGACGCCTATAGAAAGAGGGCAAAAGAGGGTGCAAAGCTGGCGAAGGAGCTGGTGGGTTGGCAGAAGCGGATCAACCAATGCTGGAGAGGCGTTCATTTCGGCCATCTGAAGGTGACCAGGGACGAGGAGGATCGGTGGCACTTCCAGATAGAGGTATATTTGGGCGATGTCTATCCAGATGATATTCAGGTGGAGCTTTATGCCGACCCTCTGCCCCAATCCAGCCGGGTAGAGGAGACGAAGCCGGCGAGGATCCTTATGGATCAGAGAGGGACGCTTGCGGGCTCGGTCAATGGGTTCGTTTACTGCGCCGATGTTCCGGCAAACAGGCATGCGGAGGATTATACTCCTCGGATTGTGCCCTATCATCCGGATGCATTTATTCCCCAGGAGGATTCGCATATCCTATGGATGCGCTGATCAGCCGTTTTGAGGTCAAGATCTTTCAGAGATGGAGCCAGCTTGTAGACCTCATCCAAGGCCAATTGTTTTCCTTCCATGGAGATAGCATATCGCATTCCGGGCTCCGCAATCAGCAATGCAATCGGGCTAATTCTCAACCCCAGCAGCCGATCTCCAGCAGCGATGACCAGTATTTTGATGATGGGATAGAGCACTCTGGATCCAGCCCTGATCTCTGCTCCAGCCAGTATATGTGTCTGCATCTCAGGGATCCATTTATTTTTATTCATCTATGAGGCACCTCTCCATACAGCTCCTCCTTATACAGCTCATTTGCATCCCGCATTTTTCATTCAGCGCCCCAGCCGATAGCATCCTTTATCAGCGATCTCATCTCCTTTTCCCGCAGGGCGGAGATAATCGCTCCTGGGATATGGATGGGACGCATTCTGGCCTCTGCCAGAAGCTCTCCCTCCAATCGCTCTTCTTCAAAGAATGGCTCGATCTGGATATCCGCTCCAAGATAACTGAGAAAAGCTGCTATAGACCAGAGCCTTCCAGTCAATATGGCAGTCTCGGAAGGATCATCAAGCCCTAACTGCAGGTGGCAGCGGATGGTCTTGAAGTGGAATGATCTGAAGAGATCCCGAATGAGATCGATAAAGGCGGGCATGGCTGCCAGCACAGATCTGATCCGGCGAACGCTTATGCCAACGGCATCATCCTTTTCAATAGCTTCCGATTTTCCGCCCTTTCCGCCCGAGTCAGGATGGCTTTCATCTTGCCCTTTTTTATCCTCCTTTTCCTCATCTTTTTCTTTTTCACCCCCGGTTATCGATGCAATAAGATCGAGGGATGATGGAGCGGAAGTCTCTCTATATAGCAGTCTGATGTTGTGCCACGATATCCAGAGCCTTCCCAGAAGCTGGGTCTCCTTGCTTCTCAAGTCACCGCCTGCGGATATTCCCAGCCATGATCCTCTCAGCTTTCCCTCAATCAGTTGCCCCTCTTTGCAGAGGAACAGGCAAAGATTAAAAGGAATTATCAGAAGGACTAGCAGGAAAGCGATGAAAAGCATTAGGATTATTGCGGCGGATGTTAAAAGGCCAGGGGGCGATATCCCTGTCAGAATGTGCAGGTTCAATGGTATCAAGAATGCCTCACGCTGAATTTGATCGTGAAATTGTCCTTTGAAATCCGTTCTAAGGCATCTATCAATGGCCCTCTATTCGACGAGCACCGCAGTCTCTCGAGAGGATCTCTTCTCTTTCCTATCCTTTTCTTTTCTCTCCTGGGAGGCAGCAAATCTCTCCAGGATAGATTGGGCAGCACTGGCTATCTCGGCCAGGGGCTGGTTGCCTGAGATATGGCCGGATAGAGGAATCACCTTGACACCATCCTCACCGGGAATCCCTTTGAACACAACCACTATGGCGACGGGTATAACTCCCACCCCTCCGCCTGCCTTGACCTTAATGGCCTCGCTCTCCCCCGGTTCCTGGCCGGTGCCAAATCCCATCCCCATCTTGGTGATGGGTATGATGATCTTGTCCTCCAAGTCCATAGGCTCCCCAATTATGTTCCTGGCGGATAGCACCTTTAGAAGCTCATCCACTGTAGCCCTTATGGCATCGGTGCTCGTCATCTATGCCTCCATTAATAAGATAGTATGCACTATATTTACATCTTTCTAGATTGCTGGAAAAGGTATAATTAGACCAAAATCTCTTCAGAAGAGAATAATGTCGGAGGATCTCAGATCAGTCTACAGCCGAGCTCCGGAGATTTTCCAGAGGCTCCGAAAAGAGATCGATAAGGTGATCGTCGGCCAGGACAGGGCCATAGAGCAGCTTTTGGTGTCGATTATCGCCGGAGGTCATGCCCTTTTGGAGAGCAATCCGGGTCTGGCCAAGACTTTGCTTGTGAAGACCACTGCCTCTTGCATGGGCCTGGACTTCAGCAGAATTCAGTGTACCCCAGATCTGATGCCGGCGGATATCACCGGCACCACCATCATAGACGAGATCGGCGGGGGAAAGAAGTTCCGCTTCGAGCCGGGGCCAGTCTTCTCTAATATCGTCTTGGCAGACGAGATCAACCGGGCCTCGCCCAAGACTCAGAGCGCCCTTTTAGAGGCCATGCAGGAAAAGCAGGTAACCGTGGGCAACAAAACCTATGCTCTGGACAGGCCCTTCTTCATTTTGGCCACCCAGAATCCCATAGAGATGGAAGGAACCTTCCCATTGCCCGAGGCTCAGCTGGACAGGTTCCTGCTCAAGATCTTCATGGAGTATCCCACGATGGATGAGGAGATGGAGATCCTGGAGCGGTATACCATCCGGGCGGAGCCCAAGGTCTCCCCTCAAGTGAGCAAGGAGGAGGTTATTGCCCTTCAGCAGCTCTGTCGCGATATACCAATCGCGGATGATCTGAAACTGGCGGTGGTTAACCTGGTCCTGGCCACCCGCAACTGGGAGGGAGTCCAGTATGGTGCCAGCCCCAGGGCCTCCATCGGCCTCATCTTATCGGCTAAGGCCAGAGCATTTCTGCTGGGGAGGAACTATGTATCCAAAGAAGACCTGCATGTAATGGCCTATCCTGTACTCAGGCATAGAATAATACTGGGATTCGAGGCGGAGAGGAAGGGCCTCACCCGCGACCAGGTGGTAGGTGACATCCTGAAGAGCCTATCGCTATGAGATGAATTATGGATACTGATTTCTTCAAAGAGCTGGAGCGATTCACTCTGCTCGTCCGAAAGCGCGTCTCCACGGCATATAGCGGTGGGAGGAAATCGATGCGATTTGGCCACGGCATCAGCCCGGTGGGCTATCGGGAGTATCGCAAGGGGGACGACTTCAAGCTGGTGGACTGGAAGGTCTACGGAAGGACGGAGAAGCTCTTCATCCGGGAGCATGAGGAGGAGAGAAGCCTTGTGGTCCATATCCTCGTAGACAGCAGCGCCAGCATGAGCTATTCCGGAAAGTATGCCTATGCCTCCCGCCTGGCTGCGGGCTTTGCCTATCTGGCCACCATGGAGAACGAGAAATACACTTTATCGCGCTTCTGCCACCGGTTCTATCCCGGTGAGCCCAAGCGAGGGAGGAGGAACCTGATATCATCCATTGCCATGCTTGATGATACCCTGCCCAGGGGAAGAACCAACCTGAAGCTGGTCTCAGAGTATTTTGCCTCCCAGATCAAGACCACCAGCCTGGTGGTGCTGATATCCGACCTGCTGGAGGATACCGAGGATGTCATAACCAGCATCTTCCGCCTCTCCGGACATGAGCTGGTGGTCATTCAGGTCCTCTCCCCGGATGAGGTGGAGATGGGATTCGGCGGGGATGTGAAATTTATGGATATGGAGAGCGGCCTTTCCGTCATCACCCGGGTGACTGAGGGAGAGCGGGCGGACTACCAGACGAGGCTGACAGAGCATAACGAAAAGATCAGAGAAGCATGCGACCAGGTCGGTGCGAACTATTTCCTCTTCCAGACGGACCGGCCGATGTTCGATGCCTTCTCTGAGATGCTCACCAGAGCGGTGGTCTGGAAGACATGAAATCAAATAACCATACCATTAAGCTCAATTACGGCCAGGGTTGCCTCGATCTTCTTGCAGGCGAGGAGGCAAAGGTCGTCCTTCCCCAGGAGCTTCCGCCAGCCGGCTCCGGGGAGGTCGAGAGATCCTTAGACCAGGCGGTGGGAAAGAGGCTGGAGGATTTTGCAGGGGCAAGGTCGGCTTCCATTCTGGTCAGCGATATCACCCGCCCTGCTCCCAGCCACCTCATGCTTCCTCCGCTTGTCAAGAGGATCCGGGAGCTGGGCATCAGGAATCTGTTTGTTGTCTTCGCCCTGGGCACCCATCGAAGGATGACCGCTGCCGAGGAGGAGTATCTCTTAAAGGACTGCATTTGCTTGCCTCATGTTCAGCACGACTCCAAAGGCTGCGTTCCCCTGGGATGGACAGAGCGGGGAACTCCGGTGGAGGTTCTGGAGTCGGTCGCCTCCTCTGACCTGATAGTGGCTACGGGAAATATCGAGTATCACTATTATGCTGGATTCAGCGGCGGAGCAAAGGCCATTCTCCCTGGGGTTAGCTCCGAGCCCTCTGTGGTAAAGAATCACGAGCTGATGAGGGATCCTGCGGCAACTACCGGGAACCTGAAAAGCCCCGTCCGCCTGGATATGGAGGATGCTGCCCGAATCGCGGATCTGGATTTCATCCTTAACACCGTCTTGAATAGCCAAAAGGAGATCGTCCTGTCAACTGCTGGAGACTTCATAAAGGCGCATAGAGTGGGGGCGGCGGCAGTTGACCGGATGTATCGCCGTTATGTGGAGCCGGCGGAGATCGTAGTCAGCTGCGCTGGAGGCAGGCCCAAGGACCTCAATCTATTCCAGGCCCAGAAGGCTTTGGACAATGCCAAGAATGCCGCCCTGCCCGGAGGTACCATCATCCTCTTGGCGGAATGTTGCGAGGGGCTGGGCCATCCGGTATTCGAGCGCTGGGCCTGCGAGGCCTCGTCTGCCGAGGACTGCTGGGAGCGGTTCGGCAGAGAGTACGAGTTTGGAGGGCACAAAGCGGCCTTCCTGGCCAGGGAGTCGATGGAGCACCATCTGATTCTGGTCTCCTCCATGCCCAGGGATAAGGTCGAGATGTGCTTTATGAATCCGGCAAAGACTCTGGATGAGGCTTTGGCCATAGCCAAAGCGAGGCAGGGCAAGGATGCGAGGATGCTGGTCATGCCTTATGGGAACCTGACCCTGGCGGTGGGGAAGCGGGCTTCTGCTCATGGATCTTGGCCTTGAGAGATTCATTCTCAAGCCTTAATTGCCCATTTTAATCCTGAAATTGGCACTTTCTAGAAATCGAGTGATTTTTCAACTTTTCCAATACCATGATCGCAC
>WOYM01000038.1:35907-37883 GCA_011620785.1 Methanothrix sp. | reverse complement strand
TTTGAACGAGCAAAATCAATAAACTCTTGCTTGTGGCTACCTATTCGTCCATTTACTCCAATCTTGTGATCTTTATAGAAATTCCCGCTCCCTATTAGCCAAAAAACTTTGTCTGCATTGTAGGGAGAAACGTTAGAGTGCTTCGCTACGCGGATGATTGCCTTGAATAACTGGTAGTCGTCTTCTCCTTCAGGACAGAGTTCAAGTGCCGTAAAGATGTCACGCAGGTGGACATCGGGTTTGGGAAAATTGATGTATCCGAGTTCCTTGAGGAAATCGCATGAAAGGGCAAATCCAAATCCTTTAATCTCGTGATCCAGAAGCATGGGAAGACTTGCTCTTGATCTATCATCTCGATCAAAGAAGTCGACCCAACTGAAGAAATCATCGACCGATGCGAACTGATCAATGAATTCAGCAGCCGAAAGAATTGTTTGACAGTAGCGTGGCCAAATGCTTCGCGGCGTTTTGCGAATCTTGCCTCGTGGTTTAAGTTGTTCCACTATCTGATCGAGAACTTCTTCCCAATTGTCCCCATACTTTGATAATACGCCCTTTGGATTGAAACCATCTAGAATCGGAGCAAGTTTATCAATACCATCAATTGACCCCCCAATTACCCCTGACTTCATGTGCGCATCCTGGGCAGATTCCAGTATGCTTCGATAAAGTCCCTCTTTGGATATAGGTCTTGGGTTAAGATAAACTGGATTAAGATATTTTTCGATAAGTGATGGGGTCACTCCCTCAATCCTAAGGCTTGGCAAGTAGTTCTTGGCTAATTCATAAACCTGCCGGTCAATCTCAGGGACGGGTTTCATTCTTAATGGAAACAGTTTTGAATACTTAAGTATTTGCTATGCTGAATTCGTAAAAATGTATCACCTGCAATATCGAATGTCACGCGGCCAACAAGGTTCCTGATTCTTTTTCGTCAATAGTTGGACCAAGTGGAGTGGGAAGGAAATTCGGCTAGATCTAGCCTCATGAGAGGATCATAGGGATCTCCAGGCAGTTGTTCATGCGGACCAAGGAACTGGCTGAAGATATGGGCTTCAAGGTGCTGCACTGAATCCTCGACTGCTCATGGGTTATAGGTGAGTCAATATCGGGTTATAAGATAGCTATGGAGAAGAAGACGGGCATTTTCTGAGGTCGACTCATAACTGGATTGCCTTTTTGCCGATGACTGATGGATCGGGGTCGTACAACCGCTACTTTGGTGGGCTGGACACAGGCAAGTCAAGGAATCAAAGCAGAGCTTCGAGTCAATCATACCCCTCCCCCACCATCTCCTTCTGCCCCATCCTCTTCTTCCTCTTCTCCTCCTTCATCCTCTCCGCCTTATAATCCTGGAATAAGCTCTCCAGCTTCTCGGCCTCCAGCCTCGCCTGCCTGGCCTTCTGCTGCACATCCCACCTTTCCCGCGCCGCCTCAAGCTCCTCCGGCCGGATGAAGGGCAGGCCGTCGATCCTCTGCACAGCAATCTCCGAGGAGGTGAAAACGGGCAGGCCCAGGTCCAGGAAATGCTCCTGCATCGCCTGGGCCATCTCCCCCTCTGCCACTATGGCTGCAACCCCCTTCTCTCCGAAGAGCTCCGCAGTGCTCTTTCCCCCGCCGCTGGCATCCTCCAAGAGGACCAGGTCCCCCTCAGCCAGAGCGTAGCGC
Source organism: Methanothrix sp. (assembly GCA_011620785.1). Lineage (GTDB taxonomy): Archaea > Halobacteriota > Methanosarcinia > Methanotrichales > Methanotrichaceae > Methanothrix. Next base: position 36,215 of record WOYM01000038.1, on the reverse strand, counting down.
TCCGAAGCGGCCAGTACCGCCTCTTTGGAGAAGGCAGCCACCGGCTTCAGACGGCGCAGCCCTTTTACCTCCTCAATCCTCTCCGCCTTCTTCCGGGCAGCCACCGTCCTCTTCAGCTTCTTGGTGTACTTCCTCTCCGAGCGCAGTATGGAGCGCAGCCGTCCGATCTCCTTGTCCCGAATCCTGATCTCATGATCCCTTTTGATCTCCCTGGAGGTCTTATCCTTCAGCCGGTCCAGCCTCTCGTTCGCCTTTTGCAGATCAGCATCCTTCTTTGCCATCTCTGCCTGCAGCTCATCCACGTAAGT
>WOYM01000038.1:27893-35807 GCA_011620785.1 Methanothrix sp. | reverse complement strand
TTCTCAATGGAATAGCCCCGGACCACCATGGCCTTGATCTCATCGGGATCAACCTCCGCCGGAGCCTTCTTCTCCACCTGCATGAACTTGTTCTTGTACTTCCTGAAGGCAGCCAGTGCAGCAGCCAGAGCATCCCTCTCATGGTCGTTCTTGTAGCCCAGCTCCCGTCCCAGAGCTATCTTCTCCTCCCCGGCCATATCCGCCCCCGGACTGAACAGCACGGCATTAAAGGCCCTCTTGGTCTTCTCCACCGCTCCCGGCGTGGGCGAGACGTCGGTAGCCACAATCAGCGGCTTTCCCCGGGCGGCTATCCACTCTATTACATCGGATGAGGACATAGCTCGGGAGCTGATCAGATCGACCAGTTCTCCCCGCAGGTTCAGGGCGGCAATGCCGGTGGTGGTGCCTGGGTCAAGGCCCACAATGATGTAGCCCCTCCGGTGCAGGAGCGGCTTGAACTGCAGAGCAGGCCTCTCAATGCTCTGCACCTTCAGCTGGGCATCGACCGAATAGCCGGGGTTGATGTGCACCTTATCCCTGGTGGCCTCCACCACGAACTCCGCCCGGGTGAAGCCACCAAGGCCCTCCACCGTCCGCAGGGAGTACTCCAAACCGGCTTCGCGAAGCTGCTTCTCCACCTCCCGCGCCATGGCCATCACAGCTCCGTGGATCTTGCGAGTATAGCGGTTCTGGCTCCAGCCGCCGCGTCCCAGGGACCGCCTCCGGCTCACCTTTATCAGAGTCCTGTCCTCAAAGGCGGAGACCACGGCCCCAACGCCCCTGGCCGCCAGCCTGGCTGAGGCCTCAGCCTCCTCCAGGGGCTTGGTGCGGTCGAAGGTGATGCCATTCCAGCGGGCCAGACGGACCAGGGACTCCGGCCGCTCACCGCCCGTCACCTGAACCAATTTGGTCGAAGGGGGGAGACGGCGCAGGAGGTTGATCAGATCCTTGTGGCTCTGGGCCAGCTCATGGACGTTATCCATAGCCACGATCTCCGGCTGCCGCTCCCTGATCATTCGGATCAGCTTATGCCTGCTGATCATATGATGAAGGGCAGTGGCATCCCCCTCCAGGATCACCAGTGAGTAGCTGGGATCCCTGCGGCTGCCTGGTGAGCCGCTGGCGATATCCACCCCGAAGATGCTCAAACCCTGTCCGCCTCCCGGACAACCGAGAGCGCCTCTTCCAGCGGCATATCGATGCGGTACTTTCTCTGGAAAAAGCGCAGTACATTGCCCAGATCCCTATTTAAGAGCTCTTCTGCATGAGGGTGGGTAGCATCCACCGCCTGGGGCCAGTCGATGATCACCGGCCCGGAATCGGTGATTATGATGTTGAACTCGCTCAGGTCGGCATGGATTATCCCCAGACCCAGGGCCCGTCCAACCTCACCCAGGATCAACCTCAGGCCATCCTCCGGATCTTCCAGAGTGATCCTGTTTAAAAGTGGTCCGGGGACATACTCCATTGCCAGAGCATGCCGGCTGATGGCCACCGGCCGGGGGATGGAAACCTTCGAGTAGAGCTTTTCCATCACTGCAAACTCCCGTCTTGCCGCTAGAGCAGCAGCATAGAGCCACGGAACCCGAGGCTTGTCCTTGAGGTGGTCGCGCAGGCGGCGGACATGCTTGAAGCTGGTCCGGCCCTGGCGGTGGAACTTGATGGCTAAAGAGGCGTATCCCTGGGCCTCAAGGACAATGGACTCCTTGCCCACCCCGATCTGCCCTCCGATGCTTTTTACCTGATCGCGCCGGACGAAATCTGATAGCGCTAAAAGGTCGTAGGAATCGAAGTTTATCTGATAGCCCAGGTAATGCTGAGCCTCTCGCACCACCAGCTTTTTCTCAAAAAGATGCTGGAGTCGGTATTCTGATTTGCTGGCGGAGAGGCCGGCAAGCTTAGATATTATAAAAGTGGGGACCCACTCGTGGGTCCTCATCCCGGTTTCAATCGCGGCCAAGAGAGAGAGATCCTCTCGGCTCAAGCCCAGAAATGCTTCTGCAAGGTTTTCCACGAGCAATATATGGTATCATTCAGCTAAAGCTTTACCTCTCCGGAAGCCTGATATCTCTGCCAGCGGCCAAGCAGGTCGGGATCTTGAATAGTCTCGAGCACATAGTCTGCGTACTGGGCTCCAGTGGCACCATCTGGCCTGCCGGTGAGGCGTATTCTCTTTTCGAACTGGCCGCAGATATCCAGCGCCATCTCCATCCGGCTGGCCTGGCCTGCAAGGCCGATATGACGCAGCATCATCACGCAGGCCCGCATCATGCTCGCCGGATCGGCATACTGCGCTCTGCCCTCTTCGACCATGCGCGGGGCCGAGCCGTGGATGGCCTCGAACATGGCATACCTCTTGCCGATATTGGCGCTTCCGGCAGTGCCCACCCCACCCTGGAACTCCGCCGCCTCATCGGTGAGTATGTCCCCGTACAGGTTGGGCAGGACGATCACCTTGAAGTCGCGCCTCCGCTTCTCGTCCACCAGCTTGGCCGCCATTATGTCCACGAACCAGTCATCGAACTGAATTTCCGGATACTCCCCAGCCACCCGCCGGGCCACCTCCAGGAACTTGCCGTCTGTGGTCTTGATCACATTGGCCTTGGTGACCGCAGAGACTCTATTGATACCATTCTTTTTGGCGTACTCGAATGCCAGGCGCACGATTCTTTCCGCTCCCTGGCTGGTGATAACCTTGAAGTCCACTGCCAGGTCCTCAGTGACATTGAATCCTGAGCTGCCCAGGACATACTCGCCCTCGGTGTTCTCCCGGTAGAAGATCCAGTCGATGCCCTTCTCCGGCACTTTGACCGGCCGGACATTGGCGAAGAGGTCCAGCTCCCGGCGCATGGATACGTTGGCGCTCTCCAGGTTTGGCCATTTATCCCCTTTTTTGGGGGTGGTGAGGGGACCCTTTAGTATCACATGGCACTCCTTCAGCGCCGCCAGGGTCTCCTCGGGCAGGGCCTTCATCACTCTGACCCTCTCCTCGATTGAAAGGCCCGAGATCCACCTCAGCTCGACCTTTCCAGACTGGATCTCCTCTGCCAGGATGTACTCGAGCACCCGGACCGCCTCTTTAGTGATGAAGGGGCCGATGCCGTCTCCTCCGACCACCCCAATTATTATCGGCATAAGCCGGCTGTAGTCCGCCCAGTCCTCTCCTGCTTTCATCTGATCAACGCGATTAAGCTGCTCGGCGAGCAGTTCAGCGAAGTGCTCCTTCGCCCTCTCTATGGCCCCTGTATGATTCATGAATCGCACCTGATTGCTCTGGGTTGGGGCTCTTATGGCTGATCAATCTTTTTGTATGGCAATCAAATCTATAAACCAGAAATGACTGATTACCTGCCATGGATGTAATTACAATAGCCTTCTATGCTATTCTGTTCCTCATCGCTTTCATGATCGCCCGCATCATTATGAAGATCATGCGGGGGTACTGAATATAGAATGGAAGAGATAGAACAGATGCAATCGGTATGATTTGCAGGGATAGGTTTATCATTCCTGCCTGCTTCAATTATGGAGCATGTTTCCCCAGGTTCTAGCAACCGTCGGAGGCTCGGGGACGCGCCTGTATCCTTTGACCCTGGACCAGCCCAAGCCGCTGGTGGAGCTATGCGATACGGCCATAATTGCCAATCTCTTCCGGGTTCTGGCCAGCCAGGGCTGTCGCCGGTTCATTTTAGGCAGCAAGGGAGCGAGCAATACCCTCAACCTGAGCAACTATTTCAAGGCCGGTGAGGGCTTCTTCAAGCGTCTGGGAATCGCCGACCACCAGGATTTCAGCTATCAGCCGCTCTATGATGACGTAGGCAGTGCCGACTCTCTGCGCTACTGCATGAACTATTTTGATATAAAAGATGACCTTCTGGTAGTGTCGGGAGACAACCTTATCGATATCGATCTGTCAAGCATAGTCCAGTTCCATCAGAAGCATAAGCCGGTTCTGACCGTCGCTTTAAAGGAGATAGCACCGGGGGAGAGCATCTCATCTTATGGCGTAGCGCGGATGGATGAGGATATGCGCATCAGCGGTTTTGTGGAGAAGCCAAAGCCGGGCAGCGAGCCCAGCCGGATGATAAACACCGCCTTTTATCTCTTCAGCCCCGAGGTCCGGGAGGTCCTGGCTAAGATGGGTGATAAGGCCAGGGACATAGGCGGCGATCTGATCCCCTACCTGACTGAGAACGGCTATCCCGTCTACGGCTTCCCCGTCGCGGGATACTGGATAGATATAGGGACGCCGGAAAGACTGCATCAGGCGGCTATGGACTGCCTCTCCGGTCGGGTCAGGCACTTCGACCGCAAGTACCGTTACAAGACCAATCAGTGGATCCATCCCAGCACCCTGGCCAGGATCGAGCCGTATCTAGCTTCAGGGGATATTATATTGAAAGGGAATGTCTCCATAGGCAGAAACTGCCGCATTGAGAGGGGTGTGGTCATTGAGAACTCCCATATCGGCCATACCAGCCTCGTCGACCGCGACGTTGAGATAAAGGACAGCATGGTGATGAGCTTTGCTCATATCAAGCATTCAGTCACCATCAACAGAGCAATAGTGGGCCGCCACTGCATATTAGAGGAGCATAGTGCTCTGGGAGGGAATAATGGGCCGAATGGGGGTGTTCCGGTTGTTGGCGAGAATGTGATACTCCCATCGGAGTCGGTGGTGGCACCTGGTGTAAGGGTAGCCCTGCTCAAGTACAGCCATAGCATCCTGGCCACTGGCAGGTTCAATGAACTGGGAATAGATGATAGAAATATCTACTTCAAAGAAAAGATCAGATGAAGCGCTAGTAATAGCGCTCCCAGGTATCGTCGATCTTTCTTATCTTATATTTCCGTCCGTTCTCCAGCAGATATCGATTCAGATCCTGCACATCATTGAAAAAGCGCTTATCCCGCAGGTTGTTGTAGATATCTTCGGTGGTGAAGCCCTTCAGTTCCCCTTTGCCATAAACTATTCTCTCAATAGTATAATATATATCGTCAAACTTCCTCAGGGGATATGTCCACTCTGCGAACTGCATCAGTACCCTCCTCATCTGGCTAGAGGGTCTGAATAAATAAGAACCTTTCGTTGCGATTGATTTTTCTTAGGGGAAGGATCGATGGAGAAGGATTATCAATGGCAAGCTTCAATGGCTGCCAGCATGTGCCCGCCAGACCTGATCCTGCTGCAGAGGAAGATCGCCTCCTGCGAGCTCTGTCCTCTTTCTCTCAGCCGAAACCTCACTGTGCCCGGAAGCGGCCCACCCGAGGCCGAGATCATGCTGGTGGGAGAAGCCCCCGGTCGGGAGGAGGACCTAAAAGGACTGCCGTTCGTCGGCCGGGCGGGAAGGTTGCTGGACGAGGCTCTGGACGAGGCCGGCCTGAAAAGAGAGGAGGTCTTCATAACCAGTGTCATCAAATGCCGTCCACCCCAGAACAGAAAGCCGAAGAAAAAGGAGATCGAACTCTGTCTGCCCTATCTAGAGGATCAGATGGATGCCATCCGCCCCAGGATCATCTGCCTGATGGGGAACACTGCCATTCAAGCCGTCCTGGGAGTTGTGGGGGTTACTGTCCTGCGCGGCCGGATTCTGAGCGATCGCTTTCTGGTGACATATCATCCGGCGGCCGTCCTGAGAAACCGAAATCTGATGGAGGATTTCGTCTCCGACCTAAGAGAAGCAAAGATTCAGAGCCTCATACTATCAAAGGACGCTCTGCTGAATGAGGAATGAACAGCGAACATCTCAGCCGCCGGGCATGAACCGCGGCATGGCCGGGCAAAAGGTCAAGATTTATTATCATGAAGGGCAACAGAGTCACCATGAGCGGCCAAACCCTGTCTGAGAAGATATTATCCAGAGCGGCAAACAAAGAGGTAAAGGCGGGCGAGTTCGTCATGGCGAATGTGGATGGCGCCATGATTCATGATATAACCGGCCCCCTGGCAGTGAAGGGATTCTATGAGATTGCAGGCAGGGATGCCCGGGTCTGGGACCCAACCAGGATCGTTCTTCTCTTCGATCATCAGGTCCCGGCAGACAGCCTGAAGGCAGCAGAAAACCACATCCATCTGCGCAAGTTTGCTGCCGAGCAGGATATTCTCAACTACGATATCTTCTGCGGCGTATGCCACCAGGTAATGCCTGAGAAAGGGCACGTGCTTCCCGGAAACGTGATTTTGGGCACCGATTCTCACACCTGTACCTATGGAGCCTTTGGGGCTTTTGCCACCGGCGTCGGCTCGACGGACATGGCCTCAGTCTTCGCCACCGGCAAGCTCTGGTTTATGGTGCCCAAGACCCTCCAGATAATGATCGAGGGCCGACTGCCCTCTCTTGTCACCTCCAAGGACGCCGTCCTGCGCATCATCGGCGATATAGGTGCCGACGGGGCCAACTATCTGGCCTGCGAGTTCCGGGGTGAGGCAGCGGAGAGGATGGGCATTCCCGAGAGGATGACGGTCTCCAACATGGCCATAGAGATGGGGGCCAAGGTGGGCATCTTCCCGGCGGACGGGACGACGAAGAGCTACCTGGAGGGACGAGTCCAGGATCGAGAGGCAATTGAGGCAGGATTCGTCAAGGGAGACGAGGATGCAGCATTCTCCCGCAGGGAGTGGAATGTATCCGATCTCGAGCCGCAGATCGCCATGCCCCATAATGTGGACAACGTCCTGCCCATCAGCCAGGTTCCCCAAACCCGGATCGATCAGGTATTCTTGGGCTCCTGCACCAACGGCCGATTCGAGGATCTGCAGCTTGCCAGCGAGATGATGAAGAATGAGCCCCTGGCTAAAGGGGTGCGAATGATCGTGGTCCCCGCCAGCCGGGATGAGTACATGAAATGCTTGCGAGCCGGCCTGGTGGAGAGGTTCATGGAGGCAGGGGCGATGGTGGAGTCGCCCTGCTGCGGCCCCTGCATGGGAGGAAGCTTCGGCCTCCTGGGGGCAGGAGAGCGCTGTCTGGCCACCTCCAACCGTAACTTCGTGGGCAGGCAGGGAAGCCCCCAGGCCTTCGTTTACCTCTCTTCCCCCGCCACAGCGGGAGCGAGCGCCATAACCGGCTATATCACCGATCCCAGGGAGATCTGATTGAAGGTCGCCCTCAAGCTCGCCTATCTGGGAGATAACTATTATGGATTTCAAAAGCAGCCCGACCGGGTGACTGTGGACAGCCAGGTCCGGCGGGCGCTGGCCCAGATAGGGGTCATCCATGGCGACTTCTGCTATGCCGGCCGGACGGACCGGGGAGTCTCAGCTCTGGGCCAGGTGATCGACTTCTGGATAGACGAGGATAAGGTCGATCTGACCAGGCCGCGATGCGTGAACGGACGCCTTCCCAGGGACATCTGGACCTGGGCATGGTCCATCGCCCCAGTGGGCTTTTCTGCTCGCTGGAATGCCCTGTGGCGGGAGTACCAGTATCTTCTCTGGCACCCGGGCCTGGACAGGGATCTAATGGAAGAAGCAGCGGAGATGCTCTTGGGGGAGCACGATTTCCGAAACTTCTCCTCCGCCAAGGTGGGAACGGTAAAGAGGGTAGAGAAGCTGGAGATATCAGAGAGAGACGGCCTTTTCAACTTCGACATCCGGGCAGACGGCTTTCTGTGGAATATGGTGCGAAAGATCGTGGGCGCCATCGAGAAGGTGGGCTCAGGCCAGAAGGATATGCGCTGGTTTAGAGATCTCCTCCGTCCCGAATTGAACCACGGCGCTCCTACCGCCCCGGCAGAGGGACTGATTCTCATGGAGGTGGGCTACGATGGCCTGGACTGGCAAGTGGACGAGTATTCTCGGGCCCGGGCGGGCCGGATGCTGGCAGGGACAGTGCAGAAGAGGATGGCAGGGGCAATGGTAGCACTGGAGCTGGAGAGGGCGATGGAGGTATGAGTTGAAGCTGAAAAAGCCATGAT
>WOYM01000038.1:0-27793 GCA_011620785.1 Methanothrix sp. | reverse complement strand
GAAGGATGCGGCCTGAAGCTTTGGTGCCAGGAGCAAATAGTCGCAGGGACCGACAGGAAGGTCCATCGATGGTGCGGCTATGTATATCGCTGCCAGGACCCAGCAGAGAATGTGCCAGAACCCCTCTATGGAAAATGGATTGACGGAGGATGTCCTGAGGCCTGATTGGATTATTGAGTTATTTCCTAAGCCTCAGTGCATCCGCATTTTTTCTTGGCCATCCAGTAAGGGACCTAGCTTCCCAATCCCGTCGCGATCGTTCTTCCCAGATGGAAGCACTTCTCAATATCCTCCTTGCCCGGGACCTGTATGGCTGTGGTCCCTGGCTCCACTACTCGCATGCCAAAGGATTTCATGCGGGCGATCAAGGTCACAACTCCCTCACCGCTCCACCCATGCGAGCCAAATGCCACTCCCACCTTCCCATTCAAGTCGAGCTTTACCATCTCTTTTAAGAATGGATCCATTGACTTGATCAGCTTATAGTTATAGGTCGAGCCACCAAGAACGATTGCATCTGCGTCCGCTATATCATCTAAAGATGCATCATAGACTTCTTTCAGCAATACATCAGTCCCTTCGATGGTCATTGCCCCGCTGGCAATGGCCTCTGCCATTTTCTTTGTCCTTCCCAGACCTGTGGCATAGATTACGGCTATCTTTGGCATTTCAATCCCCTTAGATAACTTATCCTGCATTTTATAACTAATTTTTGTTGAGCCACATGCGCGGCTTGATCGAGAGGGCGGGCTTTGTAATCGATATTCAAAAAATTGACGCGCTGGAATCTAACCGCAGCCGCATCCGCCTCCACCGCCCCCTCCTCCAGAGGTAGAAGCAGTGGTCCCTCGAGAGCCGGTGATGGGATACATGATATTCGTGTAGCCGGCCAGGCTCTTGTTTACCCTGTCTCTTGCATAGCTGGTGAGGTCAAGAACCTCCTTTCCGGTGGAGGCAGAAAGGTTCTGAGGCGGGACAAGAGCGACATCGATCGATGTGGAATTGTTGGCCGCTGTGCTATTTATCAGAGTGCTGTTTATCAAGCTGGAATTCGTGGAGCTGCTATTTGCCAGCAGATCGAGTTCACCCAGATAGACCACCCCCACTGACGACAAGGTCAGGGCGCTTCCTGCCAGAATGACGAGCATCAGAGCCAGGCTCAAAGCAGAATTTTTTAGGGCTAACATGGAAGATCGTTTTCCTCCCGAAATTGACTTTCAGATTGATGAGCCATAAAATAAGAGTATGTGCCCGCTATGGGGCACATGCAATACCCTTTTTCGAGTCCGCTTTACTTGGGTGGCCAGAAGTCTTTCATCCAGCCGATGATGCGTCCGGAGTCCTCTGGGCCGACCATGATCTTGGCCTTGCCTGCGAAGAGGTCCTCTAATTCGCCTGAGAACTTGGCTGCCATTCCGGGCAGAACCATGGCCGGGTACTTCTGACCGGCCCAGTCGAAGGCTGCCTCGTTGAAGGAGTCCTGAATCTTGACCGGGCTCAACTGGCCGCCAGCGACAGATGCCTGCACGCCGATGCCATCGGTGTTGATGGCGATGATGTAAGCATCGATGCCGTTTGAGGCCACGTCCGACTCCACTGTGTAGTAGGTCAGGGCGAAGTTGGTGGTCAGGAATACTGGCGACTCCGGTCCGGGGTTGCCGACCTTGTAAATGCCGGGCTTGACCTGCACAGGCGTCCTGGGATCGGTGTAGATGTTGAAGCGCAGATGCATATCGGGCATCATGCTGTAGGGCTCTGTGGAGTGCTTGATCATGATTGCACCGCCACGAATTACAAAGGCTGCGGTGAGCACTGACTCCCAGTAAGAAGCACGAACCGGGTCTTCGGTGGTTAGCCAGGCGTTGATGGGCAGGACCATTACCGGATAAGCGATATCCCTCTGGGCCTCTTCCACAGCCGCCCTCCTCAGGTTGATGAAATTGGTGAGGGTCTGCTGCAGCATCTTGCCGTTGGGCGCAGTTCCGGGGTCGAGGACCAGGTCTGTCAGTCCCATTTCGGCGAAGGTGACAGCCATGGACTTGAGGCCATCCAGGTCGAAGGGAACGCTCAATGTGACTGGGACCTTGTAGTCATTGGCCAGCTGAGCGACCTCCTTCCAGTTGTCCTTGGTGGCGGCATAGATGAGTGGCTTCTCCTTGGCTGCGACCTCCAGGCCTGCCTTGAGAACTGCCGGATTGAAGGAGCAGAGGATGAGGGGGAAGCCATTGCCATTGGCCATGACAGTCTTGACGCAGGCGGCGAACTTGGCTGGATCGTCGGTCACAGACCGGACGGCAATCATCTCCACGCCCTGCCACTTGCCGATGTAGAACTTTCGCCAGGTGGTGATCTTCTTGACCCGCTCTATGAGCTTTGCCTCTTCCATGTTGTCGGCAACATCATAGGCAAATGGCGGCTGGTTGAAAAAGGTCATCTGATGACGGTACATGACGTCCTCGCCACCTACCTTGGCCTGCTTTTCTCCGACCCCCACATAGACCATCTTCAGCTCGGGAGCGACGGTGCTCTTGAGGGTACCAAGCTTCTTGGCGTACTTCTTCTCATCAATTAACGGAGTGCACTCCTCTACCTTGCGAGTTCTGGCGATCAGGCCGGCGGCAAAGGCCATGCAGGTCTCCTCTCCGCACTTCTTGCAGTTGGTCTGTGGAAGCTGCTTGTAAAGGTTAAGCGGGCTTGTTTCCTTCATGTTCCTCACACCCCCATCTTGAGCCAGGCATTGGCATCGGGCGTCTTGGCATCGATTCTCCCCATCAGAGACTGGGTGATCTCATGCAGATATGCAACGGCTGTTGGATGCATCATCATGAAGATGTCCACTCCGGCCATGGCCAGAGAGTAGCCGGTCAGAATCTCCCAGATTGGGCCTCTCAGCATTCTGTCTCCCCAGTCGGAGTCGTCCTTGTTCGGTGAGCGGACCATCCAGGCCTCTCTGACACCCCAGGCGTTGGTGGTGCCGGAGGACATGGGGAAAGTCAGCTCATCGTCGCCCTTCAGAGCGCCGAGCCTTATTCTCTCCATGTTGGAGTAGGCGAAGTCCAGGCCGTAGGCGAGAGCTGCGGTTGTCGGGTCCATGACGATGGACTCGCGCGGAACGCCGGCGACCTTCATCAGCTTTCTGTTCAGCTCCTTCTGAGAGTTGATCTCCAGCTGGGTCCAGGAAAGGCATACATGTCCGTTATCAGCGCACGCCTTGCCGATCTTCTCCCAGTCCATGTTCAGGTTGGCGGAAGCGATAAGAACCCGCTCGCCCTGGGCGACCTCAGCTGCCTTGGATAGCACTACTGGGTCCTTGTCCGGGTTGCCTGATCCGCCGATGCAGATGGGCACATCCACAGCCTGCAGGACCTCTTCTACCGTCTTGACTGCATCCTGGGCTGAAGTATCCTCGAGGAGGGGATCAGTGCTGATCAGGTGAATGGTGACCATGTCGGCGCCGAAATCCCTGACTGCCTTCTTGGCCCATTCGCCTGGTGAGTTGATTACATCCTCATAATGCATCTTGACTGCCTTGGCCATGCCGATGGGCATGTCGAAGACATCCATGGTGATCTTGGGGGCATGGGGCATTGCTGCATCCGGGAAGAAGGGCATGGCCTTCTCGCCGCCCAGCTTTACCACATGGCCGCGGCTTCCGCCGTCCGCCTTGGTCGCTCCCAGGGTTACCTCCTGGATGGGATGCTTCCAGGTCTTGTCAACGCCCACGCTGAATTTGGCGCTAGCTAACGCCGAGGCCACCTTAAAGGCGGGGACTGCTGCAGCGGCTGCTGCTATGTCCTTGGGCGCCGGGGATATGGCCTGAGCGACAGCCACCGGCTGCATCAGGTTCTGTACCGGATATCCCACTGCCTTGGCGAACTCCATGAGCTGCATGGCGATCTTGGCTGCCTGCTCTCCAAAGTAGTATGCAAAGAGCGGGCCTACGCCACCCGCGCCCACGTCCAGGTCTATCTCAACATCTCCCTCGATCTTCAGTCCCTCGAGGGATTGAACATTCATCTCTGTTAATGTCTTATTCAGGTCAGATAAAGTGATCTTTTCTGCCATTCGAATCACCCTCACAGGCCCAGTTTCCCGACCACATTCACCATCTCTTGCACTGCAGGCGAATCATCGGGAAGGCCCATCAATGGATCTCCCACTAAATCGAATTTGGCTAAGCTCTCATCATAGGGAATAATACCGATAACCTCAAGGCCCAGGCTGGCTGCGTTCTCGAGAACCTTCTCCTGCCGGACAGTGGTGATCTTGTTCACGATCACATACAGATTCTTGTACTTCAGTCCCATCTCTCGGGCAATATCCCGAATCCTCTCGCCGGTGGTAAGCCCTCTTCTGGACTCATCCGTTACAACGATAAGGTCGTCGAGTTCCGGAAATATCTTCCGGCTGAAATGCTCGAGGCCCGCAGGGGTATCGATCACGATCAGATCATAATCTGTTGCGGTCTTATCCAAAATGGCTCGCAGAAGATTATTGACATAACAGTAACATCCAGAACCCTCGGGCTTGCCCATTACAAGAAGATCATAGCCATCCTCTTCTAAAAGGATCTCGAAGACTTTGGCCTCAAAAAGAGCTTGCTTATCAGTATCCGGTGAAGCGGTAAACCTGGAATCCTGCATGAACTCTCTCATATCGCCGATGGTCTTTCCCACTTGAACGCCCAACGCATCCGCCAGGTTGGCATCAGGATCGGCATCGATAGCAAGGATTCGAAATTTTTTCCCGGAGTTCTTCAGATGTCTGATGAGCATTGCGGTCACTGCGGTCTTGCCGGTGCCGCCTTTGCCAGTTATCGCTATTACTTTCCCCAAAGTCTAGCCTTCCTTATTTTTTCGGTTTTATTACAACTTCCGCTACGTGGATGGATGCGCCCCTCAGTTCAATGGTCATCCCACCCGATGCTGCTGGCATAGCGAAAGCCGGAGCTGCTGCGCCTGCGGCAGGTGCTACTGGTGCTGCGGCTGGAGCCGCTTCCTTTTTCTTAAGCTTAAGCTGCATAATATCTCTCCCTCACTCTTTGATCAGATAATTGCACTCGCGGGAAACCGCATCTCCCAAAAAAGGGAGAAAAAGGCGGCACTCTACTTGGCGAGTACTACCTTATCTATGCTTATCTTGGCATCCTTCAGAATCAGCTTTATGCCGCCGGCGCTGCCGGACATGCTTATGGCTGGTGCTGCTGCGCCTGCTGCTGCAGGTGCGGCTGCTGGAGCCGCCGCTGCAGGTGCCTTGGGTTTGAGTTTTAGCTGCATAGTTTAACACCCTCTCTTAGATTTGCTCACTCGAGCACGCCGTCTTCCTGCAGGGCCTCAACGACCTGCATGAACTGGCCTTCGGTCAGGGCAAGCTCGGACTTGACGGTATCCATGTTGATGTCTCCGCCGGTCTTCTCGATATAGGCCATGACCTTCGCTTTGATATCATCATCGACCTCTTCAAGCTTCCAGCCCTCGGTGATCTTCTTGCCGTCCACCTTTCTGGTGACGCCGTCCACCACGGGATGGTTGACCTTGAGCAGGAATGCCTTGAGGGCTGCGATGTCCTTGGCATCGTCCTCGGTGGCGATCTTGTCCATCATGTCCGCATCGATGCCTTCCTTTACCCTCTCTTTGAGGCCCTTGGACATCCAGACGATCCTTCTCCAGCCGCCATCCGCCTGGAGGAACTTGGGGGATAAGTAGTAGAGAATGCCCATGCCCAGGAAGCCCACAACCTGCTTGCCGCCGCCGGTCTGTCCTGCCATGGTGGAGAAGGGCAGTCCGTTGGGGGTTGCGCCTTTGAAGTCACGATCGGCAAGGCCGATGCCGTCAACCTCAGGCATATAGAATCCAATGGTCTCGAAGCAGCCGCAGGAGGTGTGGGGAGCATCGAAGAATGTGTAGAGGAGCATTCTGCTGTACTCGCCGCCGGACCTCTTCTCAGCCATCTCATTGATGGAAGCATACTCGCCGCTGATCTCATCTGTTGCCGTCCCCTTCTCTATTTGGAACTGGGGGCCCTCTGGGTCCACCTTGGCGGCAGCCCTGCCATCAAACCAGGTGATAGCTCCGCACAAGGACGGCCTGTCCGGGGTGACCACGCAGGCGCTGGTAGGAGCGAATGCCTGGCAGAGAGTGCAACCATAGAAGACATCGACATCCTCATCGTGCAGTCCCTTTGCCCTCGCGTCACGCGTCTTGTATACGGCCATGGCCTTGGCCAGCTCTTCCTTGACCTTAGCTGGATCGGTGATGATGGTGATGTCCATCTTCTCAATGAATGGCATCTCAGCCTTGTATAGATCAATGACCGGGCCGTAGATCTCCTTCCAGGAGGTGACTCCCTTCTTCTTGAGGCTCTTGCCGATTCTCATCCAGATATCGTATCTCTGGTTGAGGTGCATGAGGCCACTTATGTAGGAGAGCAGAGCATGGTTGCGCCGCTCGATGATGGACTCCAGGTCCTTCTCGATCTTCTCGCCGCCGACTCTGAAGATCATGCCAAAGGGCATGGTGGTGCCCTCAGGGATCTCTCCGAGATCCGGGCCGATAACTGTTACCTTTCCATCCTCGATCTCGTCCATAGATGCGGCCAGGGACAGCTCGAATCCATCTGCCTTGGGGCCACCAAGCTCTACCCATAGATCGTCCTTTCTGATTCTCTCGCCCTCATACATGGGGGATATGTCCAACTTTACATCTGCCATTAATACACCTCTTCTGTTTTCTTCTGTTATAGGATAAACTTTATTTCTTCATCGCTGCGATTACTTCGTCCACGGCTGCGTGATAGTCGTCCGGATTGAAGGCCATGTTGCCAAAGGTCATATTGGCATTGACATGATAGTAGCGGTCAATGGAGACGCGCTTGATGTCCCGGTTGAAGTTCTTCAGCGTTGAGAACATCGCATTGGCGAACTTGTAGAAGATTCCCATGAATATGACCACATCGTACTGCCCCTGTCCATCCAGGCCCTTCCAGTCGGGGAAGCGCAGGTTGGCGGTCAGTGGATGCAGGCCGATCTGATAAACGTTATCCAGGTAGCCTCTATCCACAAAGCCCTTGACGGAATGCGCTGTGGCGGCAATGGGAATTCCCATCTTGCCGATCTCGATCATCTTATCGAACATTATGGGGTCATCGAAGAGCTCTGCCCCTACTACGAGGAGTGGCCTCTTCGCCTTCTTGATTATAGCGCCCATGACCTTGGGCATATAGGTCTTGGCCATCTCTGGCCCGGGAATCTGGGCCATCTCAAAGGGAATTGCGTTTTTGGTGGTGTCAATTCCCTTCTTAACTTCTCCTGCCATTTTTATATCCTCCTTCACCCTCACTTCTTGGTCCTGATCTTCCTTGCCAGGTTGGTCGGATCAAAGCTTACATCAGCAGGTCTCAGCGGCCCGGAGATGAACTTCTTGGCCTTCCAATCCACCTGCCAGCCGTGCTTCGACTCCAGCTCCTTCATCATCTGCTCCTTGTAGGTCAGAGGAAGGTCCTTGGTGTCGCGGACGAAGATGTGCCAGTCATCGGGCAGCTTGCCGCAGTACTTCATGGAGATATCGCAGTAGTGGGTCAGCTTGATTGCCCTGCCGATGCTGTTATCAGAGGGTCTGAAGCAGAGCTTGGCCATCTCGAGTATTGCCTCTTCCTTGGTCTCTGCAACGTAAAGCAAGGCCTCGGGTGCGGGCTCTATCTGCTGCATTGAACCGTCCCTGGCATCTATGACCATCCAGTCCTCGGGCTTGTCCGTCCTGCCCATGAATGTACGTCGGTACATGACGGAATGAGGCTGAACGACTACCGGGATGCCCAGTGCGTTGAAACCAGTGGCGATGGATGCTGCCTTCTGTGAGTATGCCCCCCAGGCCACGCCGCATGCGCCAACTTTGTTCAGGATGTAGTCAGCGATATCGTCGAAGTTGCCTCTGTGGTTTCTGTGGGCGAATATGGTGGCGATCTTGATGGCGGCATCGCCGATATTGGCGTTGGATACACAGGAGCCAGTGTTTAGGATGTTTCTGCCATCGAGGCCGCCGGGATATTGCTCCCAGATGGTCTTGCCGTCTTCATCGGTGTACAGGGACATATCCATGGCCATGCATCCGGAGGTGATGACGATATAGCCCCGGTCCACGAACTCCTTGGCGATGTCGTAGCATTCCTTGGTACCGTTGGGATAGTTGCTGCATCCGACCAGAGCGATGATTCCAGGAATGGTGCCGAGCACAATGGGAGCGCCAACAGCTCTGATCTCGGTGTCGCGGGCAGGTCCCCGTCCGGATCTCATCTTGAACTTCTGATCCTTGACTGCCTGGCGGTTGGCATACTCGAACAGGTCCAGGATATTTATGCCCTGCGGGCAAGTCTGCTCGCATCTTCCGCAGCCGACGCAGATCTCATAGAAGTTGGAGAATTCCTGGTTGTTGCCCTTGAGCGCTTCAGCTATGAGCTTACTGATTCTGATATGTGGCGGGCAGACGAAGGCACACTCATTGCACTGGGTGCATTTCTTGAGGCCTTCCTGGAACTGCTCTTCTGTGATCAGGTTCTGGATCTTGGCCTCAGCCCTCTTGGGTTTAACCGCAATGGCTACCCTGATGCCGATCTCTCCTGCCTTTACCGGGTCAAGGACTGCAACGCCTGGAACCTTGAAGTTCACCAGGTCATCCACAATGGCATCAACGGAATCATTGGTCCTGTCGGGAAGGCCGAGCATGATCTTGTCGGTGGTGGCAATGACCGGGATCTTGCGCTTCTCAGCATCGCCGAGAACATCGCAGAAGACGCACTGCTCGTCCACCATCACACAGTCCATGACGCCGGAGCGGATCATCTTTCTCCACCAGCCCATCGCTCCTGCCACCTTGGGCTTCTTTCCTATATCCTTGGGCACCCTCAACTCGCCCGTTCCAGTGCCGATCCGGTTCAGATCGTGTGCTGTGCAGCAGACTCCGCCGATGTCCACCTTGTCCCAGAGGTCATTGTTCTCGGCATAGATCATGGCCTCGGCGCCTGCTGCCAGGTTGTGGCCGTAGGCGATGAGAACCCCCTTATTCTGATCTAGGGTGCCCATGCCGATCTCAATGATGGGGGCATCAGTATCGCCGCGGGGCATGTCATAAGCCACGATCTGCAGCATATCACAGATCTCCATGCCCA
The DNA here is from genome assembly GCA_011620785.1 of Methanothrix sp. Classification (GTDB taxonomy): domain Archaea; phylum Halobacteriota; class Methanosarcinia; order Methanotrichales; family Methanotrichaceae; genus Methanothrix. The sequence goes on along the minus strand of WOYM01000038.1, from coordinate 18,631 downwards.
GTAGGTCCAGCCTGCCGGCATGAAGAGCCTTGGACTCGAAGTCTATGTAAGCACCCTCCTGGCCGGTATGAGTAGCCGCAAGGAGCTGTACGACCTGTTCCTCAAGATAAAAGAGCCCTTCCTCGAAATCTTTGAAGGTCTTGGGCTTGGATCCCATGATGGTCTGATAAATGGGAGAGTCCACCAAAATTTCGTTGCCCATATCGAACTTCATATCGCCGAACTTGTCCACGCACCAATGATAGAGATGTCTGCCGTGAGCAGAGTGCGCACAGGTGCCCATCAAGCAGGCGATGAGAACGATCTTGCCGCAGGCTCCAGCCTGATCAATGCCGCACGCACCTCGCTTGTTGCCAGTCAGGTCACACGGGCCGTAGGTACAAAGGGTGCATGTATCGTCCGCCGGGGCATACATGATCCTGTATCGGTTAGCTAGCATGTGATCCCAGCTGCGCAGCGTTGCCACACCGGGCTTGGGAACTGGACCCATCTCCTGGTCCCACTCCTCAGCCTCTTTAACGACAGCTCCTATGTTGATCTGGACATTCTTCATGTCCTCAACCGAAAAGCTGCCTTCTCTTGTTGCCATCGGAATCTTAGCCTCCTCTTCCTTTGATATACGCCGCTTGAGTTCGCATAGAGTAGATAAAACACTTTCGGATACCAGTTAATATAGAATTTTATTAATTTTGATTAAATATCATAGTATTAATTTTATAAATAAATTATCAGTTAACAGCGACTCAATAAGATCACTATTGTTAATGGTGTGTCCTCTGCCCACAAGCTTGAAATGCCAATACATTGAAGGCCACAACGACTTATGAAAAATCGATTGCGGAAGAGCTTTGCCAATGCTGCCGAGTGCAAGCATGGCGGCAAGGTGCAGGAAGCGAGGCTGAAACTGGGATTTGAGCCGCTGGATTTCTCTGCCAACATCAACCCCCTGGGATCACCTCCCTTAGAGGAGCTGGTCATTCGGGAGCTCAAACAGATCGGCCACTATCCTGACAGCAGCTATCGGGGATTTTGTCGCGCAGCAGCCCGCTTCGTCCAGGTCGATCCGGAATGCATCGTTCCCGGCAATGGCTCATCTGAGCTGATCAGGATCTTCGCGGAGGCTGTGCTGGAAGAGGGCGACCTGGCTTTAATTCCCACCCCCACCTTTGGAGAGTATGAGAATCAGTCCCATCTCGCCGGAGGCAGGACCGAAAGGCTAGCGATTGGTGGGGATGGCCTTCCAATCATTCGCGACTCCGACCTGCACCGGGCCAAGGCCCTGTTCCTCTGCAATCCCAATAATCCCACCGGATGGCTGCTCTCCCAAAGTCAGGTTCTTGAGCTGGCAGACAGATGCGAGGAGGCAGAGGCATTCTTGCTGGTGGATGAGGCCTTCATAGAGCTCAGCCGCCCGGAGGAGAGCGTAGCTCAGCTTGCCCCCAGCAGGGAGTATCTCTTTGTGATGAGATCCCTGACCAAGTCCTTTGGAGTGCCGGGGATGAGATTGGGCTTTGGCGTGACCAACCCCCTTTTAGCCGAGATCGTGAACCGGGCAAAGATCCCCTGGTCCATCGGCTCTATTGCCGCCGCTGCAGCAGAATATCTCCTGGGCTGCGAGGATCACCTGACCAGGTCTAGAGAGATGATAGCCGAGGAGCTGAATTATCTGATCCCCTCCCTAAAGGATCTGGGCCTGGATCCGCTGCCAAGTCAGGTCAACTTCATCCTGGTGAATATCGAATCGGCGGGCCTTGGCTCGGACATCCTGGCAGAGCGCACCATGGCCCGCGGAGTTCTGGTGCGGGACTGCCAGTCCTTCGGCCTGGAGAAGAGCTACATCCGGGTGGCAGTGAGAGGCCACGAGGAGAACGAGCGGCTCATCGATGTCCTGGAGAGGGCATTAAGATGCAAAGATTGAGCTGCGAGAGGTTTCCCTGCCACCACCCCGAGCAGGACTGCTCACTATGCTTCTGCCCCTTTTACCCCTGCCAGGATGTGAGAACGGGAGGCGGAGAGCGAGATGGCTCCTGGTGCTGTGAGAATTGCCAGATCGTTCACCAAAAAGAGGTGGCGGAAATGGTGCTGGATGGGCTCTTGCAGGGCCAGACCATCTCCCAGGTCTGGAAGAGCCTCGAGGAGCGGCTATGACCCTGGCCATCGAAGAGTCTATGGCGGTATTTCTTTTAGCGGTGGCCTTTGATATACTGATCGGCGAGCCTCCGGTTCGCATTCACCCCGTGGTCTGGATCGGCAGACTGATCTCCTTCCTGCGTGCTCGGGCCGGGCCCACTAAGGTGCAGGGCATACTGCTGGCCATAACCGTGATTGCAGTCTCCGTTCTGGCGGCTCATCTGCTGGTCAGGGCAGCAGGGGTTCTGCCCGTGCTGCCCCTCTTGGTGGGGGCATATCTCTTGAAATCCACATTTGCCATCAGATGCCTGTTGGAGACCTCCAGCAATATCGGCCGGATGATAGAGCAGGATATAGAAGTGGCAAAACAGATGCTGCCCGCCCTGGTAGGAAGGGACACATCCTCCCTCCGCCCGGCCCAGGCCAGCTCAGCAGTGATAGAGTCGCTATCTGAGAACTACGTGGACTCCATTTTATCTCCCATATTCTACTATATTCTCTTCACTCCTCTGGGCCTGGGCCTGGAGGCGGCCATTGCCTTCAAGGCCATCAGCACCATGGACTCGATGATCGGCTACAAAAAGCCCGGATTGAAGGAGCTTGGATATGCAGGAGCGAGGCTGGACGACCTGATGAACTGGATTCCCGCTCGATTAAGCATCATCCTGATCGCCCTGGCCCGACCCAGAGGCGCCCTCTCCGCCATTAGAGCAGCACTCAAATATCACAGCGCCACCCCCAGCCCCAACTCCGGCTGGCCTATGGCCGCAGCTGCCGGGAGCCTTGGCATCCGCTTAGAGAAGCCCGGCCAGTATATCCTGCTGGAAGAGAATCCAGATCCCAAGACCCAAGATATCTCCCGGGCGATAGGCCTCATGCAATCCGCCATCGCCCGTTCTCTGCTGGCAGCGATCATCTCTCTCGTTCTCAGTGGTCTCTTACCATAATGTTTATCCGATTCAAGGACTGTGTGAATAAAAATGGAAACCATGCAAGATCTCCTGGGAAAGGTTCAAGAGTTTGCATCACACTCTTTTACAAAGGAAGAGGCAAGAAATATCTTTGGCTGGGATGTTTCAAGCCTCCTGGTCAGCGGCTCGAAGAGCGATGAGTCCAATGTTCGGATAGCCTTTGAAAACGGATATAATCTCCTCATCAAGTACTTTCTCAACCTCGACCCCACGGAGACGGATGATACCTGTGAGTTCGTATTCAGCCTGAAGACGGATCTGACCTCTCGCATAAAATATGGAATTCATTATGGAAATTATATCCATGGCCAGGGATATGTTCGCCTCAGGATAGCTGATACCAAGAACAGGATGCTGCAGGTGATGCTGGCGGAGTTCTACGCCCCGGCCATAAAGAATGTCTACAAACCAATAATTCTGCAGTTGAAGGGCTTCTATGACAAGGATTTCTTTGGTGTAGATGTGAGCAGCTCGGGAGCAGAGATATATTATGCACCAGTTCGCTCCCGGAGCGAGCACAAGGGAGCCCGGCTGGGCGATGTGATCGGCAGGCTGGCTGAACTTGATCTACTCCTCAAGGAATCCAATATAAGGCAGGATCTGGCCAAGGTCGACCTCCAGCTCAGCCTTCTCCCCTCCATGATGAGCTCAGGCCTCTAGCCCATTCTCCTGCATTCCAGCTTATGGGGAAGCTCCTCCAGAAGCTTCTCATAATCCTCTTCTCCAAGCCTCTCTCGCAGTAGGCTGGCCTGACGGCCGTCCTCCGGCTGAGACGCTTCAGCCTCCAGGAACTCTATCGCCTTTTCTGAGATCTGGCGGATGGTTGATGAAGGAATCCTATCCCCCTCCTTCCCGGCCAGCCGCAATGCACCGGCATAGTCCGCCCGTGCCTCCTCCTTCTTGCCGGTGTGCGCTTCGCACTCCGCCAGATCGACGGTAGCCAGGAGACTGAGATCAGCATGTCCCAGAATCCTGGCCTGGCGCTGTCTCAATATGGCCATCTCTTCTGCTCGCTGATAATCATCCTGGGCCAGGAAGAGGAGGGTCATATCGCGGTAGACCTCTATGAGATCCAGCGATGCCCCCAGCCGGCCGAAGATCACAAGAGCCTGCTTCATCCTTCTTAGAGCATCCTCATAATCCCCGCTGGCCAGGGCTAGCCGACCAAGAGATGAGATGGCTTTTGCCTCCTCATAGGAGAGAGACAGCTTCCGGGATAGAGCCAGGGCCTTCTCAAGGCAGCTCTTTGCCTCCGGATAGAGCATATCCTTCAGAAAGCGCTCTCCCTGAGCTCTATAAAGCTGGATTTTCAAAGGCGGATAGTCAGTGCGAGAGACCTGAGTCTCTGCCTGGGAGAGATAGAAGCGGGATTGCATCGAATTCCCCTCTTGAATATTGAACAGAGCGGCGGCAATGTAGCCCTCACATAAATCGGGCAATGCCCCCAGGCCCTCCAGAATGCCTATTGACTGGGAGAAAAGCTCAATTGCTTCATCCGATCTGCCCATCTGGCCGGAGATGATTCCCAGGTTCAATTTGGCTGAAGCTATGCAGGGCAGGGCATCTAGATCCTGGAAGATGCTCATCGCCTCATCAAATAGCGTTCTGGCCCGGTTGAGGTCTCCCATATCTTTGTAGACCAGGGCCATATTAAAGAGAACCTGGCCGCGGTTGTAGACCTCTCCAGTTCGGTCAAATCTCTCCAGGCTCCTCTTATAGCAGGCAATGGCTTCTGCCCACTGGCCGCTATCTGTGTAGCTGCCGGCGAGGGCTGAAAGGACCTCACCCTGGCCGGAGAGGTCGCCTGTCTCCTCCAGCTCCTCCAGCTGTCTCTTGTACTCCTCGATATCAGGGGAAATCTCGCCCCGTCCTGCCCGGATCATATCGATGCTCGCCTGCATCTCCGCCGCGCCCGCTTGATCCTTGAGGCGCCGGTATATCTCCAGAGCCCTCTGGAAGTGCTCTGCTGCCAGATCACGCTCTCCTTGGCGGTGGTAGAGGTTTCCCATGTTTCCCAGCACCTGGGCAATGCCGGCTGAGTCCTCCAGCTTTTCAAAGAGGCTCAGGCTCTTGCTATAGCTATCCAGAGCATCCGCCCACTGACCCATCTTATAATAGAGGCCTGCAACATTGCTCAGGACCGAGGCCTCACTCTCCAAATCCCCTGCTTTCCCGAAGCCCTCCAGGCTCAAGCGATAGTTCTCTAAGGCAGCCGCCCAGTCACCCTGCCGGTAGCACATATTGCCCAGGTTGTTCCTGGCTACCGAAACGAAGTACTCGTCCCCCAGCCCCTCCATAATCGCCAGGCTCTCATTGTAGTCCTCCAGGGCCTCATCCCACTGGCCAAGATCGGCATGGAGATTCCCCAGAGCGCACTGGACTGCCGCCACTGCCGAAAGATCATCTCTGGAACGGAGGGCCTCCAGAACCTGAGCATACCTGGTCTGAGCCTCCTGCCATCTACCCCTTCTCAGGAGCAGATTTACCATGGACTCGAGCGCCTCGATCATCGACCTGGAGTCCCCTCCCACAATCTGCAGATCGAGGCACTTTCGGTAGCACCCTAGTGCTCCCTCCAGATCGCCTCTCTGAGCCATGCTCCTTGCCAGGCCATAGAGCGATCTAGCCTCCCCTCGAGCGTCACCCAGCTCCTTGAAGCCATCTATGCTCTGCTGGTACAGTTCCTCTGCTCGCTCCTCCTCCCCAGACTGAAGATAGACGCCTGCCAGATTTCCCAGGGTAACTGCCATGCCGTGCCCATCGTTCAGAACACGCCTCGCCTCCAGGCCCTGACGGTAGCATAAGATGGCATGCATGAGATCCCCTCGATCGGAGTAGAGGTTTCCCAGGTTGTTCTCCGCTGCAGCCAGACCTCGCAGGTCCCCATTATCCTCAAATGCCCTGGCCGCCCATTCAAAACAGGACTGAGCCTGATCCCACTCCCCTCCGAGCTGATAGATCAGCCCCAGGCTCAGCCTGTTGCCGGCAGCGCCAATTTGATCCCCCAGATCCTCCTTTGTGGCAATGCTCTTTTCCAAGAACTCCCCAGCAAGGTGAAGATCGCCCCTGCTCTGATAGACAAGGCCGATGTTAGACTGGACCATCGATGCGCCCTGTCTGTCTCCCTGCTGGCAGAATGAATCATAGGCATGAGAATAAATCTGCAGGGCAACATCCAGATCTCCTTTCAGATGATATACGCCGCCCAGATTGGATAGGGCCTCAGCCGCTGCTGTCACCTCGCCGATTTCCATGAAGAGATCCGCCGCCCTCTGGTAGCATTCGATCGCCTCCGGCCAATCAGAGCAGTCACAGCAGATCCTGGCCATGCAGTTCAGAGCCTCTGCAGATCCGCTCTGATCTTTGGATCTCTCCCTGATCTTCAGGCTCTCCCGGGAGCATTGCAGGGCCATTTCCAGCTGCCCCTGCTTATGGTGAACACCTGCCAGAATAACCAGAGCCCGGGCAAGGGAGGAGGAATCTTTATGCTCTTTCATGATCGATATTGCCCTTTGAAGGTGGTCTTCTGCTAGAGTCCAATTCCCGTCCTCCAGGAAGCATTGACCCATACGGCAGAGGGCCTTAGAGGCGAGAGAGGGATGGCCCTTCTGCAAAGCCGCCAAGCTCTGGCCATAGAGCTCCAGAGCCTCCTTTAGCCTTCCCTCATGAAAATAGATATCAGCAAGACGGCACTGCATCTCTGCCGCTCCGGATTGATCTTTCAGATCGGCCAGCAGATGGCTGGCTGATTGCAGACTGATCTGGGCCCTCTTGCCGTTGCCGGTCTGAGAGTAGATGTTAGCGAGGGAGGCAAGAGCCCGAGCTGCCCCCACGGGATCATCCGACAGCTCCCTCTCCTTCAGAATGGTCTGATACAGCTTCTCCGCCTTTTCCATATCGCCTTGAATCTGGCAGAGCTCTGCCAGGTTGCTTGTAGCCTCCATCCGCCCTTTTTTGTCCCTTGGGTCGAGCACCTCCAGGATGCGGGAATAGCATATCTGGGCCTGATGGTACTCACCCTGCTGACGGCGGGCGCGGCCCAGCCTCTCCAGGATCTGAGGCAAAAGGCGTTGCCTTTTAACCATATCGATAGCAACCAGAGCTTTCTCATAACACTGGCAGGCCCGGGCCCAGTCCTCCTCCTCACCGTAGAGGGCCCCCAAGGATAGGAGGATACTGGCCAATGAATCATCATCAGAGAGAATCTGGGCCAGATCCGAAGCATTGCTGTAGTATTCAATTGCCGCCTGATGAAAGAAGAGATGGTGAGCAAGCCTTCCCAGATTAAACCATGCCTGAACGCTGTTGACCACAGAGGCATAATCCTCCAGGTCGGTGAGGCGCCTTTTCATAACGTCCTCATCGGAGGAGAGCATGGCCTCAATGAAAGAGGATAATAAAGATGGAACGCCAACGGATAGGCTCTTCAGCCTCTCGGGATCGTAGCCCTCGGGATCGGAGAGCATCTCGGCAAATGAGCCGAGGGAGGAGACGACGCTCTCAGAGCTCGAGTCCATATTCACCCCCCAAGATAGGATGGGAAATTGAAGGATATTTATTCGATTTGAGGACTGCTGCATGTCTGAATACATCAAATAACATATTATGTCATCCCCACAATCGTTTTAGAATTCTTCGGCCGACATACCACACCACTATATACTGTCCGACCATATAAATTCTTCTATTTCTTCATAATGTTAATCATGAAATGTGTGCACCTTAATATTAATATTGGAATTAACATATAAAACAAAAGACAAAAAAGCTCAGCTCCCGTTGGGGGAGCTACTTCAAGACCAGCTTTAGAGCCCTCTGCGGACAGCCCACAACGCAGGCCCCGCATTGAATGCACTTTCCCGAGTCGGCGACCACCCGCCAATCCTCAAAGCGAAACGTCCCGGTGGGGCATATGGATACGCAGGCCCCGCAGTTCACGCATTCGGACTCATCCCTGATCACCGGGATCTCCAGAGGAACGACCCTCACTCCCCGCCTCTCAAAAGCCTCCATTACCTCCTGGTACTTCTCAGGCGGAACCTCCAGGACTATCTCGCCGCTCACTGCATTGATGCTCGCCCTCTCGATGTTAACCAGAGCCTCAGTCTCCAGAATCACTGAGGCGATGAGGGGATGGCGGACAATGCCCGGAGCCACATGAAGCATCAGCTTCAAGGCTATCGCCTCCGGGCCAAGAGGCGAGAGAGATGATTGCTGGTAATCATTCCTATCACCTTATGCTCTCTGTCCACCACCGGCAGGGCAGAGATGCTGTGAGTATCCAGGGTGCGGGCAGCAAGCTCAATTGGCTCATCCAAGCGGACCGAATGGACCCGACGGGTCATGATCTCCGCTATGCGGGATGGTTTTCCGCTGGCCACCGCTTTGGATATATCCCAGGCAGTTATGATGCCGATCAGCCTTCCATCCCTGGAGACCACCGGCAGATGGTCGAAGCTGCCGCTGATGATCAGCTTTGCCGCCTTCTCCACCGAGATATCCTCAAAGACGGTCACCACATCCCTGCTCATGACATCTCCCACATTTGGTGACTCCTTGGTCTGCTTCATAGGCCGGCAGCTTCCCACCCGTGATAGGGGTTCAGCCGCCTGGCTGAGCAGGAACTCGCCCCGCTCAACCTGCTCTTTTAATGTCCGGGCAACCTCTCTTGCCATCTGGAAGCTGGATAGAGGAGAGCAGGAGACCTCCTTGCCCCCCAGGTCAATCGTACCCGACTTCAGATCCTCATAGCTGACCATCCTCACCGAGGGCTTATCCCTGCGCTGGATGCCATAGTCCTGCACCGGGACGGTGATATCGCTGTCCCGCACGGCAGTGCTCTTGGCGAGTCTCTCATTTAACATCGGTATAGGGATTCCTATCCCCAGGTAAAGGCTGGGGCCATATTTATGAAATGTTGCTGCCCGCAGGAAGCTGTTGTTCATCCTCTTAAGGTCGCCGGTGACCATCAGAGTGGAGAAGCCATTCTCAGGACTATGCTGGGTTCCCGCGCCTATGACATAGCCCTGAGCTCCCGCCAGGAATATGCGCGTACCTACCCCGATGTACTCGAAGCCCGGATCGTTGGAGAGGGGAGAGAGCACCCCTGCACCGCTGTAATGGACATTGCCAAGACCCGGAAGGAGGGTGCCCATGTAGGTGTGCATTGTCCGGTCGGATGAGTTGGTAGCGGCATTGTAACGCTGATAGGCATTGCGGGGATTGACCATGGTGGCCTGGTTGAAGTCCTCCAGCCTGAGGCTGGTCTCCAGATCCATCTGAGGGTAGCAGTCCGAGGGAGATCCATGAGCCTCGACCTCAATCTGCTTTCCAATTACCAGGTCCTCCATAACATGCGCCCCGCCATACTCGATCCCCCTGTCCTCAGAGGGCTGGGTCGCTCCTAAGAAGAGGTCGACGGCGGCGATGCCCCCATAGGCCTCCACCCTGTTCAGATAGGCGCGGGCGATCTTTATGGGAGGATCGCTATGGCCCAAATTGAGGAAAACCCCAGAAGAGCACATGGCGCCAAAGGTACCAGTGGTGACTACATCCACCTCACGCACCGCTCCCGCCGTGCCCAGCTCATCCACGATATCTGGCATCTCCTCTGCCGTGACGACGCGGGCAGAGCCGTTGCGAATGCGTTCGTTGATCTCCGATAGCGACTTCTCTTGCACATCGGCTAAGGGTTGGCGATCCGATAAAAACTTATTGGACTAGCACTGCCAATAACGTTATCTGCCAAAAGAGAATCAGAGGTCGATAGATGGTGCAATTTCCAGGGAAGAGAATCGTTCTCACCAGCGATACCACCATGATGAGCAGCTATCATGGAGGGGTGATGCTCGGCTTTGCTGCCATCATGCCCAGGGCAACCCTGCCCGATTGGATCTTCCAGAACTTCTTCTGCCCGCCAGTGCCGGCGCTGGAGGATGGATCGGCGGCAATTGCCCCCTGCGGCATGAGAAAGGTGGAAGCGGCACTCCTGGAGTCCGGATTCTCCCGGGATGAGGTGATGGTGGCCCATCCCCTTCACCTGGACCGGGCCATCGGACCGGAGACCAGGATCGTGGGGATAACCCATGATGACCCCATGGGAAAGATCGCCTTCAGAGAGATTGAGGATATCATCCGCCGCGGCCCGCCCTTCAACCGCTCCCGTTTTATCGAGCTTTTGAGCCACCCCTTGATAAAAGAGCACCGGCCACGAGTGGTCCTGGGTGGAAACGGCGCCTGGGAGGTCGTGGGGGAGAAGGTGGATGTCGACCACGTCTACCTGGGAGAGGGCGAGAGCGATTTTCCCGAGATCTGCCGGCAGATCATAAGAGGAGAGAGCGTTCCTAAGGTGTTGCGGGGATCGGCGGTGCCTGGAGAAAAGATACCGGTAAACAGAGGAGCGACCATTGGCGGGATTGTGGAGATCGGCAGGGGCTGCTGGAGAGGATGCGCCTTCTGCTCGCCCACCATGCGCTCTGTGCGCCACAGGCCTATTGAAAATATTCTTAAAGACGTGCGGGTGAACCTGGAATGCGGCCAAGAGGATATCATTCTCCACAGCGAGGACGTCTTCTCCTATGGCTCCAAAGGGATGGGGCCGAATGAAAAGAAGATGACTGAGCTCGTGGCAGAGGTTAAAAAACTGGGGCCGAAGACGATGGACTTCTCTCACCTCAGCTTGGCCTCGGTCCACTCCAACCAGGGTCTTTTAAGAGAGATCTCCAAGATCGTGGGCATAGGCTCGGATCAGAACCACATGTCCGCCTGGATAGGGATAGAGACGGGGAGCTGCCGCATCCTGAAGATGCATATGCCCCAAAAGGCGCTTCCTGGAGAGACGGAGAACTGGCCGGAGATCGTAGGGGACTGCTACCGCCTCTTCGACGAGGAATCCTGGCTTCCCGTGGCCAGCCTGGTTTTGGGCCTGCCTGGAGAGACGGCGGATGATGTCATCCGGACCACGGAGCTGGTGGAGTCTCTGAAAGACTACACCGGCCTAATGCTCCCCCTCTTTTTCACCACCATCGCCGAGACGAAACTGGGCGGCACCAGGGGCTTTTCAAAGGCCGATGCCTTGCCCGAGCACTGGCATCTGGTAGGTCTGTGTCTTGAGTACAACCTAAAGCATTTGAAGAAGCTGCACCAGCTATACAAGGAGAGGATGACTGCAGGACCACTGGTTCACGCTGCCTTGACCGGAGTGAACTTGATCGCAGACGTCGCCCTTAATAAATATCTGAAGAGAATGAAAAGGGGGGAGCCGCCAAACTAAACCCTGAACGGCGTAGGCATGTGGAGCAGAAGGGCGAAAGAGATAAATCAATAATTCTCCAAAACAGACCTCACCACTCCTTTGTGGTCCCCCTTTAGGGAGTAAACGTTGTGATCCCCAGAGACATCAATGCTCAAAATGCCCAGGCGAGTGTTCATGAGCCCGACCATCGCCGAAACCCCTCGGTAGCTGACGTCAAAGCCCTCCTTCGCGAGATAGGTGAAGACGTCCTCCGTGGTATAGGCACCATCGCTCAGGAAAAGCTTCAAGACCGCCTTCCGGATTCCCACGCCATCCCGCTTAAGATAATTCCTCAGTCTCTCCTGGATTCGTTCTTCCGCGCTCTCCATCCGGCAAAATCACCGCCTCGAAAGAATGGATTTAAGGATTATAAAGGTATTCTCTCCACGACCGGTCCATCCTGCAGAGGATACTTCTCAATTATACAAAGATCGCATTTGCAGCCCTCGAGATCCGGGCTTATCTCCTCCAGAATCCAGGCGGCGATCTCGATCCTTCCTTCCAGGCAGGAGTACATTTCAGCAGGCACCTCCAACCCATCGATGATCCCCAGTGCTGACCTGAGATCATCCTTTTTGCCCTCGATTATGCCATGGATTATGGTTCCCTCTTCTGTGATGTAGTCCAGCGGCCGGGATGTCCTCTCCGCCCGGCGTCGCAGCCTCTCTCTCAGCTGCACTGCATCCTTGAAGCGGGAGGGACAGTAATGCACCTTGATGTCATCCAATAGATAGCCTCGGGCTATCTCTTCGCTGCCTTCTGCACCGCAGCCCAGGTCCAGGGGCAAAAAACCCTCATCCATAAGACGAGAGAAGTTGGTCTCAGAGAACTCAAGCTCATTTAGGTTCAGAAAGGCATCTGCCTCCCGGACCGCCTGAACGATCTGGGGCGCTGGCTTATATGCCGGGATCTCCACTCCAGCCTGCAATCCCAATGCCTTTGCCTCCTCCAGAACCTCCTTTAGTCCGACTGGATCAGACCATTCCTCATCAGGCGGATGGATGCGGATCTCATCCAGGCCGGCCTGGGCCAGCCTCTCCAGGACAGATCTGTTGGGCAGAATACCGGTGTAGAGGTGGATGTGGTGCTCGCTTCCGAACTCCTCCTTCAATGCCCGAATGCACTCCAAGACATAGTCCAGCCTTAAGAGGGGCTCACCTCCCGTGATCCCCGTGCCAAGGGCGCCGATGGCCCTGCCCTCGCTCAGGATATCAGCCAGCTCTCCCACCGGCTGCTCATCGGCATATACCACATCCTTTCCCCTTCGATCCTCGGAGATTGGGCAGTAAAAGCAGCCCCGTTCGCACCGGCCGGTGACGAAGAGGACCAGGCCCGCCCCCTGCCGACAGATCTGGCAGCCAGGAGAGAGGTAGTTGTAGATCGATCCCACAGAATCGGATTGCCACTGGAGCATGATTGCAGGAAAGGTGGGTTGGATTATCAATTTTGTGGAATGGGCTGGAGCGCGGGGGCAGCGGCATCAAAACGGATATCAGAGAGAAGGGCATTGATCCTTTCAGAGAAAGAATATAATTAAAAGGATGGTTCTTTGTGAGAGAATATCTCCTCGGAAATGCAGCTATCGCCAAAGGCCTGCTGGAGGCGGGGATCGGACTTGCCGCCGGCTACCCTGGAACGCCCTCCTCAGAGATCATTGAGACCCTGGTGGAACTGAAAGGCGATCTGCCCCTGCATATAGAATGGTCTGTGAACGAGAAGGTGGCGCTGGAGGTGGCGGCAGGCGCCTCTTGGACCGGCTGCCGCGCCGTGGCCACCATGAAGCATGTGGGCCTGAACGTGGCCGCCGACCCCTTCATGACCCTGGCCTACCTGGGGGTAGGAGCAGGGCTGCTGGTGATCTGTGCCGACGATCCCTTCTGCCATTCATCCCAGAATGAGCAAGACTCACGACGCTTCGCCCAGTTCGCCTCCATTCCCTGTCTGGATCCTGCCGATCCCCAGGAGGCCCGGGATATGGCGATCTATGGCCTGGAGCTGTCGGAGAAATTCAATATCCCGGTAATGCTCCGGCCCACCACCCGCGTCTCTCATGCCCGGGCGGACGTGGTGGTGAGCCAGGATCGACCATCTCCCAGCGAGCGCCGTTTCGTCAAGAATCCTGCGCGACGGGTAGCCCTGCCTAGCCATGCCCGGCCGCTCCACCGCGAGCTTTTGGCCAAGCAGCTGGCAATAGAAGAGGAGCTGGAGGGGTGCCCCTGGAATAGGCTAACCCTCCGGGGGGAGACGGGTGTGATCGCCTCGGGGATTGCCGGTCTGTATGCCGAGGAGGCCCTGATGGATCTGGACCTTGACCACACCCTCCTCAGGATTGGAGCCTATCCCGCCCCAAAGAAGCTGATATGCCGCATGCTCGAGCATGTCTCGAGAGTGCTGGTGATAGAAGAGCTGGAGCCGGTGGTCGAAGAACAGGTGGCGATGCTGGCAGGGAAGATAAATCCCTCCATCGAGATCCTGGGCAAGGAAAAGGAGATCCCTCGCGAGGGAGAAATGGACCTTATTACGGTGAGAAATGCTCTGGCCAGGATGAACGGCCTGGGTATTATGGAGAGAGCATCCATTGCAGCAGCGGAGATAGTCCCACCACGGCCTCCGGCTTTATGTCCAGGCTGCAGCCACCGTGCCACCTACTATGCCATGAGACGGGTCTATGGCAAAAAGGCGATCTATCCCAGCGACATAGGCTGCTATACCATGGCAGTGGGCATGGGAACGGTTGATACCTGTCTATGCATGGGGGCGAGCATCACCCTCGCCAGCGGCATAAGATTCGGCGGTGAGACGGAGGGGATCTGCGCCAGCCTCGGAGACTCTACCTTCCTGCATGGAGGCATGACCGGCCTGTTGAATGCCGCCTACAATAAGGCCAGGATCACAGTGACAATTCTGGACAACTCCACCACTGCCATGACCGGCCATCAGCCTCATCCGGGAACCGGGGTCACTGCCACCGGTGAGCCCACGGCCCAGGTCTCGCTGGAGGGGCTGGCCAGGGCTTTGGGTGCAGGGCTGGTCGAGACCGTGGATCCCTACGACCTTGAGGGGACGATGGAGGGATTCCAGAGGGCTAAGGATTTTCCCGGCCTGTCGGTAGTCGTCGCCAGGCAGCCCTGTGTGATCAAGGCCCGCCGAAGCGGGACCCGGCCACGGGCCTTCCAGGTGAGCGATGAATGTCAGGGATGCAGGATCTGTGTGGAGTACGGCTGCCCGGCCATTGAGTTTGAGGGAGAGATGGCAAAGATCAACAATCTATGCACCGGCTGCGGGATCTGCGCCCAGATCTGCCCCAGCTCTGCCATTTTGGAGGTGGAGATATGAGAACCTCAGAATGCGATATGGTGATCGTCGGTGTCGGCGGCCAGGGAGTGATATTGATATCAGACGTGATCGGCAGGGCAGGGGTCCTGGCGGGAAAGCCGGTGCGAGGCGCGGAGACCCACGGCATGGCCCAGAGAGGGGGGAGCGTGATCAATCACATCCGAATAGGATGCCGCTTCAGCCCCTTGGTCGCCCCCGGAACCGCCGATCTCTTGATCGCCCTGGAGCCAGCTGAAGCCCTGCGATTTGGCCATTTCCTCTCCCCAGAAGGGGTGGCCCTGATCAACAACCAGCCGGTCCTGCCGGTAACTGTCACCACCGGAAGAGCCCGGTATCCCTCTCTGGATGATCTGCTGGAGCCGCTTTGCGGCCAATGCCAGAGGGTCCTGGCCCTGGATGCCACCGCCCTGGCGCGGAAGGCGGGAACCGTTCAGGCCATGAACGTGGTGATGCTCGGCGCCCTTTCCCGGTATATTCCCCTCTCAGAGGAGCATATCATCCAAGCCCTGGTCGAGGTTGTGCCGCCAAAGCATCTGGAGGCCAATAAGAGGGCATTTGCATTGGGAAAAGCTGAAGTAGAATAGAGTAGATAGACCAGTCTATGGAAGAAGAGAAGAAAATGGTAGAGAACACGCCAGAAGAAAACAAAACTGAGGAGAAGGCAGAGCCTGTAATCACCCAGAGCATGAGGGAAGAGGCCTGCCCAACCTGCGGAGCGACAGAGCCCTCCATGCCTGCCGTCCTCCCAGACATGAGCTGGTCCATAGAGAAGCTGATCGCCGCCACCAAGGACAAGCATATGCTTGTGCGCTCCAACGCCATCATGCTCCTATCTAAACGGGATATATCCGAGTCCCTTGAGGCTTTAATTGAGGCCCTCAAAGACGAGGAGTATCTGGTAAAGAGCAATGCCATGGTGGCCATTGCCGGATATGGAAAGCAGGTATCCGATCGCATGATCAAGGCCCTGGAAGACGCAGACAAGGATGTGCGTGCGGGAGCGGCCTGGGTGATCGGTGAGCTGAAGGAGAACCGGGCGGTGGCTGCTTTAGAGAAGGTGGCCAAAGACGACTATCCCCTGGCCAGGATCCAGGCAAAGGCCTCTTTGATCGCCATGGGCAGGGGACCCAAGAAGCCCGAGGCTCAGCCTCCTGTGGCTCAACCGTCTGAAGATTCAACCGAAGAAGGTGACAAAGTAGCAGAGAAGAGCGAAGAGAAGAAGGCAGAATAGATCTGCGAATCTCTTTTCTTTTCAGACAAAATATATCAATCATAAGAGCATAGAATGTGTTATGGAAGCCCCAATAGGCAAGAGCGTGTACAATTTTATCGATCTCGTGGGAACCTCAAATGAAAGCTGGGAGGACGCAGTCCAATCTGCAATCAATACTGCGAACCGAAAACTGACCAACGTAAGAATTGCCGAGGTCACGAGGATGGACACCAGGCTTGCAGAGGGAGGGATAATGGAGTACAGGGTAAGGGTGACCCTCTCCTTTAAGCATGAGGTCGAGCCCGAGACGCTCTGAGCTCAAAGTAATCCCCGGATTCCGGGAGATGATCTATAAAAGGAAAGGCTTAACAGCTAAACTAAAGTAAGGGAAAATGTGCCCCGGATAAGCCTGATCATCCCCACCAGAAACGAATCCCAAACCATACGCCAGTGTATCCATAGGGCTCTGGAGGCCTTCGAGAAGGCGGGCCTTGAGGGAGAGATAATCGTTGCGGACAGTTCCACCGACCAGACGGCGGATATCGCTGCCTCCTGCGGGGCTAAGGTTGTATTCCCCCAGAGGCTGGGGTATGGCAATGCATACCTATTGGGTTTCCAGGAGGCTCAAGGGGACTATATCTTTCTCATGGACGGGGACCTCACCTACGACCCCGAGGCCATTTTAGATATGCTTCCCTGCCTGGAGAGCGGCGAGTATGACCTGGTCATGGGATCGAGGCTCAAAGGCAGGATCATCCCAGGAGCGATGCCCGCCCTTCATCGTTATGTAGGAAATCCTCTTTTAACCTGGGTTTTGAACCGGCTCTTCTCCGCCGGAATCTCCGACGCTCATTGCGGTCTGCGTGGCATAACCAGAGATGCCCTCTATAAGCTGAACCTCAGGTCCGGGGGAATGGAGTTCGCCTCGGAGATGGTGATCGAGGCCGCCTCCCGCGGCTTGAGGATCGCTGAGGTTCCCATTACCTACTATCCCCGCCGGGGAGACTCCAAGCTGAACTCGTTCACCGATGGCTGGAGGCATATGCGATTCATGATGCTCTACCGGCCAGGGCCCTTTCTGCTCGTCCCGGGCCTAGTAGCACTCCTCCTCGGCCTGATCCTGGCAGTGGTGGTTTACATAGAGGGTGGCTCGAGGATGCATTCCTTGATCCTGGGGGGACTTCTGCTGATCATCGGCTATCAGATGCTTCTTGCCGGGATGCATTTCAGAGCTTTTGGCGCTGCCTGGGGCCTTTCCAAGTCGAGCGGAATGAAGAAGCTTATCAGCTACCATTCCCTGGAAAAAGAGCTCTTAATAGGGCTGGCTCTGCTGGCAGCGGGAATTGTCATTGGCCTCGTGGTCCTCATAAGGTGGAGAGGGGCGGGCTTTGGTGCATTGGATGCCGCCCAGAACGCGATGGTGGCCATGATACTCACCATTCTCGGAATTCAGACCATATTCTCCGGGATGTTTATCAGCCTGCTATTGCTTTACAATGGGCACCAGGATGGCGAATAATAGGTGGAGATCGCTTATGTGTACGATGCCGTCTATCCCTGGGTCAAAGGGGGGGCGGAGAAGAGGATCTATGAGATCTCCCGAAGGCTGGCTGCACGCGGGCATGTCGTCCACTGCTACGGTATGAAATGGTGGCAGGGAGAGGAAGAGATCGAAAGAGAGGGAGTCTGCCTTCATGGCATATGCGAGCCTTGGCCCCTTTATGTCAATGGAAAGAGATCGATTAGAGAGGCGGCCTACTTTGCCGCCAGGCTGCTTGCTCATCCTTCCCAGGAGGCGGTAGTCGACTGCCAGAATTTTCCTTATCTGCCATGTTTCTCCGCTCGTCTCTTGAGCAGTTGGAGGAAGAAGAACCAGAAGCTCTTTATCACCTGGCATGAGGTCTGGAAAGATTACTGGCATGAGTACCTGGGAAGGAAAGGAGTTATTGGCAGGATCACTGAATTGATCGCTGCCCGGCTGACTGATCGCAATCTGGCAGTGTCGAAGAGGACAGCCAGGGATCTGGAGGGCCTGGGGGCAAGAGGGGTGCAAGTGGTGCCAAACGGCATCGACTGGCAAAAGATTGAGGGGATAGCGCCCTCCCCAAAGAGTTTTGATATCGTTTTTGCCGGAAGGCTGGCCGCCCATAAGAACATCCACCTCCTGATCCAGGCAGTGAGCATAATGAAGTCAGAGCTCCCGGATGTGCGGGCGGCGATCATTGGCGACGGGCCGGAGATGGAGAGGCTGAGATCGCTGACAGGGAAATTGGGGCTGGAGAAAAATATCGAGTTCTGCGGATTTCTGGAGAACTATGATGATGCTCTGGCCCTGATGAAGTCCTCCCGGGCCTTCGCCTCACCCTCCACCAGAGAGGGATTCGGCATGGCCGCCCTGGATGCCAATGCCTGCGGCCTGCCGGTGGTGACTGTCGACCACAGGATGAATGCGGTGATGGATCTGGTCACAGAAAATACCGGAATTATCTGCCCGCCCGCGCCCGAGGATCTGGCAGAAGGCCTCCTTTTGGCACTTCAAGAGAGCCCGAGGATGCGTGGGCCCTGCCTGAAGCTGGCACAGGGCTACGACTGGGAGAGGATCTGCGATCTGGTGGAAAAGATCTATTAATCATTTGGTAGTGTACTCGTTTCATTGAAGGGGCACCCTGAATGTCATCAGTTCTTTGA
>WOYM01000111.1 GCA_011620785.1 Methanothrix sp. | reverse complement strand
TAATGTTGAATATGTTATGAATAATAAAAAATTAGGAGAAACTTGGAAAGTACAGGAGTCACTAAATTTTAAATAAAAATTATACTATTTTTTATAACATTGAATAAGCTATTTCCGATAGCTTCGCTATTGCCATCAAAACGCGATCAGGCCCGCTCTTTCATCCGCTTGCACTCCTCTATCCCGAGCTCTGTGAGCTGATAGGTCATCTCATTCTTTGTTGGATGCCTGGCGACATATCCTTTGCTGACCAACTTTCCCAGCGCCTTCTTGACCCTTTGTCCCAGGTTGGGGAATCTATGAACCAGGACATGCTCGGGCAAATGAGCGGCCTTTGCCATGCCCGTCTCCTGGCACAGTTTAACGAGAATAGCTCTTTCGAAGTCGGTTATCACACATAATACTATATGTCATTTAGATTTAAGCCTTTTGATCTACCATTTGACATATCCTTTTTTTCAATGACATATATCAAAAGGCTTAAATATGTTCAAGAGAATTGGACTGCATATGCAGTCTATTCAGAAAGCCACCCTGGTCAGGACGGCAAAAGCCGAGGACGATGGGTGGGACCTCTACGAAAAGATCAGCGAGGCACCCAACTTAAACGTCTATGAGCTGGCAAAGCGGATGGGCTGGTCTACCGGCAAAACGCGGGGGGCAGTAAAGAGACTGGAGGAGGAAGGCCTCATCAAGATAGAAAAGGCTCTCCGCAACGGAAGGGCGGTGGACCTGGTGACGGCGACTCCCTGGCAGGAGATGCTCACGCCAGAAGAGCAGGATGAGTTCAAGCGGATGGAAATTTGAATTCTCCAAAACCCTTTTCTCCTATGCAGGAGGCTTATCGAGTATGCACGAGCATGATAAACCACTAGATAAAAATTCGGTGAAATCTCTATTAAATCACTGGATAGAGCATAACGAGAGCCATAGCGTATCCTTTAAAGAGAGGGCCGCTCAGGTTGCCAGGGTGAGCGAATTGGCCGCCCAAGACATAAACCGGGCAGCCGAGCTCATGGACGAGTGCACAGAGATGCTGAAGAAGGCCCTGAAGGATCTCTAGAAGAGCTGCAGAATCTTAAGAGGAGTCGTAATAAAATGGAATTGGTCTATATTTATCCCATGGATAAAAGCAAAGATATGCAAAAGATGCTGGACGAGGAATTCTGGAAGCGCCTGGGGCCCACCGTGAGGGACTGCAAAGCCATGGGCCTGGACAAAGATGGCATGTGCATCTACATCAAAGCCAAGGACGAGCTGGCAGCAGAAGCCAAAAAGCTCCTGGCAGATACGGCAGCAGCGGAGCTTGAAGGCGAGGAGAGCGAGGCCCTGCTCAAGGCCTTCCGGGACGAAGCAGAAGCGGCAGAAGCAGGGATGGGGGCGATGTTCGGCTAAGGCCGGACTGCTCTTAAAAAGACTTCCTGAAAATGAGTGACTCGAAAAAAGTAAGAGATCTGATATATCCTCCTCCTAGCTGACGGCCAGAGTTTTAATTATTTGGGTGGTGTTATCCTCATCAAGTGACGATACCAGCAGAGCATAAGTTGTTCTATCCAGGTTCCAGATAGAGATATTGTAGACACCATGGGGCATCTGAGCGTCTTCATCCGCAGAGTTCATTGTGGTGACGCTAACATTTCTGCCCCTGCTATCGACAGTTGTCCATTTGCCGATCTCTGTATCGCCGTTTTCCTTTGCAGCCTCCACCCCTCCGATGAGGAAGAGCTCGGACAGAGCATCTGGATTCATCTTGGTGAGGATCTCGTCGAATATGGTCAGTATGGATACAAAGGCAGACCCTGTCTGGGCGGTGTCGTTGATGAAGAAGTCATTTGATATCATCCCGCTGCTGCTGGCATCAACATTGCTGCTGACGATCTCGTAGCTCGGCCCAATGTCAATGGAGAGGTTCTTATCGCAGACCGTCAGGACACTTGATTCCAGAGCCGATACAGGCAAAGTAAGGCAGGCCAGCAGAACGATGCCGGTCAGAAAGGCGGCAAGAGATTTCATGTTTGGCCGAATTAGCTATTAATATATAAGAATTTTATGATGAACAGAAAGCTGATCAAAAAAATGACCGTCCAGGCCGTCAGATGGCCTGGATCTCCTCTTTGGTGGCGATCTTGATGTTCTTGTCGCCCAGCACCTTGCGGGCCTTGGCGATATCGTCCACCCGCAGGATGAGCATGGCCCTCTGTGCCTTGGCGGTGACGAAGGCATAGGCGTAATCCACATTCACCTTATTCTCTCCCAGGGTATTGACGATCTCATACAGGCCTCCGGGCTGATCCTTCATCTCCACCGCCAGCACATCGGTCATGGAGACGGTAAAGGTGTTCTCCTTCAGGACCTTATACCCCTTCTCAGCATCGTCCAAGACCATGCGAATGACCCCGAAATCGCCCGCCTCGGCGATGGTTAGGGCGCGGATGTTTACCCCGGCATCCGATAGCGTCTTGGCAACCTTGGCCGTCCTTCCCGGCCGGTTTTCCACAAAGAGCGAAATCTGCTTTATCTCTGACATCTCAAATAGCCTCCTAAACTTTTCTGTTATCTGTCACTCTCTTGGCCTTGCCCATGGATCGGGGGATGGTTCCGGGCTCCACCAGATCCACCTTTGCCGCTATGTTCAGCACCCCTTTCAGCTCCTTGGAGACCTTGTTCTCCAGCTTCATCAGGTCGCCGATCTTATCCGAGAAGCCGGACTCTGTCAGCTCCACCCGCACGGTCATCATATCCAAAGGCCCCTTGCGGTCGACGATTATCTCCCAGTGGTCTCCCACCTCGGGAATGTTCATCAGCACCGACTCCACCTGGCTGGGGAAGACGTTGATTCCCCGGATGATGAGCATGTCGTCCGTCCGGCCCATGATCCTCATGATGCGCGGATGGGTTCGGCCGCATTCACAGACCTCGTTGCTCATTATGGATAGGTCGCCAATTCTATAGCGGATGAGCGGCAGGGCGAACTTGTGCAGGGTGGTGAAGACCAGCTCACCCTGTTCCCCTTCAGCTACCGGCTCACCGGTATCCGGATCCACGACCTCGGTGAGGAACATATCTCCCCAGACGTGGATGCCGTTCTTCGCATGGCATTCGGTGAATAGAGGCCCTGAGATCTCGCTCGTCCCGTAGATGTCATAGGCATTGATTCCCGTATTAGCTTCGATTCTCTTGCGGGTTTCAAGAGACCAGGGCTCCGCCCCGAAGATGCCCACCTTAAGCTGGGTATCGTTCCTGATGGAGACGCCCATCTTCTCTGCCACCTCCATGATGTGCAGGAAATAGGATGGGGTGCAGGTGATGGCTGTGGTGCCCAGGTCCTGCATCAGCTCGATCTGCCGCTCGGTGTTGCCCGTGCCGATGGGCAGGACGGCAGCGCCCATGCGCTCTGCGCCGTAGTGCAGCCCCAGGCCGCCGGTGAAAAGGCCGTAGCCGTATCCCACCTGGACCACGTCATCCCGGGAGAGCCCCAAGGATGTCAGTGCCCTGGCCAGCGACTCAGACCAGGTTTCGATATCGCCCCTGGTGTAGCCGACCACCGTCGGCTTGCCTGTCGTGCCGCTGGAAACATGGTAGCGCACCACCTGGTTTTTGGGGGCGCTGAACATGCCTGTGGGATAGTTGTCTCGCAGATCTGCCTTTTTGGTGAAAGGCAGCTTCGTCACATCTGCCAGGGTCTTGATATCCTCTGGCATTATGCCTGCCTCTTTGAACCTCTGCCGGTAGAAGGCGGAGTGGTCGTACACATAGCGCACTACGAACTTGAGCCTGTCCTCCTGAAGGGAATGCAGGTCCTCAAGGGGCATGCGCTCAATATGAGGGTCCCAGTAACCGGACATTGATTATCAACCTGATTCAGTGATGGCAAGGGTACATAAAAAGCAATCGATTGCATCTCAGAATAGATCAAGTGTGTTACCTTTTGGATCCTGCCAGCCGCAGGAGCTGCCTGGGAAGCTGTCAATATCATTACTTCATTTTCGATCCTCTGTATATGGCCACAATGGCGCTTATGATACATAAGCCTCCTGCGATCATCATCACTCTGCTGATGCTGCTCGCGAGGATCGCAGGGCTGGCATCGGATATGGTCCCATAGTAACCGGCCTCGGCCA
Source organism: Methanothrix sp. (assembly GCA_011620785.1). Taxonomy (GTDB): domain Archaea; phylum Halobacteriota; class Methanosarcinia; order Methanotrichales; family Methanotrichaceae; genus Methanothrix. The sequence goes on along the minus strand of WOYM01000111.1, from coordinate 3,828 downwards.
TCTGCAGCGAGACCAGAAGGCCGGAGAGGGAGACGCCAAGCGCCATCCCCAGGTTTCTGATGGTGGCTGTGAAGCTGGAGGCGATATTGATCTTGGAGACGGGCAGGGCCCTCATCAGCTCGGTGTTGTTGGGGCTCTGGAAGAACGCGGCTCCCAACCCCATGAAGACGAAGCAGATCAAGAGCTGCCTGATATCAGTTGTCACACCCATTGCCAGGAATCCCAGAGCGATCATGGAGAGGGCCATGATCGACATTCCCAGAGCTGCCAGGTACCTGAATTGATGCCTGTCGTATACGGCACCGGTCAGGGGCGCTCCGATGACGGTGATGGCCGGGACGATAAGAAAGATCAGTCCCACCTGCGAAGCAGTATAGCCCCTCACCCCCTCAAAATAGAACGGCCCGAGGACGGTTATCATCAGGTTGGCCACGAAAAAGAGGATCAGGTTGATGCTGGGCAGGACAAACATCCGGTAGCGGAAGATGGAAAGGTCCAGCAGGGGTGACTTCTCTTTGGACTCGTTGATTATGAGTCCGAAGAAGGATAGGACAAAGATCAGGGCCAAGAGGAGTATGGGTGGCGTCGGGGCAAAGCCATAAGAGAGCTGGCCGAGAAATGTCATCATGGAGACTATGAGAGCGATCAGGGTCAGGCCGCCTATCCAGTCCACCTTCAGGCTTTTGGATCTCGTCTCCTCGATTCTCAGGTATCTGGCAGAGAGGAGGAGCTGGACTATGCCTATGGGCACATTGATCAGAAAGATGTAGCTCCAGCCTAAGAGGTCCACTATGAAGCCTCCCAGAGTTGGCCCCAGGATGCTGCCAATGGCCACAGTCGATCCGATGTAGCCCATGGCCCGGCCCTGCTCGCTTTTGGGAAAGGCGAGAAATATTATCGCCGTGCTTATGGAGAACATCATCGCTCCTCCAGTAGCCTGAAAGATCCGGCATAAGACCAGCATCTCCAGGCTGGCGGAGATGCCGCAGGCAAGAGAGCTCAGGGTGAAGAGGGCCAGCCCCAGCATGAAGAGCCTGACCTTTCCCACCCGCTCAGCCACCTTTCCGAATATCAAAAGCAGGCTCGTGATAGTCACCAGATAGGCGGTCATGATCATCTGGGACTCGGCGATGGACACCCGGAAGTGCTCGGTTATGGTGGGCAGGGCGATGCTGACCACTGAGCCATCTAGCACGGACATCAGGACGCCGGTCAGGACTAAAACCAGGACGATGTAACGGTTCTTGCTTCCCGCCTCCTGTTCTTTATCCTGATATTCTGCCTTCAGTTCTGTTGAGCCGGATACCATAGCTCAGGGGCTTTGTACCAAAGGCTTAAAAAGAGTTCCGCAAAGTTGATAGCCCGCAATTGCCCATTTAAAAGTTAAGAACGCGCGAAGAGCCAAGATTTTTAAGGTCCAGAATTTAAAAAGGCTTCTTTGATGACAGAGGTCCGAGATCCGGTGCACGGCTACGTCAAGCTGGAGGGCCTGGCCCTGGAGATTGCCAATACCCCTCAGATGCAGAGGCTCCGCTGGATCAAGCAGCTGGGCCTGGCAAACCTGGTCTATCCCGGGGCCAACCACACCCGTTTCGAGCACAGCCTGGGAGCCTACCATATGGCCTCTCTGCTCACCGATCACCTCGGCCTGGATGAGGACGACCGCTTGCTTGTGGGCGCTGCAGCCCTCCTGCACGACGTAGGCCACGGCCCCCTCTCTCATGCCACAGAGTCCGCCCTGGCACCCTTCCTGAGAACAGAGCACGAGAGCGTCATCGAGATTCTGAAAAAAGGAGAGCTGGGGGAGGTGCTGGATAGACACGGCCTCAAGCCAACCGATATCCAATCCTTCATCCACGGCCAGGGCAAAGGCCAGATCGTGAGCGGCGAGATCGATGTCGACCGCATGGACTACCTGATCCGGGACGCCCACTATACCGGCGTGGCCTATGGGGTGATAGACCGGCTGAGACTATTGCAGAAGATGACCCTCCACCAGGGCCAGCTGGCGGTGGAAGCTGGTGGGGTGCAGGCAGCAACGTCGCTTCTCATCTCCCGGCTGCTCATGCACCCCGCGGTCTACTACCATCACGTCTGCCGCATATCCGAGTGCATGATCTCCTCAGGCATCAGAAGGATGATAGAAGATGGCATATCCAGCGCCGCAAAGGTGAAGGAGATGGACGACATCCAGCTTTTCACCGCTCTGGAGATAGCGGACGGCTATCCCGCAGAGATGGCCTCTCGCATAAGATCTCGCAAGCTATTCAAAAGAGCGGTTTATGTGGATCTGGAAAGCCTGGAGCCCTCGCTGCAGAGGGTAAGCGAGAAGATCATCGCTCAGGAGATAGCTGCGGAGGCAGGAGTGGATCCGGGCAGCATCTTGGTGGACAATCCACCCCTGCCCGATAGCTCTGAAGGCAATTTTCCCGCCCTGGTCGGGGAAGAGACCAGACCCCTGCGCATGGTCTCCCCCCTGGTCAGCATCCTGGAGAGAGCCCAGAGGGCCACCTGGCGATTCGGCGTCTACGCCCCAGCGGAATTGAGGGATGATGTGGCAAAAGCTGCCAGAAGGTGCTTGAACCTGAAGAAGAGCACTGTGCAGCATACATTCTCAGACATCGATAACGATTACCTTTAAGTCAAAAGAAGAGAGATTGATTCCAATGGCATTTTCCGGAGAAGAAGGAAGAGGATTAAACAAGAACATATTGGTCAAGACCATCCAGACGATGAATCAGCACCTTCCAACCAGGCGGCTCAATCTGACCGAGCTCTTGGCAATGGAGAAGCCCGGAATCAAGGGAAAGGATAACACCTTTTTCGTTATGGACAAGTCCGAGTTGAAGCTGATCTCCGAGTCAGTTCCCAGATTCCTGTGGAGCCGCCTCAGACTGCCAATGCTCATTGAGATGTCCCCGGATTTCGGCAGTGGTGGAGCCCGCATTCAGGGTGAGGCAGAGGTGGAGATGGTAAGCAAGATACTGGGCAAAGAGAAGCCACTTGGGTCCAGACAAATTATAATCTACATCCCTGATGTGCGAGAGCTTCGCCGGAAGCTTCCTACAACTACTCAATATGCTTTCGTTACCAATCTCCGGGATAGAGATATTGACTGAAGGGCATTGGCTCCGCGATGTCGATATCATATCGATATTTATGTTGTCAAGAACAGAAGATAATAAATTGGCAGAATAGTTGAGGAGGATTATATGGCAGAAGATAAACTGGCAGAAGGCGCAAGACAGTTTAGAGAGAAGATGAACGCAGGGGCTTACAAAGAGGCAGCAAAGATCAAGTCGGATCTGGGCCTTCCGAACTCTATGCTCCAGGATGCGGTTAAGTCGGCATATGATGCCAATATGAAGAAGGGGGATTATTCTCTGGCTGCCGAACTGGCCAAACAATATGATCTTCCCAGCGACCATCGGCTGGAAGCCGCTCAGAGGTCGTTTTATAGAAAGATAGACAGCGAGTTCTACCGGGCAGCGGCGGAGTACGCCAAGGAGTTCGGGCTGCCAGAGGATATGGTCCGGCAGGCGGCCATCCAGGCTTTCAATAAGAGCATGAGCATGGGCATGGTCAAGAACGCTGCTGAGATCGCCGATGACTTCGACCTCCCCAGACCAATGAAACAGGAGGCAGCAAAGAAGTCCTTTGAGCAGTATATGCAAGCCGGCCTCTATCGCAAAGCCCTGAAGATCGCCCAGAAGTACGACCTTCCGGAAGAGATGATGGCAGAGGCAGAGAAGAAAATCTCCTGAAAGATATACCCAAGCCAGATAAATCTGCTTTAAGCCATCCTAATTTTCAATGCCCAAGATATGC
>WOYM01000092.1 GCA_011620785.1 Methanothrix sp. | reverse complement strand
TTATATGCGCCGATCGGGATTCGAACCCGAGTTTAGGCGTTGGCAACGCCTAGTGATAACCGCTACACTATCGGCGCGGCGCTTGCTGGAAGCACCCCCATCAACAACCTTCTAGTCTAAAAACATTGCGGGCAGATAGAACCCTGGAAGCCCGCCAAATGGGTTGCATACACTTTATCTACCTTGAAGGGGTGCTGATTCATGGTGAATTCGCTTGTATGATGTGGTCATAGTAGGAGCAGGGCCGGCAGGGCTGACCGCTGCCATGTACTGTGCCAGAGGAGGGAAGAAGACGCTGGTCTTGGGGAGCATTTACGGCTCTCAGACCGCCATGGGTGGCCTCTATGAGAACTATCCCGGCTTTCCGGAGGGCATTAATGGCATTGAGCTCTCGGAGAGGATGCTGGCCCAGGCCCAGAGGTTTGGAGCGGAGAACCAGACGGAACTGGTGGAGAAGATCGTGAACCTGGGAGACTTCTTCCGCCTGAAGACTGAGAACTGGCAGTACGAGTCCAAGACTATCATCCTGGCCATGGGGGCCAGCCATCGCCAGATAGGGGTTCCAGGCGAAAAGGAGCTGACGGCCAGAGGAGTCTCCTATTGCGTCCATTGCGATGGTGCCATATATAGGAACAAATCAGTGGCGGTGGTAGGCTACGGCAATGGCGCAGCCAGAGCAATCCTCTATCTGGCCAATATCGCGAGCCGAGTCCACCTCATATCACCCAAAGAGAAGCTGGTTGCAGAGCCGGTGTATCTGGAAAGGATCAAGTCGCTCACCAACTATGCCGCCACCTTTGGCGCGCAGATTGCCGAGATCCGAGGGGATCAGTTCGTGGAAAGCGTGGAGTTCAATGTGGGGGGGACCCCCCGTTCCCTTAAGGTGGAAGGGGTCTTCGTGGAGATGGGCATGAAGCCCAATGTTGAGCTGGCAGAGAACCTTGGCCTGGATATCACCTCTGGGGGCTATGTGAAGATCAACCGGCTCAACCAGGAGACGAGCATGCCCGGCGTATTCGCCGCCGGAGACATGACCGGCGGACGGATGCAGGCGGCAACTGCTGTGGGTGCGGGCGCCTCCGCCGGCATCAGCGCTCTGCATTATCTCGGGTAGACGATGACAAGATCTGAGGAAAGAAGGGACCCCAGAAGGCCGGTCAGCGTATGGCGATCCCAGGATCTGGTGGATGGACGCCCTGCCCAGGCTCTGACCATGATCCTGCGCACGGTGGGATGCAGATGGAACCGCTGCACCATGTGCGGCTATGCCGGCGAGGGCGCACCCGCTTCGGCAGACGATCTGATCGTCCAGTTCGAGAGCGCCATGGAAAAGTGCTCTCCTGAGGTGACAGTGGTCAAGATCTACACCAGCGGCAGCTTCCTGGACTCCGAGGAGATGCCAGCAGGGGCCAGGGTCGAGATACTGCGCCGCCTGGAGAATGCGGGGATCGAGAAGCTGATCATTGAGACCCGGCCGGAGTACGTAACCCCTGCGGGGGTGGAGGAGTGCCTCTCCCACCTGCAGACCGAGTTCGCCATGGGCCTTGAGAGCGCAAACGACCTGATCAGAGAACACCTCATCCGCAAGGGCTTTCTCTTCCAGGACTTCGTCCGCGCCTCGGAGATGGTGCATGGCCTGGGCGGATGGGTTAAGGCCTACCTGCTCTTGAAGCCGCCTCTCCTCACCGAAGGCCAGGCTTTGCGTGATGCCATATCCTCCGCTCGGGCGGCACGCCCTTATGCAGACATCATCTCCCTGAACCTGTGCAATGTGCAGCGCAATACTATGGTGGAGAGGATGTGGGAAAGGGGCGAGTATCGACCCCCCTGGCTCTGGTCAGCTCTGGAGGCGATCAAGAGCTCCCCAGGCCCTATCATCTGCGATCCGGTGGGTGCAGGCACCAGGCGGGGGCCCCATAACTGCGGCCAGTGCGATGCCGCCCTGGCGGAGGCGATCAGGAAGCATGATCTCACCCAGGATGTAAGGCCCTTTGATGATCTGCGCTGCCAGTGCAAGGAAGCATGGCAGAAGCTGATGGAGCTGGAGGAGCAATCCTTCGGCACCCCTCTCTGCTGAAATAGATTGAAATATCAAGAAATGGAACTAATTCATTAAGGTGAGCTAGAAATGTTTGAAAAGGTATTGATTGCCACAGATTTCTCCAAACATGCCAAGAAAGTGATCGAATGCATCGGCGAAATGCCGGGATTGAAAGAGGTGCTACTTCTCAATGTCATTTCTAGAGATCCGCTCGCCCGTGTCTGGGATCCGGTATCGGAGATAAGGGATATCGAAAAGAAGCTGGAAGAGGAGAAGAACGCCATTAAATCCCCCGGGGTAACGGTTAATGTAAAGGCGGTATCCGTTTTAGAGGGCGAGGTGGCAAGCGCCATCAATAAAGTGGCAATGGAAGAGAACGTCTCCCTGGTGGCCATGGGAGCGCGGGGAAGGAGCCTGATCATGAGCACTCTGCTTGGAAGCTCTTCCCGGAATGTGCTTCGCTTCGGCAGGACGCACCTCTTGATCATGCGCTACAAGACCCTGGATGATAATAACATGGAGAAGTATTGCGCCCGGGTCTTTGCCAGAGTTCTCTTTCCAACCGACCTCTCCCAGACATCCGAGGTCGCCCTGTCCTTCCTGAAAAGCCTTGAGGGAATTGGAGAGATAGTGCTGCTCAATGTCGTCTCCAAGGGGGAGACCGACGAGGAGATCGAGGCTAATGTCGCATTGGCCAAAGGGAGGATCGAGGAGATCGCCCAGAATCTGAAGATGTCGGGAATGCAGGTATCATCCAAGGTGGTTGTGGGCCAGCCTACCGAGGTTATCAGATCGGAGGCTGAGAAAGAAGATGTCTCCTTGATTGCCATCAGCTCTCAGGGAGCCTCGGCCATAAAGAAGGGCAGAATAGGAAGCACTGCTTATGACGTGGCCAACTCCGCTTCCAGGCCGGTCCTGATATTGAGACAGGAGAAGATGGCTGCATACTAGCTATTTTTCTTTTTTAACCTCTATTATTTTTTGTATCAAAATTTATTTGGCTAATTCGGCTTTTTAAGTTCTGCGAAAATGAATTCGATCTTAAAATCCAGTTTTACGGTGATATAATGTGCATTGTAGCCAGACGCATAAAAATACTGTATCATTCGCTGAATTTTTTCTGGATGCTCTGTTTTTCAATTATTAAACTCGATCCAGGCTTTGGCTTGGGTATCAAATCCGTTTGAGCCCCCAAAACAAAAACCAAAAGCATTTAATATTGGGTTGAGCATCCCACTAAGAGACTCTCCGGATGAGGGAGCCTGTCGATGCAGGAATGAATGGAGTGGTCATATGGTTTCGACATATAGAGAGCTTGATTGGAGTTGGGGGATACGGAACTATCTGGCCGTACGACCAAAGCCATGAGACCCAATGACAGCCTCTGGCCTGCAGAGACGGAAACTAACGATATTGAAAATTTTGTAGATATTGGAGGGAATATTTGTGCAATTTGACCCGCTAGACATTGGCTTATTTGTCATTGTACTAATTGTTCTTCTCGGACCTTTCCTGGTCAAGAAGATAGAACATAATCTGGAAGCCTTTCTGTTCGTTATGGGCGTACTGGCAGTAACCATATCAAGCTTCTACAGCAAGCCCGATCTCATGGCGACGCTGGGATACACAGAGCATCAGGTGGAGCTCATCGGCTGGAATATGGAGATAGTGATGGAAGCCCTCGAAGAGCCCATAATAAAGGGAATAGTTCCCGCAGTTCTCGTGGCCGGCATTCTCTTCCACTATGGCCGGTCCTATGCCCAGATGGCGATGAACAAGATCACCAAGGTTGTCCCCATAAAGATCGTGGTATTTCTGATCGTGGTCGTTTTAGGACTGTCCTCCAGCATAATAACTGCGATCATAGCCGCGCTCCTCCTGGTGGAGCTATTGAACTGCATGCCCCTTGACCGCAAGACCAAGATCAATGTGGTCATCATCGCCTGCTTCTCCATCGGCCTGGGAGCGGTTCTTACACCAGTGGGCGAGCCTCTTTCAACCATCGCCATCACCAAGCTGCAGGGTGAGCCCTACAACGCCGGATTCTTCTTCCTGTTCAATCAGCTGGCCATATATATCATACCAGGCTGCCTGGCCTTCGGCCTTCTGGCCATGTTCTTCACCGGCAAAGCCAAGCTTTCTGAGTGCATGGTCGCTGAGGAGGAGGACGGCGGCTTACGAGAGGTAGTGGTCAGAGCAGGCAAGGTCTACATCTTCGTCATGGCCCTCCTGCTCCTCGGCTCGGGAATGAAGGTAGTGATAGACAAGTACCTACTCGGCATATCACCACAGATCATCTACTGGGTGAACATGATCTCGGCCATATTGGACAACGCCACTCTGACTGCAGCTGAACTCAGCCCAGCCATGGAGATAACCCAGATTCAGGCGGTTCTCATGGGGCTTCTCATCTCCGGTGGTATGCTGATCCCAGGAAACATCCCCAACATCATCTCCGCCCAGAAGCTGAACATCAGCAGCAAGGAGTGGGCGAAGCTCGGCGTGCCCCTGGGCTTAATCGCCATGCTGATCTACTTTGTATGGGTCTTCTACATACCTTTCCACGTTGAGTTTGCCCTTTAGAAGTGATGCTCGCATCACTTCTTTTTTTGGGGGGGGGTAAGCATGCGATTGGCTCCAGAAAGTCTCCCTTGAAAACGTTTGGCGAATTGCCAGTGGATTGCATCTTCGAGTTTCATCTGATCCAGATACCTCCCCATCTAATGCGCCCTCTTGAAGGCAAGCATCAACTAGTTCATTATTAATTGTTATAGTCGATGAATTGAAATATCATAATGATGAATTTAATTCAGGAGATGGTCGATATGTTTGAAAAGGTTTTATTCCCCACGGATTTTTCCAAGTACTCCCAGAAGGTCCTGGAGTGCGTAAAAGAGCTTCCGGGCGTGAACGAAGTGGTGCTCCTGCATGTGATCGGCCCTGCAGATCCTCTCGCCAGGGTATGGAACCCAGGAGGGCGGATCGATGAATCTAAAGCAAACCTAACGGAACAGAGCAAGATTCTGAGCAGCCGAGGCCTCAGCGTCAAGACGAGAACAGAGGCCATAATGGAGGGAGATATCTCCAGAGTGATCCAGAAGGTAGCGGATGAAGAAGAGAGTTCCGTTATCGTCATGGGCGCGAGAGGCAAGGGTGTCGTGGAGGGCATATTTTTGGGAAACGTCGCCAAGAACGTTCTTCGCTATGGGAACACAAATATTCTTCTTATGCGCTACAAGATCCTGGAAGGCAGGAGCGGCCCCAGCTTAGAGCAATTCTGCTCGCATCCCTTTTCAAGAATACTCTGTCCCACCGACTTATCGAAGCCGGCCGAAGAGGCGATTGCTTTCATCAAGGGGACTAAAGGGGTAGGAGAGATATTGCTCCAGCATGTAGTCTATCGGGGAGAGACCTGGAGAGAGATTGAAGCCCAAACCGAGGAGACAACCAGGAAGCTCAATGTCATCCGGGATGAGCTTGAGGAGGCCGGAATAAAGGTCAAAATCCACACAAGTGTGGGAAATCCCGCCGAGGAGATAATTTCCCTGGCCGAGAAGGAGGATGTGTCGCTGATTGCGATGAGCTCCCATGGAACGGGCTGGTTGAAGCAGTTGGGTGTGGGTGGCACGACTTACGATGTGGCGAAGATGGGCGACCGGCCGGTCTTAGTGATCAGAGCAAGAGCTGAATGCACGACCTAAAAAAAAAGAATCTATTTAAAATTTTATAAAATAACGACATAAAGAAAATGTTGTTGGAATTTTCTCTGGTTTAGCTATGGCCACAGTGAGCCAAAGTAAGAATCTGTGCCGGATTCGACAATGCAATAAGAAAAGCATAAATACTAAAATTGTTAATGTTTATTAATGGTTAATTTGGTCTGAATAGGAGATGAAATGAGCGATAAAATACCTGCAATAGCCTTCCTCGTTGGAACGCTGTGCCTGGCAATTCTAGCTACCATAATGTTTCCAGATTTGCCTGGACTGCCTTAGGCTTCAATACGAAGCTTCCGATCTGAAATTATTCAAAAAATCAGCAGAGATTTGCCTAGCCAAGTCAATTCGGAGCGCCGATGATAAGAGGAAGATCTGCAGCTACAGCCACGGGGTGGCTCTTGTTGATGCTTGGTGGAGCGATGGCATTGATCACTGGCAAGGGCGATATTACAGTGATCACTGCGGGTTTGCTGATCGTATTTAGTGGTGTATATGTGCTAAGCTTGGTCAAACCAGCTTCCAAGCAATTCATAGGGGCGGGATGGCCAGAGAAATTCTGCAGGATCTCGGCAGTTGCCATTGGATTGATAATGGTGGCCAGCGGATTCATCAGCTCAACAAGCGGTATTAGAGATATTTTGATCTTTTATGACTTTGCAGGGATCTACTTTGTGCTAATCGGCCTTCTGCCATTTGGTTGGGGGCTTTACATATTGAAACTAGCCATTTATGGTGTCCGATCTTGATGTTTCTTCCTGCCATCCCCAGCCCAAGTCTTGGATTCGTATGCATTACTGAAACCTCCCAGGCGCCCAGTCCATTTTTTGTCTAAGATGCGCTGAAACCTTCTTTTGTTCCACAAATTTCCAGAACAAGAACTTCTGGTGTGGAGACGGAAAAATGGGGACGAAAAAGTGGAACAAGATCGGCTAGATTTACATAACTATTAATAATTATCAGATAATACCGGAATAAAGACCAAAACATTTAATATGACCAGGAGACTAATACGATTTTTGCGAGAAACTAAGATAGAAACCATCAAACTAAACAATCCACATTTCCGGATGTCCCATATAAGATAAGCATCACGAATAATAGTTAGCAATTTATCCCATGTAAGGCATCCAAACGCTTTAATATGAGAATATCACTAATTTCAATTATAGTTTGAATTGAAGCTAAAAGACGTATTCGTCAACAGGTGATTTCAAGATGGTGCTAATCCCAGTTGAAACAGGATTGATTGCGATATTTTTGGTTGTGCTCTTAGGTCCCCTGTTGATCAAAAGGATCGAACGCAATCTTGAAGCATTCTTGTTTCTGATAGGTGCCTGCGCCATTGTATTATCAAGATCCTGGCACATAGACCTGGTTGAGGAAGCGGTCCAGGAACCAGCAGTAATTGGCATACTGCTTTCTGTCTTAGTGGCTGGATTGATAGTTCACTACCGAAGGCCGCACTTTTTGCAGGGCATAAACGACATTCTCCTGGATGAGATCACCATGAAAGTGATATTCCTGGAGATTGTAGTTGTGTTGGGACTATCCGCGGCTATTATCACACCGATAATTCCATTCTTCGTGCTCGTGGAAGCAGTGAACTATCTGTCCCTCCCACGCAGGTCTAGAGCGATCATCACGGCATTGGGATGTATTTCCATCTTTCTAGGGGCTGCTCTGCCTTATGTAGAAGGGCCTTCATCGGAGATTGCCGTTACGAAAATGCAGGGAGAACTTCCTTCAGCAGGCTTCTTTCCATTGGAACTGCAAAGCCTGTACATACTACTGATTATTCTAGTACTTGGCTTGATAAGCATATTCTTCTCTAGGGAGAAGGTAAAAGCCATGGAGATGCAGGCTTTTGAAGGAGTGGCAGCTCATAAGAAAATGGCAATTTGGGGTGTTAGATTATTCATGTTTGCAGGAGCCCTTCTTCTTGTTGGTGTGGCATTCGGAGTCGATATCTAAGGATAACAACATGGGCAGCGAGTTCAAGAAAGCAAGGGTGAACGAATATGTATGCAGGGATAGAAACCGCAAGCATAATAGCCTCGATTGCAGCATTGACGAGCTGGGGCTTATCTTTCGCGGTGATCAATAAATACCTCAGATCGCACGCCACCCATGGCGACAATGGGTTTTACATGCTTTTCTCCATATTTGCGAGTCTCGCAGTGGCAATAGCAGTTGCAGCCGGAAGCAAGCTGTTGATGGTACAGACTGCTCCCTCCGGCATGCGTTTGGTGACAACGGCAGATATCATTTTGGCAATAGCGGTGGTATTAATCTGGGGCGTATCCTTTGTAGGCATAACCAGGCACTTGAAATCGCATTCCACTCAAACCGACAATGGTTTTTATATGCTCCTCTCGGCTGCGGCGAGCCTGGCTGTGGCCATAGCGGCAGCCG
>WOYM01000125.1 GCA_011620785.1 Methanothrix sp. | reverse complement strand
GCTTTAAAATTGAGGTTGACTGGTTTATGCTCCTAATTGAGCCGGGAGGTTAGGTCATCAAAATCCTTATACCTCAAGGCACCGACTCCCTGCAACGGACGATCCCCAATGAATGTCTCACTTATCCTCGCTCACCCCAACCAGGGAAGCTTCAACCATGCCATAGCTATTGCAGCCATCAACGCCCTTGAGGGCAACGGCCACAGAGTCAGCTTTCACGACCTCTACCGGGAACGATTCGATCCTGTGCTGCCTTATAATCGTCCACCCCAACTGGTGGGGCATGCCTCCTGCCATCCTTAAGAGCTGGGTGGACAGGGTGATCCGCCCGGGAATAGCTTACGAATTTTTGGAGGGGGACGGCGGCGAAGGAGTGCCAAGGGGCCTCTTGAAAGCCAGAAAGGCGCTGGTGTTCAACACCTCCAACACCTTCCCTGACCGGGAGCGCGAGGCTTTTGGCGACCCACTGCAGAGGCTGTGGAAGGACTGCATCTTCGGGCTCTGCGGCGTGGAGGAGTTCTATCGGAAGACCTATTGCGTGATTGCGACCAGCACGCCGGTTAAGAGAACTGCCTGGCTGGAGGATGCAAAGGATACAGTGGCAGAGATCTTTCCCAAAGATAGGAACAGGTAAATGAAAAATCCAGGCAAGAGCATACGGGAGCAGAGGTCTGGCATGCGGATGAATAATGGAATTGCAGATATGGGAAGGCTGCAAAGTCCGGGCTAGAGACGAAGGCAGGCCGCTCGGAATGAGAGGTGTTCGTGAGCAATAGGAACGCGGACCGCCCCCGAGGATCCGAAGGCAAAGGCTGTTTGCCTCATGGGCTTTTTATCGGTTCGGAGTTGATCCTTTTCGAGCCCAGGTCCGAATATAACTCTGCAACTCCCCTGAGGGCTCGATATCCCTTCTCGCTTATCATATAGTCCCCTCTCTCATTTCTCTGCAAAATCATCCCTCCATCCTGCAGCTTCTGCAAGTGGAAGAGCAGATTGCCGCCCCGCAATCCCGTGAGCTCAGCAAGAGCAGAAAAGGTCTTCGTCTCAGCGAAAAGGGCCTTTAGAATTTGCAATCTCTGTTTATTGCTCAAGGGCTCGAGGATCTCGATGACAGTTTCTTCTTCGGGAAGTGACTCCATCGATTCACCCGTCAAGTCATTTTCACGGTATACCCTGAGCGAGCGCATCAGGTCTATCTGCTTGTCCAGTAGCCTGGCCACCTCAGAGAAGCAAGTTTTGCACTGATCATAAGGAGACTTCCCGCGCATCTCTTCCAGCTTCGATTTCGCATCGTTGATGGAATCCGCTGATACCTCGCCACCCTTAATCTGATCCAGGCTGTTATTCAGGAGATCCGAGAACAGCAATCTATAAGGGATCATTTGCCGAATGGATTGCTCATCTGAATAATCCCACAATCGCTGGCGCAGAGCCGCGATAGCACTAGATCGGCTCTTTGATGATATCTTCTGCAGTCCGGTGCCAGTAGACGGCAGTCTCCCTGCCGGGTCCGCTCGAAGATCTCATTATTCTCTTTCCGATAAATTATCCTCAAAAGGCTTTATATTATCGAATATCAATGCTTAAATTCATGGATGAGGGGAAGAGAAGCGAGCCGGTTGAGCTGATAGCAGTCCTTGTCTTCGGCTTCTTGCTGAAGCTCTTTGCAGGAAGGAACTCACTTACCGATCAGGGGATAGTGTTCCCAGGCTACGATGAATATTATCATATGCGCAGGATACTCTATGGGACCAGCAACTTTCCTGATGTGCTCTGGTCTGATACCTACCTGAACTACCCCCATGGCTACACTATAACCTGGCCACCGCTCTTCGACCAGATCTCCGCTGCCTTATGCATCGCTTTGGGCCAGCATACAAAAGAGGGTGTGGAGATGACGGCGGCCTTTGTGCCTGTCATCATCGGTCTGCTGGCGATGGTCGTCGTTTACTATATCATGCGAGAGCTCTTCGATCACAGAATTGCCCTTCTGGCAAGCTTCATGACCGCTCTCGCCCCCTACTACCTTCTCTATACTATGGTTGCCGCCACCGACCATCACTCTTTGGAGGTGTTGTTTCAGCTCCTCTCTCTCCTGTTCATGGTCCTCGCATTCTCCCGGCCGGATAAGAGATGGCTCTACGCTTCTGCGACAGGCGTGACAATGGCCGCCCTGGCATATACCTGGCAGGGCGCAGATGTCTACTTCGGAGCATATCTGCTATTCGCGGCAGTTGGGATCAGCCTGGAGCTGCGCCAGGAAAAGCCGAACCTGAACATCGCCTCAACGCTGCTTGTGGCCTTTTTCCTCGCCCTGCTCCTCGTCTTGCCCTTCAGGAATACCCCCTGGATGTCACCCTCCTTCCTGGGATTGGCAGCCATATTCGTCGCTCTGGCCATCATGCTGGCACTGGCACACATTATCGCTAAGAGGAGCATATCCTGGAAGGCATTCCCATTGGCCATCCTCGCCATATTCATTATATCATTGCTGCTCTCAAAGACATTGGGCGGATTCTTTGGACTGGAGGGTCTGATCCGAACGGGAATGGGATACATCTGGGGAGGGGAGATGATCGGCAAGATTGGAGAAGCAGAACCGCTCATCTATGACCTTGATACGTTATCTCAGGTGGTCTTCTCCTGGCTGGGACTGAACATCCTATTCTCCCTGGCAGGAGCAGCCGCCATAGTAGTCTATATGCGAAAAAAAGAAAGAAGAATGCGGAATGGTCTGCTGCTCCTTCTGGTATGGGCAGTCTTCTCCATCCTTCTCACCCTGGGACAGGGCAGATTTCTGTACATCTCCACGATATTCATGGGCATGCTGATAAGCATACTGATATTCTATGCCCTGGATCTCTCCAAGAAGTTCCAGGAGGAGAGGGGCGCAAAGCTCAACAGGGCCCTGGCAGCAGCCGTCATCCTGCTTCTTGTCCTGCCGACGGCAATTGATGCCTTCAACTTCGCCAACAATTCGCCACCTGCGATCGCAGGCGACTGGCATGACTCTCTTTTCTGGCTGAAGGAGAACAGCGACCCAACCAGCCACTTTGCCGATCCGGAAGAGATCCCTGAGTACAGCGTGATGAGCTGGTGGGACTATGGCAACTGGATCCTCTATCTATCCGAAAGGCCGGTAGTGGCGAACAACTTCCAGACCGGAATAGAGGATGCGGTGAAGTTCTATCTGGCAGAGGACGAGAAGGAAGCGACGGAGATAATGGATGCCAGAGGCGCAAGGTACGTCTTTGCCGATTTCGGCATTGCCTATGGCAAGCTGCCCTCCCTCACAGAATGGGCGGATGAGGATATCAGCAGCTATATGGCCCTGGAGGAGTACGGCGCTCAGCTCTCAGCCAAACCCAAAGAGAGGTTCTTCAACACCACATTGGGCAAGCTCTATCTAGCAGACGGAACAGGCATGGGCCGGTTCCGCCTGATCCATGAGTCGAGCACTATCATGGGAAATGTGGGAAAGAGCAGGGTTATGATCTTCCAGTATGTTCCCGGAGCGTTGCTGAAAATCCACACTGGCCTGGATGGAAATGGCATGGCCTTGCTCAATATGACCTCCAATATGGATAGGAAGTTCGTCTACCTCAACCAGGCCACCTGGAATGGAGATGCACTTGAGGTAAGGGTCCCCTATTCCACCGAGAGAGAGCATGAGGTCCATGCAACTGACCCGTATATGGTGTTCTCAGTGCATGGAGACGATGTGAAGGCAAAGACGGTTGAGGTGAGCGAGGAGGATGTTCTCCAGGGAAGAACCATTGATATCAACTTTTAAAAAAGAGAATAGCGCCGTTTCCGGCGCATCAATTTGATATTCTCGATTAGGGCTTATACGCAGGGCAGCCAATCAACGCTGATTTCGCCACAGGTGGAGTTGCCCCAGAGCTGGATGAACTTCTGAATGGCGAAGACGCCAGTCAGATCCTCGACCGATCGGCCATACTCCGCATGCCGGCCTTTGAGCGCACTGCTGGACTCAGGATCTCTGGAGATCCAGCCGATATGGGCCACACCGATTACATTGCTGTTTATGTTGGCCTCAAGGACACCGTTGCAGCAGGGAGTATCGGTTAGGGCATTGTATCCCCTGGTCTTGACCTCAGTGGTCTTCTGCAGGTGCTCAGCATGAGTGTACATCTCAGTCAGAACAGCCCCTATCTTATAGTTCTGAACGCACAGCTTATCCACCCATTTCTGGTCATAGGTGCCGGTCTGATAGGAGACGGGCATGTACTCCAGCTCCTGCTCTGAGGTGAAGTTGATGTAATCCATGGGATAGCCGTTCGCCCATTCGCAAGCCATGTCCAAAGGCTGCCTCTCCGCCTCCAGCTCTATCCTGGAGAGGATCACATTTCCTGAGCCGGACTGCTTCTCTACCAACTTCTGGCCCTCATAGCCAGACTGGGTGGAGATGACCATCTCCAGGCTTCGATAACCCACCCCTTTTACAGACGATTTCTCGTACATGTAATTGGCAGCACCTGCCATGCCTATTAGAGCCATGGCGATAACCACTAGAACGATCATTTCTCTCTTCAATCCACACTACCTCCTTTTCTGCCCGGCTGCACTTGATTTGAGGATTTGCTGACCGATATGATAATTCGATTCGGGGCAGCCAATATCCCCACAGTCCGGGAAGGTCACTCTCCTATAGAACCCTAACACCCGCTGTGAGCTTCTCTGCAGCCTATTTTAAGGTTTTGGCTGAAATATTTGGGCTGAATATAAAAAATAAAAGAGTGGAGCTCATGCCATGTGGCCAAAATTATTCAGCCTATTTACGAAGTTATAGCATGAGCTGCTCGTACAGGGACTGGCGACCGGCATCTTCTTAGAAGTATCGACCGCCGGAGTGGCTATTCCCTCGCAGTCCCCATTCTGACAGGCGGGCTCTGATTCAGCATTATTGCGGAAGAGAATCCTCCTGTTGATCTCAAAGGATCCGAAGTACTCCTCAATCTCTTTAAGGCTCTTCTGGCCGGGGATAGATTGCTTGGCATCTATGAGGTAATATCCAGTGAAGTTATCCGCCGTCTGGAACTCAGCGGTCTTCTTCAGTGATCCAGTCTGATGCAATGTGAAATCCTGGCTCTTGAACTCCATCTGCTGCAGATCATAGGTTTCCCGGATCTTGGAGCCGACCCCGCCGAATATTGCAGAGCTCTTGAAGCTCTCCGTTCCCACAAGTGCATCTCCAATGGCCACGGCATTGTAGTTATCGACTGCATCCTGCTCAACGAAGTTGGCATTCTTTCCCCTTGCATCATCCACCATGTACTCGTTCTTGACCAGGGCATCCACACTGCCGCTGAATATCACGTCCTTGTTGGACTTGATACCAGATTCCATCGACCTCAGGTCCTTGTTCATCAGGAACTGTCCTGATCCACTGATAGCGGTCTCTGAGGCGTAGTCGTATGCCTGCACTCTGAACGTTGCCTCCCTGGAGGCTGAAGTGCGGCATTTGGCCGATGCCTCAACCGCAAACCTGTACTTCCCGGCTACGGCATTGATATCCGGTAGCACGGTCAGGGTTTGTGAGCGGGACCCTCCGGCAGGTATATTCATAGGGCTTCTGGTCCAGCCAAACCAATCCAGGGCGCAGTCCATTGGCTTGACGCAAACCTCAACATCTGCATCAGTTGGGCCCTCATTGGTTACAGTAACCACGAAGTCCAATTCCTTTCCCTGAGTGGTATATGACTTGTCCGCCTCCGATTCCGGCCCGGTTAGACTGACATCTACCGATAGAGCCCCGGAATCTCCTGAACAGGGACTGGGCAGGTAGTTGGGAATGGATGGAGTGGAGGGACCCGACCAGGTGGCAGAAACATCACCCAACTCCATTCCCGGATCCTCAACCGTAGCCTGCACCTGGCATGCTGTCAGGATCAACATTGCTGTTGTTATGATCAGACATATTCTCATGGTAACCCCCTTTAAACAAAATAAAAAAAAACTGGCCAGGCCATTTGACCTAGCAGTCTATGCCTTCACAAGGAGCGTGCTGCCTCTCACCCACGGGATTTTCGTGGAACTTCAATACCTTCTCAGCCTCGAATGTTCCGGTGAACATCTCATGAGCTTTGATATCCTTGTAGAATATCCTGTGCCATGTAGCGTCTGTGCCCCATGTGCCGTTGAAGGAATTCTTGGTCTCGATTCCCACCAGATGGGCGGGATTGCTGCCCATCAGGGCTGCTACAGCATCCTGATCCCTTCCCGCTTTCGCTAGCGAATCTACTAGCTTCTCAGGCGTCGTGCCTGGCGGGTTGTAGGGCGTGGTAGATGAGAAGAATGCGGTCTCATCCTGCTCCATCTCAGTAACCGAGAACAGCTCCTGCACATTGGCGCCGATGCCGCCATAGAATTCCTTTGAATTTAAGTAACGTCCGCCGGTCAAAGGTGTCTTTCCGCTGTAGGTCATCTTGGTGTTCTGGACGAAGTTCAGGTTGGACTTATTTCCGCCGTTGACCGTGGAGATGTTCCTCTTGAGGACATCGGCATTCTGAGAAAATGCGGTCTCCTGATCCAGCTCAATGTCTCCATCCCCTGTCATGGTATCGAAGTACTCGAGAGCTATTTTTTTGTCTATTATCGAGTTGGCAACATCGACAATCCCTGAACCGGATACCTTATGGCTTTCACAAAATTGCTCATACTGCACTGGCGGTACCAGTGGCGGATTAGCCATTGTAATGCTACATAGCCCCATTAGGGCTACTGCAAGAACTGCTATCGTTACTCCCTTCATTATACATTTACCCCCGATGATCGATGTAACAGCTATTGATCCCTTTAGATCAGTAGCTATCCTGCCCGCATGCGCAGGACTTGAACTACAATTGTAAGTTGATGCTTTTATTCGATATAAATCTATCTGTTCATAATAATGGTCATCCAAAGGCCGGTTCGGTATAGAAGCTTCACCAGAAAGATGAATCTAAAAAATATTTCATAGACCTCGGGCCTCATAGCCAGAGGTCATATTCCATTCTAATTTAATTTATACGCAGGGTAGCCAGTCAACGCTGATTGCGCCGCAGGTGGAGTTGCCCCAGAGCTGGATGAACTTCTGAATGGCGAAGACACCAGTCAGGTCCTCGACGGATCTGCCGTACTCAGCATGGCGGCCCTTGAGCAGCCTGTTGGGCTCGGGATCCCTGGAGATCCAGCCGATATGGGCAACGCCGATGACGTTGCTGTTCAGGTTAGCCTCGAGGACACCGGTGCAGCAGTTTTCTGCACATATGTTCTGGTAGCCTCTGGTCTTGACCTCGGTGGTCTTCTGCAGGTGCTCAGCATGAGTGTACATCTCAGTCAGCACAGCGCCGATTCTGTAGTTCTGCACGCACAGCTTCTCAACCCACTTCTGGTCATATGTGCCTGTCTGGTAAGAGACTGGCATGTACTCGAACTCAGCTTCCTTGGTGAAGTTGATGTAGTCCATTGCACAGGTATTGGGATATATGCAGGGCATCTGAAGTCCTTCAGCAGTCAACTGTCTCTCAGCTTCCAGCTCAGTCCTCTCGAGGATCACGTTTCCGGATCCGGACTCCTTCTCAACCAGCTTCTGGCCATGGAAGCCAGACTGGGTGGAAATGATCATCTCTACGTTCTTGTATCCAACGCCCTTGACCGATGCCTTTTCGTACATATAGTTAGCTGCACCGGCCATGCCTACTACGGCCATGGCGACTATAATCAAAACAGCTATTAGTTTTCTCATTTCTTTCCCACCTCCTTTACATGAGGATCGAAAGCTGCTATTGACAGCAACAAATGATCCCTCAGTACATCACCCCGGCTGGATATACAGATCCTTGATCAAAGATCCAGGACCGCTTCACCTGAAGAGATGAAACCGCTCGGCTCCGCTCTGCTCCAGCATATAAGCCAAAAGCGTAAACTTTCATCCTATCCGGCGTGAGGCGCCTGATTCCAGGATTACCACTAGATATCTCTTGAGCTATTGTCTCAGGCACAACCTTCCTCATTAGATTACTGACATATAAAGCTATCGAGCAGGGATAAGAGAATTTTATATTCCACGATTACGCCTCTCTTGCCTGTTTTTTCCCGGGCAGATCGCCCAATTGCTCAGAAGAGAATACTTAAAGGAACATCCAATAAAAACCAAGGCGCAAGACCAGGTTATATGATTTTAAAAATATTGCATAGACCTCAGGCCTTATAGCCTGAGGTCATATTCCATTCTAATTTAATTTATACGCAGGGCAGCCAGTCAACGCTGATTGCGCCGCAGGTGGAGTTGCCCCAGAGCTGGATGAACTTCTGAATGGCGAAGACACCAGTCAGGTCCTCGACGGATCTGCCGTACTCAGCATGGCGGCCCTTGAGCAGCCTGTTGGGCTCGGGATCCCTGGAGATCCAGCCGATATGGGCAACGCCGATGACGTTGCTGTTCAGGTTAGCCTCGAGGACACCGGTGCAGCAGTTTTCTGCACATATGTTCTGGTAGCCTCTGGTCTTGACCTCGGTGGTCTTCTGCAGGTGCTCAGCATGAGTGTACATCTCAGTCAGCACAGCGCCGATTCTGTAGTTCTGCACGCACAGCTTCTCAACCCACTTCTGGTCATATGTGCCTGTCTGGTAAGAGACTGGCATGTACTCGAACTCAGCTTCCTTGGTGAAGTTGATGTAGTCCATTGCACAGGTATTGGGATATATGCAGGGCATCTGAAGTCCTTCAGCAGTCAACTGTCTCTCAGCTTCCAGCTCAGTCCTCTCGAGGATCACGTTTCCGGATCCGGACTCCTTCTCAACCAGCTTCTGGCCATGGAAGCCAGACTGGGTGGAAATGATCATCTCTACGTTCTTGTATCCAACGCCCTTGACCGATGCCTTTTCGTACATATAGTTAGCTGCACCGGCCATGCCTACTACGGCCATGGCGACTATAATCAAAACAGCTATTAGTTTTCTCATTTCTTTCCCACCTCCTTGATTTACCATCAATGCCTCAGGATCTAAGCCGTCCGCAGAGGCCCAAATCCAATGACACCATACGACAGCGAGTCCAAATTCCCAACATAAGACCATGCTCATGCAGAGCAACCTGGTTTCCGCTTGTGGTATGGAGTACCTGATCCTCATGCTTCTCGGCTTGTATTTGAGTATTTTGCTCAGGCACGAGCACCCTATACCGCCTTCTGGAATATAAACATATCGGGCTTTTATAGGAAAAAAACGATATCAATTGGTCATATACCCTTTAAGGATATGACAATATCCTCTCTTTGGGTCAGAGGTATTCTGTTCGAAAATGACGGGCATCTTCACCGGAGAAAAAGCCATTATTGCGCGCCATAGCCCTGATAAGAGGCCCAGTTACAGGAATCTCGCAGGAGCGGCGCAGGGACGATCTTGGGGAAGAGTTATGGTAAAATGCTCCGGCCGGGATTTGGACCCGAGTCTTCGGCTTGAAAGGCCGAAATGATTGGCCGGGCTACACTACCGGAGCAACTGGTGAAGGCGATATAATCAATCAGCCTGGCCCTCCCCCCATGAGATCGACCAGATATATCTACATTTCTGATGGCTTGGGGAGTTTGAGTAGTCCCGGGCGGATTCGAACCGCCGTCGCGGGCTCCAAAGGCCCTCAGGATTGACCTCTACCCCACGGGACTATATCTTTTAGCCTCTTTACTGGCCGCCAAAGCCATTGCTCTTGGAGGCCTTGGCCACTTTTCTCCGCATAAGATATATATTCCCTTTCCCGGAGGATCAGGGTAGATGAAGCTGCTCACCAAGAATCATATGAGCCAGCGCAGGCTGATAGAGATCCTCAGGGTGATCGAGAGCGCCGGCACACCTGTGGGGGCGAGGGCGATCTCAGACATCCTTTGCAGCCGTGGCTATGATCTGGGTGAGAGAGCGGTGCGCTACAACCTCAAGATCCTGGATGAACTGGGATTCACCAGGAAGAAGGGGTACAGTGGTCGGGTCATTACCCCTCTGGGCTCCAGGGAGTTGAGCGATGCGCTCATAGACGACCGAATTGGATTTGTGAATACCAGGATTGAAGAGTACATGTATAAGAGCAGCTTCGATCCCTGCAGCGGCCAGGGCCGGGTCATCGCCAATACCTGCATAGTGGATAAGGCAGATGCTGAGGAGGTCTTGGATATGCTCGGTCGCGCCTTCGACGAGGGCTATACGATAAGCCGCCGTGCATTGATCCTGGACGAAGGAGATGCGATTTCCACCCAGGAGGTGCCCGCCGGATCCCTGGGGTTGGCTACGGTATGCAGCATAACCATGGATGGAATCCTGATGAAGAAGGGAATTCCCGTCCTCACCAGCTTCGCTGGCCTGGCAAAGATAAAAGAAAAACAGCCAATTGAGTTCACCGACCTCATAGCTTATGCCGGATCTTCCCTGGACCCGATGAAGGTTTTCATGGGGCGGAAGGTGACGAGCGTTGCCAATGCCATCCGCTGGGGATCGGGAAGGGTGCTGGCAAATGTTCGAGAAGTGCCCGTCGCGGCGGCCGGACATGTTATGGATCTACTGGAGGCCTCCCGATCAGCGGGCTTTGGCGGCCTCATAATGATAGGAGACCCTGCTGAGCCGATAATGGGCTGCCCTGTGGCCGCAGGAAAGATCGGCATAGCTTTTTACGCTGGTGTCAATGGGGCGGTGGCCGCGGAGGAGATGGGCGCAAGAATAAAGACGCTGCCCATATCCATGCTCGTGGACTACTCCCGGATGACCGATCTGGACAGACCCTGAATAAAGCCCTCATTTAAAGCTCAAAAGACAAGATAAGGTTTTATAGGGCATTGATCCCTAGACTCAAAGTCACATTTACATTGATGAGGAAGAACGATGGATTTTAGAGTTGTAGTCTCAGATCCCAAGAGCGGGAAAGCCTATCAGGTAGAGCTTAAGGATCCGGGAGCAGGCAAGCTTCTGGGGAAGCATATCGGCGACAAGATCGAAGGAGATATATTGGGCATGCCAGGATACTCGATGCAGGTCACAGGCGGCAGCGATCGCGAGGGATTTCCCATGCGTGCAGACCTGCCGGGCACCAAGAGAAGGAAGATCCTCCTCTCCACTGGAACTGGCTATCATCCCGTTGCTGAAGGGAAAAAGAAGAGGAAGAGCATCCACGGAAGGGATATCTCTCCTGATATCGGCCAGATAAATGTCAAGGTAGTGGAGTCGGGGGCCAAATCCCTGGAGGAGCTGCTCGGCAAGGCTCCCAAAGAAGAGAGGGCAGGATAGTCGATAATAAAGGACGGACTGGCCGTCCTATTGCTTTTTATTTATCAATTTTACCGATCGCCGCCAGCCCAATCGCGAGATCTAAGAGGCGAGGGTATCTGCGCGCGCATCACCGATTTCATCTGCTCAGGGCTCAGGGCGGCAAAAAGGGCATTGATGAGCCGGTCACTTCTCATAGCTACATCCACCATCTTCCTGATCTGCACCGACCTCTCCAGCTCCCGGCCGAACTCCTGGCCAATTCGCGATATATACTCCTGCAAAGGCGTCCCGACCTGCAGATGATCAAGGGCAGACTGGCCGGCGATCCTCCCCGCCACCACAGCAAGGGGTATGCCTCCCCCGCTGGTGGCCAGCACATGCCCGGCAGCATCTCCCGCCAGGATCATATTGCCCTTCTGGATCGATCCTGCAGTTCCGCCCGCGGGAACCAGGCCGCGCATCACCGCCAGCACCTCGCCCGAGGCCAGCTTCTTCGAGGCCTGAGGATGATCTCGCACAAATCGCTCCAGAACGTCGGGAAGCCTCTGGCCGGATAGGTAAGATGCGCGCACCCCCACACCCACATTGGCTCTATCCGGGCCCAGGGGAATTATCCAGGCATAGCCGCCGGGAGCGTATCTCGCCGAGAAGAACATCTCTGCCGCATCGCTATCGATATCCACATCCGTCATCTCGTACTCTTGGCATATGCCCACCTCCTGGGCGGGGTTTCCCATATAGCGGGAGACGATGGAGCTGGGGCCATCCGCACCTATTATCATTTGAGGGCGGAGCCTCCCAGCATAATGGCCGGAGAGCTCCAGGCCGCCTTCCACCAACGTCGCCCGGGTGGCGGGAAGGATCCTGGCACCGGCGCGAGCGGCCTGGGAGGCAAGATGGCGATCGAAGGCCCGCCGGTCTATAACCCTCCCCGCGACGGCAAACTCTTTGCTCTTGCCCGAAGGAGAATAGATCCGCTGCAACCGGGTACGATGCAATATGCAATGCTCGGGAATCTCCCATAAGTTATCCGGGAGCCCGGCGCGAGGCAGCAGGGCCTCCAGCTCCCAGGCCTCCGGGAGAAATCCGCCGCACTGGACGGGGCTGCCTATCTCGCTCTTCCTATCGATGAGCACAACATCCAGCTCTCGGGCCGCTACAAGGGCAGCGGTGCTCCCCGCAGGCCCCGCACCCACCACTGCCAGCTGTATATCTTCTCTCATGTCCTTGGTGATGCTTGCAAGCCAAGCTCCAGCAAAACCTCTCCTATCTCCTGATAGGCAATGACCAGCTCATCCCTCTGGCGGTCGCCGCCTTCCCGCCTCGGCTCTGAATTGAGCCAGATCTGCCGGGAGGTGCCATGCACCATCTTGATGCAGGCCTGCATATCAGCCTGGCTGAGGCGGTAGGCGACATGGCTCCCGGTGGGAGTGAACCAGACGGGATGCCTCTCTTGAAGCTTCTCTATAAAGGGCTTCCACATCAGCAATTGATGCGCTTCCTCTTCATGGGCCAGGGAGTACTCAATGGTCAGTCTGAGATGAATGCGATCTCCTGCCAGCTTCTCTTCGATATCCGATGCTATTTTCAAATAGTCAGGGTTTGTCCTGTCCGCTCGGGGAAGATCGCCCTGGAAGACCCGCTCTGCGATATCGGTAAAGAATGGCGCGAGGCGGATATCCTCCGCCTGCCGGGTGGCCAATGACACCCCCATGAAGAAGAGGGCGCTCAAAGATAAGCCGACCAGGACGCCGTGCTCAACCAGATAGGGTGAGATGCTGTCTAATGGCGCCTTCAGCCAGAACTGCTCATAGGATACGAGAAGGATCTGGGTTCCCCCGCCCGCCACCAGGGCCGCCATAGCTCCCCATTTAGTGGCCCGCTTCCAGTATAGGCCTCCGATGATGGGAAAGAAGTAAGATGTCGTGCCGATGACGGTGGCGATGATCACCGCATCCATGATGCTGTCCACATTCAGAGCGATGAAGGCGGATATGAAGACCATGATCACAATCAGAAGCCTGTTCAAAATCAGCATCTCTTTCACCGTGGCTGTCGGCCAGAGGTGCCGCTGGACCAGGTCTCGGGAGAGGCATGATGCCCCCGAGGTGGCGAATGTATCGGTGCAGGACATAGATGCTGCAGCAAATCCAATGGTCAGGAGGCCTAAGAGCCACTCAGGAACGTTATCGCTTATGACCCTGAGATAGAGCATCTCTGCTTCCACCTCTCCCGAAGGCCGGGGGTAGATCACAGAGAGGCCAATGGCAGCAAGCAGACAGAAGATATAGACCAATGCCAGCAGAGCGGCACCAAGCAAAATCCCTCTCTTCGCGGAGCGATCATCGCGAGCTGCCCAGACCTTCTGCCAGGGATCCTGCTCTGCCACCCAGCCGGGCACCAGGGCCACTATGAAGACCAGGGCTCCCAATATGCCGCCCATGGAGAAGATATCCCACCAGTCGGCGCCCAGCATTGAGGATGCAGCGATGAGGGAGACCCCCTCATTCGCAGACAGGCCTAAAGCCATATAGGCCACATAGGCGGCAAGGCCGGCCAGCAGTATATACTGTATCATGTCCGTCCAGACCACCGCCCGAAAGCCGCCCACACCGACATAAAGGGCTACAGAGACGGCCATTATGGCAATGGCGAAGATGGGCTCAATGCCGAAGAAGGTCCCCAGCACCATTTTGAAGCCGATGAAATCGGTAACCGAGAAGAGTATCATCATAATGGTGACGGCGACTGCCACAGGCGCTCTGATCATGGGGTCGTACCTTATCTCCATGAGCTCGGGCTGGGTCAGGGCAGGTATATTCTTGATTCTTCCCGATATGGCGGCGATGATGGCCAGGCCGGCGATGTTCGGGAACACCCAGATCCAGATCGAGCCTATGCCATAGAGAAGGAAAAGCCCTGTGGCCAAGAGCAGCGCGCTGGCCGTGGTCCATGCTGAAGCAGCAGCAAGTCCTATGCTGATCGATCCCAGCTCTCGTCCCGCCAACCAGAAGTCGGTCTCCGACCTCTGCCTGCGGGATAAATACAGGCCGATTCCAAGCAAGATCGCTATGTAGATTGCCAGGAATACCAGGAACAATGAATAGGCATCCATGATTTTCAAACACCATCTGGCGGCAAGTAGCTGGAGGTATTTAACAGCAACTACTTAAGCGCAAAAGTGGCAGAGGCGAAGGAGGTTTTGGATATGAGAAGCGATGTCACCAAGGTAGGCAGAGAGAGAGCGCCTCATCGGGCTCTTCTCAAAGCTACCGGCCTGTGCGATGAGGAGATTCGTCGTCCCTTCATCGGCGTTGTGAACTCTAGTAACGATTTCATACCCGGCCACATTCATCTCGATCGACTGGGGGAAGCGGTTAAGGCAGGCATCCTCTCTGCCGGAGGAGTTCCATTTGAGTTCCAGACCATAGGGGTCTGCGATGGCATAGCCATGGGCCACAAAGGAATGAGATATTCTCTGCCCAGTCGCGAACTGATTGAGGACACCATTGAGATCATGGCCGAGTCCCACCAGCTCGACGGCCTGGTGATGATCCCCACCTGCGATAAGATCGTGCCCGGACATATCATGGCCGCGGGGAGGCTGGACCTGCCCACCATCGTGGTCACGGGCGGTCCGATGATGCCCGGCTTTGCCTGCGACAAGGAGCTTGACCTGATCAATGTCTTCGAGGAATGGCAGAAAGGGGGCGAGACCCTGGATGCCCTGGAGGATATGGCATGTCCTGGCGCAGGCTCCTGTGCAGGCCTATTTACCGCCAATACCATGGCCTGCCTCACCGAGGCCATGGGCCTCTCCCTGCCCGGGTGCGCTACCGCCCATGCGGTCGATGCGCGAAAGATCCGTCTGGCCAAGCTCTCCGGGATGAAGATCATGGAGCTGGTGGAAAAAGGCATAACCGCCCGCCAGATAGTCACAACTGCCTCCCTGGATAACGCCATCCGGGTGGACATGGCCATCGG
Source organism: Methanothrix sp. (assembly GCA_011620785.1). GTDB lineage: Archaea > Halobacteriota > Methanosarcinia > Methanotrichales > Methanotrichaceae > Methanothrix. The sequence continues at coordinate 24,495 of WOYM01000125.1, read as the reverse complement.
AGGATCGACGAACACCGTTCTGCACATGATGGCGATCGCAGCGGAGTTCGGCCTGGACCTCGATATAGAGCGCTTCGACCAGCTTTCCCGGGAGACGCCCCATCTGGTCAACCTCAGGCCGGGCGGGCCTCACCACATCATCGACCTGGAGAGGGCAGGAGGAATTCCGGCGGTCATGAGCGCCCTTCGCTCTCGACTGGCCCTGGATGCCCTGACCGTTACCGGCCAGAAGGTGGGCGAGAACCTGGACTCATTCAAGCTGATCAACCCCCTCACCAACTCCCGGGTCATAAGCACTATCAGCTCACCTGTGCATGCCGAAGGGGGCATAGCCATACTCTTCGGCAGCCTGGCCCCAGAAGGAGCAGTGGTCAAGCAGACCGCAGTATCCTCTTCCATGCTCGTGCATTCCGGCCCGGCAGTGGTCTATGATAGCGAGGAGGCATCTATGGACGGGATAGTGGGAGGAGAGGTCAAGCCCGGGGATGTGGTGGTGATAAGATACGAAGGGCCCAAAGGAGGTCCGGGAATGCGAGAGGCTCTGGCGCCCACCTCCGCAATCGCCGGGGCAGGTATGAGCGAATCCGTCGCCCTGATAACCGATGGCCGGTTCAGCGGAGGCACCAGAGGCCCCTGCATCGGCCATGTCTCACCCGAGGCAGCGGTGGGCGGTCCTATCGCTCTGGTCCGGCCTGGTGATATGATCAGCATAGATATCCCTGCCAGAAAGGTCGATCTGCATGTGGACCCGGCGGAGCTGGAGCGGAGGAGAGGCGAATGGAGGATGCCAGATATGCCGGAGAACGCCATAAAGACCGGAGTTCTGGCGCGTTACAGGAAGTCGGTGACCTCGGCCAGTAAAGGCAGCGTACTCAGATGACGGGAATCAGGTGCTTCGTAGCGGTGGATCTCCCAGAGGAGATGCGCGAAAAGGTCGGACCACTGCAGAGCAAGATAGCCACGGAGAGCTTGCGGCTGGTCCGGCCGGAGCTGGTCCATGTAACCATCAAGTTCCTGGGGGATGTGCCCGCGGAGAAGGTGGAGAGGGTCAAAGAGGCTCTGGCTGCGGTCAGGGCGGCCCCCTTCACCGCCCGCTTAGTGGGTTTGGGCGCATTTCCCGGAAGATCGGTGCGCGTGGTCTGGCTGGGCCTGGAAGGGGACTTCTCCTTGCTATCAGCTAGGGTACAAGCGGCCACAAAATCACTGGGATTTCCCCCGGAGGAGCGGGGCTTCACCCCCCATGTGACAATAGGAAGGGTGGGCAGGCCCAATGCCGGGACCAGCCGGGAGCTTCTGGCGAAGATCGGCCTGCAGTCTACAGTGGACCTGGGAAGCTTCACTGTAGAGGAATTCTATCTCAAAAAGAGCACACTGACCCCCGGAGGACCCATCTACGAAGACCTGGCAAGGTTCCCTCTCTGAGATTCGAGAATTGGTGCTGAGCCAGGTCCGGCCCAGCCCGAAAGAGAGAGAGAGGCTTCGTCTTATCTCCAGGGAGATCATAGCAAAAATCGAGCGTCTGGCAGAAGAGCGGGGCATGATTCTCCAGGCCATGCTGGTGGGCTCGGCGGCCAGAGACACCTGGCTGGCCCAGGATCATGATCTGGACATTTTTTTGGGTGTGCCGGAAAAGGGCGACCTGGGCGAAGCCATGAAACTGGCCAGACTGGTTGCCCCGGAGCACGAGGAGAGGTACGCCGAGCATCCCTATGTCCATGCTCTGGTGGACGGCTTTGAGGTGGATCTGGTTCCCTGCTATCTGGTCGATGATGCCAGCCGGCTGAAGTCCGCGGTGGACAGAACCCCATTTCATACCAGATATGTCATCGCCAGGATCGCCGGCCTGGAGGATGATGTCCTCCTTTTGAAGCAGTTTCTCAAAGGAATAGGGGCCTACGGCTCGGAATTGAAGACAGGCGGCTTTTCCGGCTACCTGACGGAGCTGCTGGTGATACTCTACCGCTCCTTTCCCGATGTTCTCCGGGCCGCCTCTCACTGGAGGCCCAACACCGTCCTGGACCTGGAGGGAATGGGAAAGAGGCTGCATGATGAGCCTTTGACGGTGGTGGATCCCGTGGATCCCAACCGGAACGTGGCCGCGGCGCTGACCCTGGACAAGATGCTCCTTTTCAGTGCCGCAGCCCGCTCGTTTCTCGCCCGGCCCAGCCTGGAGTTCTTCTTCCCCCCCGAAGATGAGCCCCTCTCCGATGAGGAGGCTCAAGCCAGGATGGATGCGCGAGGGACTATGCCCATCGTCCTCCAGTTCCAGGCCCCGGATGTGGTGGAGGATGTCCTCTACCCCCAGATGCGCAAAGCAGAAGAGTCCATCAGGGCACTGATGACGCGAAAAGGCTTTTTAATACTGCGCAGCGATGTCCTCGCCTATCGCGACAGGGCGGTGATGCTCTTTGAGATGGAGGTCTGGGAGCTCTCAAGAGCATGCCGCCGCGCCGGCCCGCCCGTCTGGGAGGCGGAACATGTGGCCCGCTTCCTGGCCGTCCATCCCCATCCACTGTCAGGACCTTACATCAGGGAGGGCAGAGTGGTAGTGGAAGAATCCCGCAAACACATTTGCGCCCGGAATCTCCTGGCAGCAGAGCTGGAGGGGCTATCACTGGGAAAGCACCTCTCCGGGGCCATTCGCAGAGGATATAAGATATACGCCGGCCAGGAGATCCTGGAGATCAGGGATAGAGAGTTCAGGATATTCCTGGCCCAATACCTCGAATCCCGAGCCCCTATATATTGAGGACGTGTCGATTTTTTCGCCTGGGCTATAAGCACTTCCAATAGGCCTTCTGGATGCTCTTTATCTCATCGATCCGCCGGGCGACCTTGGGGTCTAATCCGTGAATATCCGGCACATCCCCCTGAAAAGCCCTGATCTGGGCCACAATGGCCTCCGCCTGGGCGGAGAGGTTGTAGCCTCCCTCCAGGACTGCAGCCACCCTTCCGTTTGAGCAGATATCCGCAACCTCCTTAACCACTCCGGCGATGGCGGCAAATCCGCGGACCGTCAGGCCCATCCCTCCCAGGGGATCATCTCTATGCGGGTCCTGGCCTGCCGAGACCAGAACGATATCAGGAGAGAACTCAAGGGCTATGGGCCTTAAGATCTCACGGTAGGCCATCAGATAGCCCTCGTCCCCGGTGCCCGAGGGCAGGGGCACGTTCACCGCTGTCCCCTCAGCGCCATCCTCCCCGACATCGTTCATTCTGCCCGTGCCCGGATAGTGGGGGAATTGGTGGGTGGAGAAATACAGCACCGAACGATCGGAGTAGAATATGGCATTTGTCCCATTACCATGATGAACATCCCAGTCCACTATCAGAACCTTCTCCAGACCCCTGGCCTGGGCATGCCTTGCCGCTATGGCCACATTATTGAAGATGCAAAAGCCCATACCGCGATTGGCCATGGCATGGTGGCCGGGCGGCCTGACCAGGGCAAAGGCTCCCCTATAGCCTTCAATCACCGCATCCACGGCAGCAATGGCGCCCCCCGCGGCCATCAGGGCGACGTCATAAGAGTCCTTGGAGAGGATGGTATCGATATCGAGGTGGCCGCCTCCCCGCTCGCAGATGTCCCTCACCTGATCGATATACTTCCGCCCGTGGATGGCCTCGACCTGCTCGATTGTCGCGGTTTTCGGCGTAATGAACTCTATATCCAGCCCTTCGGATTCTATTCTATCCAGGATCGCCGTCAAGCGTTCCTTTCTCTCTAAATGTCCATTGATATCGTGCAACAGATAGATGGGATGATAGACCAGGGCGAACTTCCCGTCACTCATATTTGCCTATTCTACTGCCTCTCGTAAAACTATTTTCCCTTTAAAAATCAAAATTTTTCAATATTTTGGAAGAGAATGTATTTAGAAAGAATACGAAGAGTATGATCAGTGTTTCCTTCATTCGCATCAACCCGCATGCCTATATGATATGCATCGATGCATAAAGGCCCGTTATGATGGCAAAAATCCTCTTGTTCGATCCTATCGGTCAATCCTCTTCAAAGAATAAGCTTTTAAACAAGGCAGATAATGCAGGCTTTGAGCCTAGCAAAGCTCTTTGGTCAACCTCTTGGCTCTGTGTGGGAAAGACCAGCACCAAGCTGCTATCATTGACCAAAAAAGATATAATAGGGAAATACTCTATCACTACCCTATAGTCCCTTATGGGATTAGGAGGGTGACGTAGCTATACACATGTCAGAGATGCGCCCGAAAGCAATGGCAATGCAGGGGATACCATGCGCCATGCCTTTAGCGGGCGGTTCGAGACGATATTCAGGCAATAGTTTTAAGAATAATCAGACTGTGTGCTGCTGAAAGTGATCATGAAGGGTAAATAGGAGGTTAAAAGATGAAGAAATTGGCTGCAATTACATTTACATCGATGGTGCTATTACTGGCAACAGCGATGGTTGTAGGGGCAGTCGACAGTGTCGAGGTCCGTGGTAAGGTCGCCACAGAAGGCGCTACCTGGACCGCTGATGACTTTGCCGGCTTCTACTACGACATTGATGATGACATCAAGACAGAAGAGTTGACCACAACCATCTCCGAGGGCAAAAAGCTCCTGGAGCCCGATGGCGTGACATATACCAGCACTGCCATGCCGACTGAATTCGAATACGAGGAGTGGGGAACATACAATGTCATCGGCTTCTTCGCTGACAAGTACTTTGCCGGATACATTGATGACCCGAATGTCGAGGAGAACGTTCTCTTCGATGAGTCCGAGGACGAGAATGTCCTCGCCGATGAGCAGCTCCTCAAGATCCTGATGGATAACGATGATGAGAGGACCGTCACCTCTGGCACGCCTCTGGCTATGAAGGAGGGCTATGAGTTGGCTATCCAGTCCATTGATATCGATGGTAACAAGGTCTACCTCGAGCTCTCCAAGGACGGAGCAGTTGTGGACAGCAAGGTCATCTCCCCATCAGCCGACAACGCCGGAATGAAGGACAAGACCTACTACTACAAGATGGATATCGGCGACTCCAAGGATGTAGTCATCGTCGCTGCTCACTTCAAGAACGCCTTCCGTGGTGCCGACCAGAACCTGGCTACCGTTGATGGACTGTGGCAGCTCTCCGACACACCACAGGATGTGTCCGAGAACACCGAGTACGATAAAATGACCATCCAGACGGTCACCGCCAACACCATCACCATGAACAATGAGGACAACGATATCACACTCAGCAAGAACAAGGATATCTCTCTGATGCCCGGCATCTCCATCAAGACCGCTGACTCCGACGATGATGCACTCAGATACTATCTCTACAAGGAAATCACCGAGCCAGGAACCTATGAGATCAGAGGCGACGTGGCAACTGATACATTCACCTGGACTGCGGACAACTTCGCTGGATTCTACTATGATATTGATGACGACATCAAGACAGAAGAGCTGACCGCCACCATCTCTGAGGGCAACAAGCTCATGGAGCCCGATGGCGTGACATATACCAGCACTGCCATGCCGACTGAATTCGAATACGAGGAGTGGGGAACATACAATGTCATCGGCTTCTTCGCTGACAAGTACTTTGCCGGATACATTGATGACCCGAATGTCGAGGAGAACGTTCTCTTCGATGAGTCCGAGGACGAGAATGTCCTCGCCGATGAGCAGCTCCTCAAGATCCTGATGGATAACGATGATGAGAGGACCGTCACCTCTGGCACGCCTCTGGCTATGAAGGAGGGCTATGAGTTGGCTATCCAGTCCATTGATATCGATGGTAACAAGGTCTACCTCGAGCTCTCCAAGGACGGAGCAGTTGTGGACAGCAAGGTCATCTCCCCATCAGCCGACAACGCCGGAATGAAGGACAAGACCTACTACTACAAGATGGATATCGGCGACTCCAAGGATGTAGTCATCGTCGCTGCTCACTTCAAGAACGCCTTCCGTGGTGCCGACCAGAACCTGGCTACCGTTGATGGACTGTGGCAGCTCTCCGACACACCACAGGATGTGTCCGAGAACACCGAGTACGATAAAATGACCATCCAGACGGTCACCGCCAACACCATCACCATGAACAATGAGGACAACGATATCACACTCAGCAAGAACAAGGATATCTCTCTGATGCCCGGCGTCTCCATCAAGACCGCTGATGACGATGTGCTCAGATACTATCTCTACAAGGAAGTAACCATTGAGGGAGAGGGAGAAGTAGCAAAGGAGGAGCCCGTTGTAGTGGCTCCCGTCAATGATACCGAGAAGGTTGTAGAAGAGGCTAAGGAAACCCTCGAGGAAGCCAACAAGACGGCAGAGGAAGCTACGGTAGCTGTTGAGGAAGCCAAAGAAGAGGTAGCCGAAGCTGAGGAAGCTGCAGAGGCAACCGCCAACGAGACCCCCGGATTTGGCAGCATCTTCGCCCTGACTGGCCTTCTGGCAGTCGCTTACCTCGTCCTGAGCAGGAGAGACTGAAAGATCAAATAGCTGGAGGAGCCAGGCTTCTCCAGAACTATCTCTTTTTTTATCCCCAAAAAAGATGGCCTCCGCAGGGGACGAATAAGTATTACATCTCGTACCCACATATATTGAGGCAGATCAGGTGGTGATTGTCTATGCAGAGCACTCAAGAAGCCCAATTCTGGAGGAGGCCGGATCAGGAGTCGGAGGACGTGAACTGCAGCCTCTGCCATCAGAACTGCCGCATCCGTCCCGGCAAGAGAGGAATATGCGCTGTGCGTGAGAATCAAGGTGGAATGCTAATGACGCTGGTCTATGGAAACCTCATTGCTGCCAATGAGGATCCCATTGAAAAGAAGCCATTCTTTCATTTCCTTCCCGGCAGCCTGGCCTACTCCATAGCCACTGTAGGATGCAACTTCCGCTGTCTACACTGCCAGAACGCAGATATCTCCCAGCTTCCTCATGAGACCGGCAGACTGCCGGGCAATTATGTTCCCCCTGAGGATGTGGTGGCAGGGGCAATCTCCAGGGGTTGCCAGTCCGTTGCTTATACCTATACCGAGCCCACGATCTTCTTTGAGTACGCCTATGATGTGGCCAGACTGGCTCGAGCCTCCAAACTGCGCAATGTCTTTGTCAGCAACGGCTACATTGGCCAGGATGCGGCGGATAAGATCATTCCCCTCCTGGATGGCATCAACATCGACCTGAAAGGAGATGATGAGTTCTACCGCAAAGTGTGCAAGGCAAAGCTCGACCCGGTAAAGAGCAACATAGAGAAGTTCTGGCAGGCAGGGGTCTGGGTGGAGGTCACTACCCTGGTCATCCCAGGTTACAATGATTCAGTTGAGGTGCTGACCGATATGGCACAGTTCCTGGCATCAGTCAGCCGTGATATGCCCTGGCATGTATCCGCCTTCTACCCCACCTACAGGCTGCTGGATGCACCACCCACGGGAGTAGAATCGATAAAAAGAGCCTTGGATATCGGGCGCGAGGCGGGATTGAAGTACGTTTATGCCGGAAACATCATCGGAGAGAGCGAGAGCACCATATGTCCGGATTGCGGCTTCGTCCTAATCGAACGCCGCGGATACAGGGTCATGAAAAATTCGGTGACCGAAGGGCGCTGCCCCAACTGCAAAGCTGCGGTGGCAGGAGTCTGGTCCTGACAAAAATCTTAATATCTGACCCGCTCCGACTCTGCTCCATATGCCATTTTGCACTGTAGAGGAGGCGATCTCAGATATCCGCGCCGGTCGCTTCATAATAATATTGGACGACGAGAACCGGGAGAACGAGGGGGACCTGATGATGGCAGCGGAGATGGTGACCCCGGAGGCCATCAATTTCATGGCCCGCTTTGGCCGGGGTCTGATATGCATGCCGATGACCGCCCAGCGCCTTCGCGAGCTCGACATTCCCCTGATGACCAGCCAGAACAACGAGTCCATGGGCACCGCTTTCACCGTTTCGGTGGATGCCAGGATCAATACCACCACCGGCATATCCGCATTCGACCGGGCGACGACCGTTCATGCCCTGATCGATCCTGTGACCAGACGAAGCAACATTGTCACCCCCGGCCATCTGTTCCCCCTGCAGGCCATAGAGGGGGGAGTGCTGCGGCGTACTGGGCACACCGAGGCTTGCGTCGACCTGGCCCGGCTGGCAGGTCTCCAGCCCGCTGGGGTGATTGTGGAGATCATGAACGATGACGGCACCATGGCCCGGCTCCCACAGCTCGAGCGCTTCGCCCAGGAGCACGGCCTGAAGATGCTGACCATCGAGAGCCTGATCCGTTACAGGATGCGATATGAGAAGCTCGTCTGCAGGATCTCCGAGGTGAGCATGCCCACGGAGTACGGCCACTTCACCGCCATTGGCTATGAGTCCGTCCTGGACGGACAATGCCATATCGCTCTGGTAGCAGGAGACCCCACCTGCCCTGATGCCCTGGTCCGGGTCCACTCAGAATGCCTCACTGGCGATGTCTTCTTCTCAAAGAGATGCGACTGCGGCGAGCAGCTCCGCCGGGCTCTGCAGCTCATAAGCAAGAACGGCAATGGCGTCCTTCTCTATATGCGCCAAGAGGGAAGGGGCATAGGTCTCGCCAATAAACTGAGAGCATATGCCCTCCAAGATGACGGATCGGATACGGTAGAGGCCAACCATAAGCTCGGCTATCCTGCCGACCTCAGGGACTACGGCATTGGGGCTCAGATCCTGGTCGATCTGGGCATAAAGGAGATGCGCCTCCTGACCAACAATCCGCGCAAGGTGATAGGTCTTGAGGGCTACGGCCTGAAGATAGCAGAGCGGGTGCCTTTAGAGGTCGAGCCCAATGATGTCAACCGCCGATACCTGGAGACCAAGAGAGACAAAATGCACCACCTTCTTCTCCAGAATGAGGGGCAGTAAAAAAGGGGATATGGGGTTATCAGTCCTCAATCGATGACTATTCGCTCGCGGGTGAGGACAGAGACCTTGGGGAGGGTTATCTGCAGAACGCCGTTCGTAAGAGTCGCCTGCGCCTCCTCCGACTTGATGCTTGCCGGCAGGAGCACCCTTCGCTCGAACCGGGTGAAGGTCCTCTCCCGGCGATGGTAGTCCTGCTCGTTTACCTCGGCCTCACTCTTCCTCTGGGCAGAGACCCGCAGCTCATCCTCCACCACCGAGATATCGATATCCTGCTTTTCCACACCGGGCATATCCATGGTCACAACCAATGCCTCTTCAGTCTCATGAACATCGGCCAGAGGCCTTATCACCCCTTTCTTCAGGTTCGGGCCCTCTACCTCCTCCATAAGGTCGCCCATGCGCTTTTGCATCCGCCCGAGCTCATCGATATACTTGGATCCGAGCGCATCCAGGCCCAGCTCATCCATCAATTTATTCATCCTGAACTGCAGCTTTCGCAATTCTTCTGCCGGAATCAATCCTGCGGTCATCCTCAACACCATAATATTATGGGCCTTTGGCGCTTAAATCTATTCCGACATATATTCATTCTGAATCCTGACCACCTCAGCTGAATCCCTGGCAGCGGCGTACTCACTGAGGGGCTCGCGGTTCAGCTCCAGGAAGACGTGCCCCCAATTGAACTTGGAGAGGATCAGCTCTGCCTGGCTTTTCTCACCCAGTATTACCAATCCTGCAGCCAGGGCTTCGACGGTGGAGAGCTTGAAGGGCTTTCCCCAGTTCACCGGGTTGGCAGCCACCAGAAAGGGCAGAGCCCTCTCCTGCAGCTTGAACCGGGCGAAGACCTCCTCAGCATGCGCCCAGCTGCAGTCAAGGGCTGCCAGCCCGCGGGCCCCTTTATCCTCCGGGGATAGGGCCTTTTCCGAGAACGGGCTGAGGACAATGTACGGCCGGAGCTGGCTTATATGGTGGGTCAGCCGGACAAGATCGAAGCGGGCAAGCTTCTTTCCTGAACACTTCCGCGGGTCGCACTGATTGGCATGATAGATCACAAGTTCCATTCATGGAGGATACTACCGATAATCCTATTAACATTGTGTTCCTTCCCCTAGCAGCCAATAGCAGGGAGCCATTTAATGAGCGAGCTGTCCAAAGAGTACAACTTCAAGCAGGTAGAAGAGAAATGGGAGCTGAACTGGGATAGTTCCATTTACTATTTTGACTGGGAGTCGAAGAAGCCTCAATATATAATCGACACACCTCCGCCCTATCCCACGGGAAACTTCCATATCGGAAACGCTCTCAACTGGTGTTACATAGATTTCGCTGCCCGCTACAAGCGCATGCGAGGCTACAATGTGATGTTCCCCCAGGGCTGGGACTGCCACGGCCTGCCCACCGAGGTGAAGGTGGAGCAGCTAAACCATATCACCAAGAACCAGGTTCCCAGGGAGGAGTTCAGACGGCTCTGCGAAAAACTTACTGAGAAGGCAATAGATCGTTTCCATAAGTCCATGGGCCGGCTGGGCCTGTCCATAGATTGGTCCAATGAATATGCCACCATGAAGCCGGAGTATTATGTCAAGACCCAGACTTCATTTGTGCGCATGTACCAGAAAGGCCAGATCTACCGAGAGGACCACCCGGTAAACTGGTGTCCCCGCTGCGGAACGGCCATAGCCCTGGCCGAGGTGGAGTACGACTCCCGCACCTCGACACTGAATTATATGCACTTTTGTGCTGAGGACGGCGAGATAGAGATCGCCACCTCCCGGCCTGAGCTCCTGCCCGCATGTGTGGCGGTGGCGGTTCATCCTGAGGACCAGCGCTATCAGAAATACATCGGCAAGGCGGTCCAGGTTCCGATATTCAACTATTCCGTTCCCGTTCTTGCTGATAGGGCGGTGGACTCGAGCTTCGGCTCGGGGTTCGTCATGATCTGCACCTTCGGGGATAAGCAGGATGTCAGATGGTGGATGGAGCATCATCTTCCCCTCCGCCAGGCCATAGACCGCGGCGGCAGGATGATGCCTATTGCTGGCCCTTACTCCGGCCTAACCGTAGAGGAGACGAAAGAGAAGATCACCCGGGATCTGACCGAGCAGGGGATAATATTCAAGCAAGAGCCTCTGGAGCAGAACGTAGGGCTGTGCTGGCGGTGCAAGACCCCCATTGAGATCCTGTCCGAGCAGCAGTGGTTTGTCCGAATCGATGCCCCGGAGATAAAAAAGATGGCAGAGGAGATAGAATGGATCCCCCCTCACATGCGGGTTCGCCTGGAGAACTGGGCCGACTCCATGGAATGGGACTGGTGCATATCCAGGCAGAGGATCTTTGCCACCCCCATACCCGCCTGGTACTGCCAAAACTGCCATGAAGCACTGGTGGCAGAGGAGAGCTGGCTTCCCCTGGACCCCAACCTGACCCAGCCCAAAAAGAAATGCAAATGCGGCAGCTCGGAGTTCATTCCGGAGCAGGATGTTCTGGACACCTGGATGGACAGCTCCATATCCGCCCTAGCCGTCGCCGGCTGGCCGGACAGGACCGATCTGCGTATGCCCACCCAGCTCCGGCCGCAGGGGCACGACATCATTCGCACCTGGGCCTTTTACACCATTCTCAGAACCGGAGCCCTGGAAGGGATCAGACCATGGGATACCATTCTGATCAATGGCATGGCGTTGGGCGAGGACGGCCATAAGATGTCCAAATCCCTGAACAACTTCATCCGCCCGGAGGAGGTATTCGAGAGCAACGGAGCTGATGCCCTCCGCCAGTGGGCGGCGATCGGCGGCAGCCCGGGAAATGACATACCATTCCAGTGGAAGGAGATAACTGCCGCCAGCAGATTCCAGCAGAAGCTCTGGTCCATATTCCGGTTCTCTCTGCCCCTGATCGCCCCGGCTGATGCCGCTGCTGGCCAGGTCGACCGCTGGCTCTCTGCAGAGCTGGATCAGCTGATCACTAAGACCACGGAGGCCATGGACAGATTCCAGTTCGATGAGGCCTTGAAGGCCATCCGGGCTTTCGCCTGGGATGTTCTGGCCGACAACTACATCGAGCTGGTCAAGGCCCGGCTCTATGGCCAGGACGGGGCGGAGAAGAGGGCAGCGCAGGACACCCTTTTCACCGCCCTGGAGACTCTTGCCCGGCTCATGGCTCCATTCACCCCCTTCCTCTCCGAGGAGATCTACCACACCCTGACTGGCCAGAGCGTTCATGTGCAAACCTGGCCCGTGGCCCGGGGGCAGCCGATGGATAGGGCCGGCCTGGCGATAAAAGAGGTGGCTTCAACTCTGCGCCGCTATAAGGCAGAGAAGGGAATGGCCCTCAACTCCCCTCTTCCGGGAATCGTGGTATACTCCGACCTCGATCTGGAGACAACAGACCTGGCCGGTGTGGCCAACTCCCCGGTGGAGAGCAGAACAGGAAAGCCCTCGCTGGAGATGAAGCCCATTGCAGTCAAACCGCAAATGAAGATCATAGGCCCTCGATTCAGAGATAGGAGCCAGCGGATCATTATGGCCCTGATGGGCATGGATCCGGCTGATATCGCTCGCCAGAAGGAGTCAGGCTCGATTGCCGTCGATCTGGATGGCGAGATCCTCGAGCTTCCGCCCGAGGCGGCAGAGGTGGAGATCCAGACTCTCTCTGCTGGCGAGGCGGTGGATATACTGAAGACGAAAGAGGCCACGGTGCTGGTCCGAAGATGATCGAGGTGGAGGTCAAAGCCCGGGCCAGGGAGGACACAAAAGAGAGAATAGCCGCCCTGGGCGCCACCCCCATCGGGGTGGAGAATCATCTGGACCTTTATTTCAATTCGCCATTAAGGGACTTCAAGGAGAGCGACGAGGCCCTGCGCATTCGCATTAAGGAGGATGGGGCCCGGCTCACCTACAAGGGGCCCAAGCTCGACCAGCAGACAAAGTCCCGCCGGGAGCTGACGATAAGGATCGACGATCCCACCCAGATGAGGGATGTCCTATCCCTTTTGGGTTTTGTTTTATCGGCAGAGGTTCGCAAAAAGAGGACAAAGTACTCCTATCAGGGAATGGTCATCGCTCTGGACGAGGTGGAAGGGCTTGGCACCTTTTTGGAGGTGGAGGCTCAGGCAGAAGCGAACTGGGAGAACGAAAAGGATCGGGTCCTCTCCGTGTTGAAGCGGCTGGAATTGGAGAACACCATCCGCCGCTCATACATAGAGCTGCTAGAGGAGAAGAGGGCAGATCTATAGACCGATGACGATATAATGGAAATGATATCTTGTCCATAAGCTCGAAATTCCATGTGCTGGTCATGCTCTCGTTCCTGGTAGCAGTGCAGCTGATAGCCCTGGCCATAACTCCGGCCATATCCGCCACAGACAATCGGGTATTCGAGGATCCGGCATCGATCTCCAATCCCATAATCTATATGCTACTCATCCTCATATTCACCGCCATTCTCCTTTTGGCCATAAAGCTGAAGGGAGATTGGCTGGTGAGAGGATTCATACTCATCTCCATTGCCCTCACCATCTTCTATGTGATCTCCGCCATCATGCCCATGTGGCTTGCCCTCCTGCCAACTTTGGCGGTGATGCTGCTCTTGCACTACTACCCGGAATGGTATATTCTGGATGCATTTGGAATCCTGGTGTGCGCAGGAGTCACCTCCCTGTTGGGGGTGAGCATGACCGTGCTGCCGGTTATCATCCTTATGGTGATCCTGGCGGTCTATGATGCCATCTCCGTCTACAAAACCCGCCACATGGTCGCTTTGGCAGAGGGCGCAATAAAGATGAAGGCACCACTGCTCTTTATAGTTCCCAAGAGCAGGGACTACAGCTTTAGGCGCAGAGATGCAGGCTCGATCTCAATGGGAAATGGCAAGAAGAAAGGGGATCGTGGAGCCTATTTCCTGGGCATGGGCGATGCCATCATACCATCCATCCTGGCGATATCTGCGAGCTGGTCATATCCACCAGGCGATATCCTCGGCCTGAACCTTCCTGCTCTTGGAGCCATGTTCGGAACCTATGCCGGCTTTATCCTTCTGATGACCACATCGAGGGACCGACCTCAGGCCGGCCTTCCCTTCCTGAACTCGGGATCCATCCTCGGATTTCTCGCCGGCTGCCTTGCCGCAGGCATCCAGCCCTTCTAGCCCGGCACGGTATAGTTCTGGCACCGACAGCTTTTTGCCTTATCCCGCGACACTCTGTCTCAAAGAGGAATATTAGATGGCCGATGAAGACCACGCAGTCCTGGAACACTTCATACCATTCTGCCCCAAATGCGGCAACGAGTGCGAGCATAAAGATCTCCGGCGGGCACTGGACGCAGATGAATGGAAGAAGATTGTGATCGAGACGATCTATTACTGCAAGAACTGTGATAACTACTGGAGCGACGGCCTGATAGAGAAAGGCTATAAATGATCTACCTTTATTACAGCGAGAAATTTCAAGGGTATAACTTCGGTCCGGAGCATCCCTTCAATCCCGCTCGCCTGATGCTCACCTTTAGCCTCATGGAGGAGTCTGGTCTAATAGACGAGAAGGTATCCAGGCTTGAGCCCTGCCCGGCTAGCGAAGAGGATATTCTCCGAGTGCACACCCCAGAGTACCTGGCGGCGGTGAAGCTGGAGGAGCCGGATCTGGCCTTCGGCCTGGGGAGCGACGACACCCCGGTCTTCGCGGGCATATATGAGTCATCCAGAATGCTGGCAGGGGCCTCTATCGATGCCGCCCGCCGCATAATATCTGAGGACTGCAGCGCTTTTAACATCGGCGGTGGACTGCATCATGCCCTGCCCACAGTCGCCTCCGGGTTTTGTGTCTTTGACGATCCAGCCCTGGCCATCCGGGTTTTAAGAGATAGATTTGATCGGGTGCTTTATATCGACATCGATGGCCATCACGGCGATGGGGTACAGCAGATATTCTACACTGATCCCAGTGTTTTGACCATCTCCATGCATGAATCCGGATTGTACCTCTTTCCAGGCACGGGATTCATAGAGGAGATAGGAGATGGTGAGGGAAAAGGATACAGCGTGAACATCCCCATGCCCATGTACTCCGGAGACGAGCAATACCTCCGGGCCTTCGATCAGATCGTTCCAATCCTTTTTGAATGGTTCCGGCCCCAGGCAGTGGTAGCCCAGCTGGGGATAGACACCCACTATTCCGATCCCCTCACCAGCCTTAACGTGACACTTAACGGCTATACCGGCCTCGTCCGCCAGATAGTGGATCTGGCCCGCCAGCACTCAGGGTCCCGGCTGCTGGCCCTGGGCGGAGGGGGCTATAATATGGAGGTGGTGCCCACCGCCTGGACCAGCGTCCTTCATATCATGAGAGGTGAGCCGCTGCCCGAGTATCTGCCCCCTTACTGGGTAGAGCTTTTCATGAACCTCACCGGGCATGAGCCCCTCTCTAATCCGGATATAGAGATGAGGGTCGGCACGAATACCGAGAACAGGATCAATAAAGAGCTGTCTGGGACCCTTCAGGGCCTGAAGGAAAAGATGAATGTGGTTCACGGCCTCTTTTAGATCGTCTTCGATCAGGTCCCGATCTTGATCGGCTCTACAATAGACCGCAATGTGGATATGGCGGAGAGTGCGGCCAGATAGCTGGTTTTTGGATTTCGCGGCGAGGGGACGTTCTCCACCCGGGTAAAAAACCTGCCAAAATCGCCTTCCACCTCTATCTCGTGGCGGTTTACTCTTATATTCGGATCGGCGAATACCTTCACCAGCACCTCCTTCTCCCCCGCAGCAAGATAAAGGGTGGCAGCAACATTCACATTAGCGGGGAAGGCCCTTACCGCCTCGATTGCGCTGCCGGAAAAGATCTGGGTAGGACCGGAGAGGCTATCCAGGTCGATCCTATTCTCCAGGATGTAGGGCGCCCCTCTCAGGCCGCTGGGATTCTTGGTGGTGGTCAGGGTAACCCTTTCAATCCTCCCGGCGCGAGCGGACTTGAGGGCATCCAGGCCCGATATAGCTCCCGATGGTATGTAGACCTGAGAGCAGTGAGATTTTGCCAGGCTCTTGATCTCTCTGAATAGATCCATATCGGCAAGAGCCCCAACGCTCATTATCATCAGCCTTTTGCCCGCGGCCAATGCTGCCCTGGCGACTGCTGGGACCGCCTTCTGGGAGGCTGCCTCCACCACTACATCCGAAAGCTCCACCAGCTCGGCAAGATCGGCTTTTTTCGTCTTATGCTGCAAGCTCTCGATGAGAGCGAGGGCAGTTTGAGGATTATGATCGCATACAGCAATCAGCTCTGCATCAACCACGCCAGAATCTATCGCTTTGGCGATCTCGGCCCCAATGGCACCGCATCCCACAAGCCCGACCTTGAGAGGCATCGCAGGTTATAAATCAATTAAGGATCAAAATCCTTGCGGTATGCTAAGGTCAGAGCTGGAGCGGTTTGTGGGTGAGGACCTGGGCGAATGGGATGATTCCAGCACTCTCATTCCAGAATTGCCTGCTCGCGGGGTCATAGTCGCTAAGGAGGACTGCATCATCTCCGGGCTGGCGGAGGCGGTGGAGATCTTCCAGTATTTTGGCCTGAAATCCGAGCTGCTATTCGATGATGGCGAGTTTGTGCCAGCGATGAGCACTGTTTTAGAGGTAGTGGGTAGCGCGAGAAAGATCCTGCAGTCCGAAAGGCTGGTCCTGAACTTCATGGCTCGCATGAGCGGCATATCCACCCTCACCCGAGAGTGCGTTCTCCTGGCCGGGGGGGTGCGAGTGGCAGCCACGCGCAAGACCACCCCAGGATTTCGATTATTCGAGAAGAGAGCGGTTTATCTTGGAGGCGGCGACACCCATAGATTTAATCTATCCGATGCCATCCTCATCAAAGATAATCATATAATGATCCTCGGCCTGAAAGAATGCCTGCGCCGAGCTAAAGATAAATCCAGCTTCACCAAGAAGATCGAGGTGGAGATCGAGAGCCTTGAGGACATGCTCATAGCGGCAAAAGAGGGTGCGGATATCATCATGTTCGATAACATGGACCCCGCGAAGATCGCCGCGGGAGTTGATGTCTTGAAGAAGGAGGGTCTACGAGAGAGAGTGATTCTGGAGGCGTCAGGGGGCATCACCCTGGATAACATCAAGGATTACGGAAGAAGTGGGGTAGATGTTATATCGCTTGGTGCTCTCACTAAAGATGCTAGATGGATTGACTTGAGCCTGGAGATAGAGAACGATGAAGAGTGGGAAGCGGGCAGAGAAATCGCTTAAAAGGCCCATTGACCTGCGGGATAGAGATACGGGCAAGAAGCAACGCCTCGATATTCTGCGCCTGGTCTGCCTGGCAGTCTTTATTCTTTTGCTGTCAACGGCCTTCATTGGAGCGGCCCAGGGGGCGGATGATGACGATGATGAGAATGAAGATGAGGTCACCTATAACGATTTCACCCTGGGGATCGGGGACAGAATAGACATCAGCAACTATCGAGCAGAGCTCATTGAGATCCAGTCGGTCAAAGATGGCATAGCTGTCCTGCAGGTCTCCAGAACGGGAGGCGGACTGGACGAGCAGCGGGCATTTTTGGAGAACCGGGCCAATAGCTTCATCGGAGGAGCGGAGAAAGGAGGCATTACCCTTACGGTGGTCGATATCCTGGATGAGGAATCTGCCAGGGTGCGAATCGAGTACCAGGAGAGCCTGGGAACGCCCAGCAGACGGGCCTCGGACCGGCCTGTATCCGCTGGCGACAAGCCAGCCCTCACCGTCCAGAAGAGCTTTGACAAGAGCGAGATGAGTGTGGGGGATGAGGTCAAGGCCACCGTCACCATCATGAACAAGGGCACAGGCAAAGCACAGAACATAAAACTGGATGATGCACCACCCCTGCCGGAGTTCTCCTATGTGGCCGGCTATCCGCCCAAGATCAAGGATACCCTGGACCCTGGCCAGTCCGACTCGGCTGTATATATGATGAATGCCATAAAAGAGGGCACCATACGCGTCTCGGCCATACAGGTCAGCTACACCGACTCTAAGGATAACGTCCTATTGAACAGTTCTGAGCCTTTTGATATTGTCATCAATCCAAAGAGCGTGGCAGACCTGGCGATAAGAATGGAAGTACCTGGGCCGCTCCCTCTTGGCGGCACTGGAATGGCGAACATAAGCATAGAAAATGTTGGAAAGGCGTCTGCCACCAGAATCGAGGCCAAAGGGGACATAAAACCGCCAGTGGGGCTGGAGGCATCGGGATTCGAGAGGAGCTTCTTTGAGATACCGCCAGGCGGCGAGGTCAATTACTCAGTAATGCTTTCGGGCAAGGACTCTGGTAACTATACCATTCACCTCAAGACCACATTCGATGGAGGAGACGGCTCTGCGATCAGAGAAGGATCTGCAGAGGTAGTGGTCCTAAAACGAGAGTATAAATATGAATATTTACTACTCCTTATCCCAATCATAATTATCGCCGCCTGGCTGTATAGGCGGCACAAAGAATATAAATATTAATAAAATTCCACAGTAAAGTGAGGCTGATATCATGCTTAACGTACTTATCCTTGGTGTAGGCCAATGCGGAAATAGAATACTGGACGCAGTGAACAAGGAAGCGATGGGTGGTGGGGGTGCCTCGAAGATCGCCAAGTACTGTCTCAAGCCCAAGTTCCCCAGCCGGGTAGAGACGGTGGCGATCAACACGGCGATAAACGATCTCAAGGAGCTGAGATACACCACCGCCAAAGACAGATTGCATGTTCCGAACCTGCACGGCATGGGAGCCAACAGGAACGTGGGCAAGCAGGCCTTTATGGACAACCGGGACAGCATCATGGGAGAGATCGAGAAGAGGGGCGACTTCGACCTCGCCTTTGTCCTGACCTCAACCTCAGGAGGCACTGGCTCCTCGTTCTCGCCGCTCCTTATAAATGAGCTGAAGAGGCAGTACCCGAACATCACCGTAGTCACTGTGGCCATTCTTCCCTTCCGGGAGGAGGGCTCGATCTACCTCCAGAATGCTGCTTTCAGCATGAGGGAGCTGATGGAGCTGGACGCTGATGGCATCATCCTGGCAGACAATCAGTATATGAAAAGGTTTAGCGGCGACATTGCCAGCGCCTATGACAAGATCAACAGCACCATCGCCCAGAGATTGCTTTTCCTGATCGAATCTCTGGACAGTGAGATGCTCTCCGTTACCGATCTGGGTGACTTCAAGACGGTCATGAACGGCGGCCTGCGCATAGGCACCATGGGATACTATCAGGCAGATGGGAAGAACACCTCGGTCAAGGACGCCATCGAGAACAGTCTAAAGCCCAACAACCTGCTATATCCGGCGAACGTGGCTGATGATTCCGCCAGGGCAATGGTCATCATCCAGGGCTCCAAGGAGCATCTGGATGTGGATCAGATAACCAAAGAGGTGGAGAAGATCACCGCCAGCGCTGGGCATGTATTCAAGGGAATTGTGGTCAAGAAGGGCCATCCAAGAGTGCTCTCCGTATTCACATTGGCTGCTGCACCGGAGCTTGAATCCATCTATGCCCAGGCGGCAAGAGGGATGCAGGACGAGAAGGAGAAGAGGTCAAGGGCAAGAAAGCAGCTAGACGACGCATTCGCCCATATAGAGGATTTGGAAGAGATCTAC
The DNA here is from genome assembly GCA_011620785.1 of Methanothrix sp. Classification (GTDB taxonomy): domain Archaea; phylum Halobacteriota; class Methanosarcinia; order Methanotrichales; family Methanotrichaceae; genus Methanothrix. The sequence continues at coordinate 5,002 of WOYM01000125.1, read as the reverse complement.
TGAAGGCCGAACCGGCTATACATCAGGGCCTGCATTGGGCTCAGCTCCAGGGCCCTGACTACCACGGTCCTCTCGGAAGGGCTCAGTGGATGCCTCTTTGCTGGTGGCAGGGGCAGAGCCTGCCGGGCATAGACCACTCCACCCTTCATCCGGGCACAGGTGAAGCTGCCGGCATCTCCTTCTATGAAGACCTCGCCCCCTCTCATCTCTGCACCTGTGAAGTCCTTCGTACTGCCTCTAACCAAGATCCTTCCTCCTCGCAATAGAACTGCTGTGTTCTCCTGAGCGCATCCTTCGACGATGACCTGGCCGGAGCGCATGAGTATGCCCGTGCTCATGCCTGCGTCTCCCTCCAGTTTGATGGTCTTGTCGGCGGGATTTCTTGCCCCCAGGGTATCCCTGATAATCCCGTCCTCGATGAACAGACCCTGCTGGTCCAGATGATTCGGCTCCGTCACATCCCACCCCTTTTCCAGAGCCTCGGTGATGGAGACGAACATTCGATATCCAGTCAGATCGCTATCAACCTCGATTACATTCCCCATGGGCTCACTGACCCTGCCGGAGACATAGATCGCGCCTCTGAGCATGCTTATCCCCATGCGCTGGCCCACGTCTCCCTCCACCACTATGCTGCCCGTCCCCTCTATCGGCCCGCCCTTTCCCCCCAGCCGGATGAGATCGACGCCCAGGCTGGAGCCCAGGCGGCTGCCAACATCCCCGGAGATATTCACCCTCTCCCCCTTGCGGAGCGATTGCACGATCTGCCTGAGGCTAGCCTCCCCGATCTTCTGATCCATATCCAGCCTTGAGCCTTGATGCTGCCAGTAAAAGTCAAATGTGAAGTCGCCAAGGCACTTCTCCCCTGAGGCCAAGATCTGGAGCATTGAAATATCACTTCGATGGAAGGAAGACATTATCGGTCGCAATGCGTTTGGAGACATTGATCCCGATAACGGTAATCAGAATAGCCCCTATAGCAGAGATGGCCAGCTTCTGTACCGACTCTACCATGCCAATGCCAAACTCCAGATCGGCATTGCTGGCCAGGATAAAGCTGCTGGTCGACCAGATGACCAGGCCGGTGGCCAGGATGAAGAAGAGGTAAGATATGGTGCGAGCGTCTCTTATGCCCTCCATATACATGTCCATGACCTTGCCCAGATTCACGCATAAGGCAGCTGCCATGTACCACCAGATGCTCTCGTATAGATAGATCATGATCAAGGTGAAGTATCCTGGAAAGGTGGGCTCATGGAAGTACTGCCAGAAGTATGCTACCCCATTTACGGTAGCTATGACCACCAGCATTGCCGCCAGTATATAGGTTATAAAGGCTATCTTCCGGGCATAAAGGGATTTCTTGAGCGTCTGCTTTGCCTCCTCCATGGAGTCGTCCAGGCCCAGCCCACGGAATAAGAGATACAGACCCACCGAGCCTGTGATGGCCACTATCGCCCAGCTGGGGTAGCCGATCAGGCTGAAGAATGCGAACATGAGCAGAGCCAAAGCAGGAGGAATGAATATGGTATGGCTGAGCTTGGGGTCGGTGAAGAGCTGCTTTAAAAGGTAGTAGGTGCTCTCCAGGTTGGGGCTCTGCTTGACCAGAATCCGGCGCACTCCTTCTACCTTGATCCGGGAGGTGATGATGGGCAGGATGGCCTCGTCCTCCGCCCCGTCAGAGACCACAATCACTCCTTGAGGATGCAAGCGCGCCAACAGATCCTCCAGCTGAGAGGCAAGTTTGCTGTCTGAGATCAGGCCGACCTTCAGGTCTCCTGCAATAGAGGCGATCTCCACATCCCTGCCTGATGTCGCAATCTCATCAAAGGTTTTTATGCCTCCGAATATGGTGTTGACGTCCGAGTCCTCCGGGTCAGACATGCCCAACTTCAGGGCAGCCTCTATATTGGCATCTCTGCCCACGACGGGGGTTATCACCCCACCCTTGCGGCCCAGGTCATTGTCCCGATCTATGCAGAGCACAAGGACATTCATGGTCTACTATTTGAAAAGATTGTACTTAAAGGATTCTGTGCTTGCTGCCACCGGATCAAGGCAATTCTCTTCTCCATCCTCCTGCAGTTCATCGGGCTCGAGCCGCCCGGACCCCCACAAACAGAAAAGAGAAAAGATCCGGCTATGTCCAAAAAATATTTATTTTAATAAAACTAATGGATAACTATGAGAAGACCAATCTTATGCATTGCGATTTCTCTAGTGCTCCTGGTCTCCTTTGCCAGTGCCTTTACCATCGACATGGCGGAGACGCAAAAGCATATCGATACGTACAACCGGAATATCGATCGAGCGCCAGAGGTTCTGAAATCCATTTTGGGCGATGAGAAGATCAACCTGGAAGTACTCCGAAAAAATGCCAGCACCTTCCGGGTGGGCCTGGATGTGAAATCAGCGAGAATAGACAGATTAATTGAAGGAGGCTGGGACGATCCATCAATCACCATAACTGCCTCAGAGGAAGCAATAGACAATGTCAGACTGTCAAAGGATCCGATCGGAGCCTTTGAAAAAGAGAGGGATGCGGGCAGTATCACCTTCGAGGCAAATAATCTGATCTCCTGGGCCAAATTGAAGGCCGCTTTCTCCAGCACCTCTGTCCTGCAGTTCGGTTACGACACATTCTTCGGCTAGCGGGCAAGGTCAATATTCTCTTTTATTTCAGGATCTCTTTTTTGAAGGTCTCAAAGCCGATCTCTTCTATGAAATCGCCCAGACGCTGCTTCTTGGCGTGATCCCGGTAAAAGTTGACGATCTTATCTATGTAGGAGAATACCTCATCGTCGGACAGGTTCTCTGCCAGCAACGTGCCCAGCCTTGGCTTTACCCCGCTGCTTCCGCCCACCAGAAGCCTCCACCCTTTAGCGGTGCCGATCAGGCCGATGTCCTTTACCGCGGGCTCAGCACAGGAGTTGGCGCATCCTGATACCCCCATCTTGAACTTCCAGGGAAGCTGCATTCCGTGATACTTCTCGTCCAGCTTCAGGCCCACGCCCACAGCATCCTGCTGGCCGCGCTTGCAGAACGTGGTTCCTGGACAGATCTTGATGCTGCGAACGCATAAGCCTATGGCAGCCCCAGCCTTCATCCCCAGGTCCGCCCAGGCATTATCGATATCCTCAGGATCGATCCCCACAATGGCGATCCTCTGGGCAGATGTTATCTTCAAGGCCTTGGCATGATACTTCTCCGCCACATCGGCGATCCTTCGAAGGCCGGCTGGATCGATTATGCCGCCTGCTATATGCGGCGCTATAGCAAAGGTCTCTTTGTCCCTTTGAATAATGGCACCCTTTTCCAGAATATCTTTAGACATGCTCAACAACTCCTTGATCTGAAATATTCGCTGAGAAGAGATTGGGGTTTTTAGGGCAAAAAGCTTTCCTATTGAATATGACCCATGAAATGGCTGAAGAGGAGCTCCATTGACCAAATAAGTCTCAGTTCCTCTATCAGCATCTCTCTTTTGATATCATGCATGTGCCTTTGCCTGCAATGAGGTCCCGCTGGACCTGCTCTTGCGATGGCGCGAGCGTCTTCCTGCATACCCATCGCTTTTAACCCACTCACCGGTCTCGTCGTCCTTCTCATACTGTTCTTTTACGGCCGACCAGGCTGATTCGTGAGATGCCTTCTCGCGGGCTGTCTCATCTTCTATCTCCAGATCCTCCCAGCAGCTATTGAAGGCTTTCATGTATATGGTTTTAGCCCGGCTGGGCAGATTTCGGACGCTCTTGGGCAGCTCGCTTATATTTGCATATGGCATCTAATACACCTCCTGTATGTGTTTAGCTCATGATGGCTCTCTATTTCTAATAGCCTGGTTAAAAGGTTTTGGGCTGATCTGCTTTCCAGGCGGATTTAAACTATTGTTAATAAAAAAAGGTTTGAGCCGAATATGGTTGCGGCCTGCATGGTGCAACGGACCGCCGCAATTCAGCCCGATCGGGGTGCAAAACACGATTCCTTATGAACCCGTCTTTTGCCGCCCTGAAATCCGTCCCTACTTTCTAATGGCCGCTTTGGCCTCTTCCAGCCTTGCCATGGCTGCGGCCCTATCCGCCTCTGCCTTTTCTTTGCGAGATTGAGATTGATTTAGACCTGATGCGGTCTGTGTCACAGCTGCGGCCGCCCCGGTGCTTGCAGATGTGTCAACTGCTGCAGCCCCATCAATTGTTGCCTCAGCGGTGCCTGTAGCATCAGCCGCGACAGCATCTGTCCCATCAACTGCTGTGGCATCGGAGCAATAGCCGGGAGGAATGGGCGTCATGCCTTCAGTCACAGTTATGCTCATATTATACAGCAAATGATACATCGTCTCCTCATCCAGACTGCCTTCCATCACTAATAATGCCGCTGTCTGGTTGGTGGGCTGGTATGCAGCAAATAAAGAAGCGCCTAGCATTCCCCAGATAGCAGGCCTGCCTTCGATGTAAAGCTCAGCTTCGCTGAAGTTCGCCTGCAGTATTGTCTCATCTGCAGAAGCGAGCAAGGATTTCATTCCCTCAGCATCAAGCAAGCCTACAGGAGGTTGGCAGGGATACAGTAGAAATATATCGACCTTGCTCCCATTTAGTAGAATGGATGTCCATATGTCTTTTCCGCCAGTATAATTCAGGATTTGCTGGTCGTTCGGTTCAGCATTCACTACAGAAGGCAGAATAGTAGCGAATTCTGCATAGGTATTCGTCTCGTCACCAAGGGGTACTGCCAAGCGGGTATAATTCTCCCCCTGAGCAACGGCAGGATTCATTGTCAGAAGGCCAAGCAAAATGCATATAGAGATAAGCAATCCTCTAGCTGCGGGCCTGCATTGTAGAATCGCAAACTTCATTTAATCCACCTCATTGCTATTTCCATTATCTTCCCTTCGATTACTGTGGGTTTATATGCGCCAGTTTATAACTCTCTAACTATATAGCATTTTCCCGATTTATAGCAAGTTTTTCCCCTGATTATATCGATGATACAGAGACTGCGATAC
>WOYM01000117.1 GCA_011620785.1 Methanothrix sp. | reverse complement strand
GGCGATGAGCACTCTCCCGTTGGACAAATGGACAGATTCTGCCAAATACACCCCTATTCATCAAAAATTGTAAGTCGATATGCGCCGACACTTTCCGAATTGGACGATTAAATGATGCGCAATAATTAGGTCGAATTGCGCGATAATTGCATGATAATTAGGTCGAATATCGCTTGAGTATCGCAGCACCACGATTGATTCGATCGCTCAGATTCGCAATTAACGGATCTAACTGTTCGTGGGCTTGTGCAAGTTCAGCGTTTGCCTGAATGATTTCGGGAAGGTTCGCATTTTTCTGACGCCCCCAGTAATGGATAGTGGCCAAACGCAACGATCGATTTGTCTTTGCTTTTTTCAATAGCTTCGGCAAGGTGATGCCTGGCTTCTGCGCGTTCTGCACCAAGCACGGCAAGAGAGGGACATCCGACAACATTCATGAACTCATTGATGTCTTGGCATACTGATTCCCAAGCTGCCTTTTTCTGATCGATTTCGTCCGACAAGATAGCGATGTCTTCGATTGCATCGGGACGGAAGCCGGGATGCCACCCTCTTGCACTGTTCGCCCCCAGGACGGAAGGCTGCGCACTGCTTGAGGGTCATGCCTCGTCACCTTCACGTGCTTCAGGAAACTCTGCCAGGAACCTTCCCAGGCTGGCTTTACCACCATCACGCATGAATTCCTCGACCACGGTCTCGTCCCTCGGTGGATACCCACAGCCTGGCCGGGCGCAGTAGATTTTGCCATTCCTCTCGACCGTGCCATGGCCGGTGAGGTCCTCGCCACACACAGCGCAGACTTTCGGCTTTGTGTGCTCATCAGCGACTTGGGCGAAGTGCCTCTCTTTGTCCTCAGCATGCTTTTGAGCACGGGGCAACTCGGCGTCGATGCTGTCTACGGTGGTGTCTACAATGAAATTGCCCGTCGTAGACACAGATGGGCCTCCACTGCTATCGATGTCTACAGTGTCTACAGTGTCTACGGTTTTTTTAAATCCCCCGGCCATATAGAGAGTATCTCCAAATCTCTCATAGACATCATTCCATATTTTACTGTAGACACTGTAGACATCACTATCAGTAGAACTACTACACTGTAGACTGACTGTAGACTTGTTGTAGACATCTGTGGACAACGATCTTCTGAGTCTTTTGGCTTCCTTCTCATAGCGATTTTGGTCAAAGTTCAGGCGTTTATAAAGTCGAATACTCATCCTGTCCTTGTCCTTCCCGACTTTCGAATTTGTACCACCACAAAACCCAGTTAAAAGCTTCCCAAAATAGCCGGGGTTCACCACATCGCCTACTTTGAGCGTGCACCATTCCTTGTATGCAGTGTAAATAGGAGCCACCGGCGTCCAAAAGTCGGGACCATCTGTGACATACTCACAGAACATCTCAAGGAAGGTTCCGACCGATGCGCTCTGCGTAGCATACTCGTTAAACATCTCTTCCCCAGACCTCTTGATGATGGTCTTGGTCTTGGCTATCTCTTTAGTTCTGAGGACGATCAAATTGAGGATGCCTGACAGTTCGCCCGGTGTGGTCAGCTTATCGATGAGATGAGGATCTTTAAGTTTCTCCAGCGAATTCTCAGGGTCGGGTGCCGGCACAAAGAAGTACGGCATGTTCGCTTTGCAGAACCTCTCTCTCCAGCCTATCGAATTGTCATCGATCTGCGGCATGGTGTTTGTATCCACGATAGTCTGGAAGTATGGCCTGAACCGTATTCTGCTCTTGCCTTTAACGTTGGCATCAATGACACCACTGCCAGAGGTCAGTTTGATGAAGTCCGTTCCGATGCTGCTCTTGTGCTTCCCGGTCTCTGAAGCGATCCAGCCTCTTTTTTGATAGAATTCGCTTGATGCAAAGTCGCTCTTCTCAATTGCTCGCAGAGGCATGTCCCTAAACGTCGCCTCTCCGAAGAAGCGCATAATCAGATCCTCATAGACCCCTTTACCGTTCCTTCCAAGCCCCAAAAGGAAGAGCACGTAAGCAAATGGCTCTTTGATCGCCGTGATGGCAAACCAGTCTATCAGCATGAGCCGGTCCGTGGGGTCAGGTGTTATGCTCTCCAGAAACGCTAAGAATGTCGGGCATTTGGCATTGGGATCATAGATTACATCCGCCTGCTCCAAGAGGAGATCTTCTGCCCGGTAATCCCTAAATTCGCCAGTTCTGAGGTCAACAACACCGTTTTTTACTCCGAACAGATACGGGTCTGGTTCAAATTTTGTGGGTTTGGCAAGAAGGTGGTTCGAAACTCTGCGAAGAATTTCATTGAGTTTCCTGATATCATTTTCGTCCCCCACCAAATGATTTATGGCGTCATCGATTATCCGGGCTCCATCGGGGCGATAGATCTGTCCATCCCATCGATAGATATCTTTTGAGCCTTCTACCATAGCAATGCATAGCTTTTCACACACTGCCGTGGCTGCTTTTGTTGGGCTCAGCTTCAGCCCCTGGGGGTCACCATTCTTATCATACTTGACGTCGCAGACATCCTCGCATCGGAGAGGAGCGCGCGCCGGTTTCGGCTTCTGCTCTTCCATCTTCGGCTTATCAAAGTTCTCATCAAGGGCCTTCTGCAGATGATAGTCTCCAGGCCACTGACATCCCTTGCAGTGTTCGTCCGGCACGCAGCACTCAAGCCCTCTGAGGCCTAGATGAGGATAGCCTGCTCCGTCTGCCTGAATAGTCTCACATGATGGGCAGCTTATTCGTCCAAAGCAGCTATCAAATATATGACTCGCATCCCCTAGCCCGTTGCGATCCGATACCGTCTTAACAAGGTCCCAGGCTTCTTCCTCCTCCCATCCCATTTGAAACAGGAAGGCGGACAGAACGGCAGAGAATCTCGTTTTGCCTTCTCCCTGGTTCGCAACATCGATTATATGTTGGATGCACGGTGGGAAGTACTTCGCATCCACCTTGAAGCACGATCTCCAGATCTCTGCGAAATGGTGTTTTGCTCGCTTCTTCTCGTCAGTCTCCTTGAACTGATCCAAAAGCTCGAGCAAATTTTCGCGTTCTGATAGATCGTACGTGGAATACCAGACGCCCGCTTCTTCGATCATTTCTAATGGCAGGGGCACACGGGCTCGATCAAAGTCGATCTTTATATGATCCCGATTAAGGGGTGTCACCGCATACGGCTTTTTCTTGTGAATCGATAGCACGCACTTGAAAATGCGCTTGGAATCGTTTAGAGCATCATATTTCACTAGGCCTTTGTACTCGGGATGGATCTCAAAGAACTTCGTGGATACGTGAACTATGAACCTATTGTATCTATCTGTCAGCTCTTCGAAGAATTCCTGCCTGTCTTGAGGTGCCTGAGATTTGGGTCTGCAAATCCCGTGATGGATCTCTACGTAGATGCCGCCACCAGAAAATAGCACCCAGACGCTTCTATGGACACCAGCATCTTGCAAGCGGTCTACGAGGAATTGAGCAGCGCTTTCAACTGCCAGCTTTACCTCCGGCTCCTCGATGTCGTGACCAGGCCCCTTATCAATATCTACGCCGAGCGAGTAGGCAACGGTGTCAGCAGGCGTTCCAAGTGGATCGTCGCGCGTGATCTCCTCTTTTGGCCTGGTGACCATCCACTGGTTTTTATCGAATACATTCAGCGTAGAATATAGTACTCTATGATTATTTGTCAGCTCATCATAGTCCTCGACCACGTTCAAGAGCCTTGCATCACTCCCGGCATATCGATACCATCGCCAGAAGTCGCCATTGATCGCCCTCCAGTTGCCATCTCCGGGCATAGTGAACTTGGTAATGATCTCGCGAATCTCGGGGCGCGCATAATGTTCGCGTGTTAGATCTGTTGCTGTCGAGGCCATTCAGCATCGCCCCCACTGCCGGGCACTCACATGGCCTGGTCTCTTCCTGGGGATTGCCTTGATCGGGTCCCTGTCCACCAGCCCCCCCTCATCCACCCGGAAGGCCGCAAGGCCATGGTGCCGCCCCTCATCAGTCCATTCCAGCCATTCACGGCCCGGTCGCGCAGTGCAGATGTGGAAGTTGGGTCTCGGGCCGAACAGGCAGATCCAAGCAGGGAAGGCTGTGGTTTTTAGATAGCTCCCGCCAGCCTGGGTGACGCCCTGGTCACTGGGAGATCGCAATGAATCAGGCATCGTTCACCCCGCGCACATAATACCGGCTATCCAACCGGAGCACGGCAATCTCATGGCCCACCATGCCCTCCAGCTTTGGCTCCAGCTCCCCCGGCAGAGAGACCGCGCCCCATTCGAAGGCGGCGACACATTGCCCCTCCGCTTCGAAAATCCGAAGCAGTTGGCCGCGAGCTTCTTCGAGCTCCTGCAGGTGGTGGGCCTCTGCATTGCGATTATTTTTATAGAAAGGCTTAAATTCCATGCACGCGTATTGCATTAGTGACACCGCCTAACGCGCGCGCGTGTTTCGGGTCTCGTGGTTGGTCTGGACAACTTCACCGCGAGGCCTGCTGTTATGTTTTTTAGATGACATCGCCAGATCGCATCCTCCGCATTTCAGAGTCAATCAACCCTCTGATCACGGCACAAATCGATATGTCCCGAGCTAGTGCCTGCGTCTCCAAGAAGTGGCGCTGGTCCGTGCGAAGCTTCGCCGATACCATTTCAGCGCACCTGTTAGTCCTGAATTGTTTCATGTTTATAAGGTATTACCCCTCTACTATTTAAATCTTACCACCAATTCAGTGGTATAAATACCATTTATAGTGATAATATCAAGATTTTGTGTGGCAAGATTTAAATAATCAGGTGGTAAGTATTACCTCATGAGCTTGACTGACCTGCAAAAAGAGTATCTGCTGAAACGAGATGGAGCGGATTCCGCAACGAGATCGCGATATGATTTTAAAATGATCCAAAAACTGAAAGGAACACTAGATTCGGTGCAAGACGCCCGATGGATCATCAAATTCTTACCGTGGGATCGTGTGAAAAAAGTAATAACTGATACCCAAATTTTCACAATGCTGGAAGTTGTGACTATGCTTATGGCTCGGATGGAATACAAGAAAGTTCGATCTATCGACGGCAAAAATCTGATAGTATTCAGTGAAGATGAAGAAGGCAGATTGAAAATCCGCCCACCGTCGGAAGTTGATCTGGAGAGAGCAAGGGCGTTATATGATCATCTATATGAGCTGGAGCGATTCATGGACATCCGTCTCTACGAACGCGTGTCTATCCCAGGCTATGATAGGCCGCTCGCTCATCCTGGTGGGCTGGCAGATGCATATGAACATCAATTGAGAGACGAACTCGAAGAAAAAAATGGGAAACCAGAGAGCATCCGCCCGCTTGAATAGACCCCCCCCGGAGGCCAATATTATATATTTTTTAAATTAAATGATGTTAAAGTAATTAGCCGTAACAGTTCCCAGGAGCATTATGATAATACCTAAAACGATATCTATGAGTCTTCCTTTCTGGTTATCACGCAATTTTTTTGCCTGATACTCATTTAATGAAGGCAACATAACAATAATTTTCTTATAATCTTTCTTAGTCGTTTCAATAATTGCCATATAGGCTTCTACTTGTTCTAAGTTTGGATCAGCAATATTCTTTCCGTTTCTATAATCTGGTATTTTATCTATCGCATCAACGAGCCTCGGTTTGATCTCTCTATAGTACTCTGGAAACACAGTTGCCAATGTTTCAGGATGAATATTTGCAAGATTGTTTTGTATGGCCTCATGCTGATAGATTTTTATATAATCCAAATGCTCATACGTCGCTCTATATACATGCGACAAGGCAGCATCCAGATTTGATTTGATATGCTCTGATCCGGTTTCTGGTTCTGTTTCACCAAAACCAAACACTATCGCGAAAACGCGCATTATATGGTCATTTGCATCTCTTATTTCGTTTATTGGAGGCAAAAATGTTTCATCAGTTAATTCTTCTGCATATAGCATTAGGTTTTTATTATAATTATATAATTTTGCAATTTTTTTCACAGCTTCCGCTTCAGCCTCATTAAAAACCTCCATAACCTCCCCCAAAAAAGTTTACGGAAGCTTGATACCTAATATCCTCTTCTTATCCTTTTCGAACTCCTCTTTAGTGCGGATTCGTCCGGTAGCAAGCCTTACACTACCCATCCTATACTTCTGAGCATGATACTTTGTCGCTTCTTTATTCACTTTTATCTCGCGTAGATCTTTGCTCCAGATCTCTCTCAAAATCACCAAGCATTCACCCCAATCTTCGTGAACCACACAAATACAATACATTTTTCGAGGACATACATAAACCTAATCCCCTCTCAAGCTGTCCCTCCATCCAGACTCTTCTGTGTATCATACTGTAAGGCATACAGGCATTAAATCTTAATGCATATTATTGATTAATCGTGTATTTAAAGGTACCGATATCTATAAATCCGGTTTGGATGGCGTGATCCCAATCTAAATACCCAGCTGTGGTATCGCCGCCAGGTAAGCCTCTTTCAGCTCCTTAAGATCAATGTGGTCATAGATATCTATCGCTTCCCGCCTTGAATCGCCTCTAAGCTCCTGGATGAACTCGCGCCTCATCCCCGCCCGTCTCAGGTGAGTGGTGAACCAATGCCGGCAGCAATGCGGCGAAAAGCGATCTTCCGTCCGCTCCGAATCGGGATTGTGCAGGCCCACACGAGCCGCTGCATTTGTGACCGCCTGATAAACATCGTTCCGGGATATTCTGTTTCCCCATGAGCTGATGAATAGAGCAGTCTCCTTCTTCTTGTTGATGCCTTCCCTCACTCGGAGCCATCGCCGAAGGATATAAGCCGCCTCGTCATCCATGAACAGCGTCCTATTGGTCCGCTTGCCGGTGGGCTTGAGCCTGATCCTATTTTCGATCAGGTCCACATCAGAGACATCCAGCGTGATAAGCTCATTTCGTCTCATGCCGGTCTTGAAGAGGAGAATAAGGATGGCCTTGTTTCTGATATCCGGCTCTCCCTTGATCATCCTGGCGGAATCTTCTACTGAGATGAGCTGCCTTTCGTGCGGATCTCCATTGTCCTTGTAGCGCCTTAAATACCTCTTCCTGATGGCCGGCACGGGATTGGAGGAGACCAGGCCCTCATAAACCAGGTACTCATAGAATGAGGATAACACGGAAAAGCTAAGCTCTATGGTTCTTTGGGAAAGCCCTCTCCTCCTGGAGCGCTCCAAGTAGCCTTTTAGAACGTTCTTGTCTACGTCCATGATATCGGTCTTGATAGAATCCAGATAGCTGCTAAAGTCCTTTAAGGCCGATTTGTACCCTGGCAGGCTCCTAGGGCTCATCCCCCGGATCTCGCAGTCTTGCAGGTATGCCGCTATCACCATAGCCACGCCCAAGAGCCTCCTTTATGCTCCACTGCACCGAAAGCCTGCAAGGATTCAAGCTGCTTGTAGATCGCTTTTGCAAGATCTGTCTCCCTGGGATCAATGCCCAACTCTTCCAGCAGCCGGCCACTCTCGACTTTACCGCGAGCCTTCAGGATATTGATCATGTCTTCATTCATCTGAGCAATTCCCGGAGTGCCTTCAATCCAAGGGGCTGCCCTATATCGTTTTAGCTCATGCTCATAGCGATCCAGGAGAACATCTTTTCTATGCATCTCATCGCGTAGGGATCGGTTCTCTTGCCTGAGCGTTTCAACTTCACGCACAATCTCACGCCGTGGTCTGTACTCTTCATTCTCATCTACCACGCCGTCCACTGTGGCAATGATGAACTTGGAAAGAGGCACATGGGCCTTTGCTGCTATCTTTTTCCACCTCTCTTTATGGTCTCTGGATGGATGATAAACGTAAGTGTACCTGGCTTGATCAGGCAGAGTTTTGGTGGCCATGTTAAGAAAATAATCGTTATCCTATAAAGCTTTTACTCAGTAAAATTAGAGCAAAATCCCGATCGGCGCATATAAGGCCAAGCCATATCCTGGCGGCTGGGCCCGTCTGGCAGGTTTGCTTGACAATTTTTTGGCTCTTCTCTGAATTATATAAATCACCAGAATTTAGTCATCCGGACAGGAGAGCGACGATCTTGCGGTCAAGCTCTTCTGCTCCCTGTCGCAGCTTAGGGTCCTCAAGGGCCATCAGCTTAGCCAGATCTCTGCGCAGGGGCCCCAGGATGAGATAATCCTTTGACCCACCGGCCGCAGATGCCAGTTCTTTTAGCCTCTCCAATCGTTGCATCATAGCATCCGGCTTATGCAATAGATCGGACAGCTCCCTCAATGCTCCTGCCACCTGCCTTCCCCGGTCGGTCAGCACCAGGAATCTGACCCTGCCCTCTGGCCGAGAGCTTATCAGCCCGTGCTCCTCCAGCTCGCCCAGGATGCTGGAGGTATGGGGGAAGGTGGAGTCTATGTGCTTGGCAATCTGGGCGGCATAGGCCGGCTCCATCTCGCTTAAGGCCAGGATGGCGAGGGAGGGCTTTTCCCTGAGGAAAAGCCGCTGCAATGGATCCTTCATATTGGATGCTATCGGTCTATCGGCCCTTCTCACTCCGACTGCAGGCTACTCTCTGGCTGGATCGAAACCGGACGAACAACGACCGCCTCTAGAGCTTCAGTCGGTGGGGTTATGGTCACTGGCTTGTCGAAGTCGTAATAAATGTCGCTCGACTCCAAGCTGACCTCGACTGTTCCCAGCTCAATCGATTCGTTGAACATGGTCATCTGGCTGGTGTTCATGTCAAGGCCAGCTACGATTATTGGAGTCATTTTAAAGCTCGTCTTGCTCTCGTACTTGACGGGGATATAGGTGTTCTTTGAGATCCAGATGGTCTTCTCTATCCTTCCTGTCTCGTTCAACTCCGTTCGGTTGACTGAGGGCATGAACATGGGGTAGGAGACGAGATTGGCAGCCATGCTAAAAGCGGTTTCATATAGGGCATCGCTCTCAGCCGCTCCGCTTATGATTCGCAGCTTATAGGCGTCTGTGCCGTTTATGTTCTCCGAGCCGGCCAATTCCGCCAAAGAGAGATTGAAGGTCTCGGCCATGGCCTTTATCTGGTTATTTCTGCCATCTTTCCAGATCTCCTCTGCGGTCATCGGATCCTGGAGATGGGTCCAGTTGCCATTATCCCTAATGTAGGTCGAGTTGCCCATTTGGTAGAGATCTGCTTCATTGGTGGTGGTGTTCCTCTCCAATAAACGATGCTCCACCTCAATAGTGGTTGAGCCTCTGGCATGGGCTTGCTTGCCGGCAAGGTTTACAGTGGCCTTTGTCTCTGCACTCTCTACTATTATGGTTGCGTTCTCTGCAGTGGCATTTTCTCCTCTGTCATTGAGCGTTCTGATGTTGGATATTGTGCTCTTGAGACTGTAGCTGGTCAGGTTCTCTGCCGCGGACAGGGATAGAGCCTTTATGTCTTCCACGCTCTTTTCCGGCTTATCCTGGTTCTCGGTACAACCGGATATGGCCAGGGCAGCAAGTATCAGAATTACCAATAGCATTCTCTTCATATCATCATCCCTTGATAAATTTCCTTTAAATTTTCACTTATTCAAAATTAGCCTTAACCTCATCCCTTGGCCTTGAACTTTTCCCCTGTGATCATCTCGAACAGCTTGATGTAGATCCGGCTTGTCTCCCCAATCACATCATTCGGAAGGGCGGGTATAGCAGGTTCCGCTTTTCCCTCTTCTCTGGCCTGATAGAGCCGGTCCTTGTAGCCCGTCTGACGGTAGTACTGGCGCACATACTCTTTGGAGAGATCCACGAGCTCTCCCTCATCGTAGCGCTTCCTATCCCAGAAACGGTCCTCGTCTGCGGTTCCATAGACATCGACGATCATTATCTGTCGATCCATATCGAAGGCCAGCTCTTTTTTGCCGTCTGCATGGATCAAGCCACGACTGGCGACGCTATGGTTGATATCCTCATCAATCTTGAGAACGATATCCCGGGCATCCTCGTACTCCTGAGGGGAGAGGCCGGATATCTGCAGTGCCTCTTCCTTTGCAATGAGTCGGTCGGTCTTCTCCAGCTTAGTGGAGACCTCCAGGAATGGTTCAGGAAGCTCTTCTCCAGGTCTCACCACATGCCCGGATGCAAAGCCTAGATCTTGAGCTGCTATCTCACCGGCTTTTACCCGGTCGAAGAGGGATCCGGCCACATACCAGCGGCATATCCATTCCAGGGGAATCAGATAGTTTCTGGATTGGGGTGTGATCCTGCTCGTGGGAAGGATATCCACCTTTTTGCAGAGCATACCGGCCGGCGGCAGATACTGCAAAAAGTGGGTCTTGATGCCCATTTCATGTGCCCTCTCAAACCAGTAGACCCCCTCCCTGCTGAGGGTTTCGCCTTTGAAGGGAATGGTGCTCGGAATTATCTTGTCGAAGACGGAGATATTGTCAGTGAATTGAAACTCCAGTCGGTCTCCCAGGTCGTATGCCTCTTTGACCTTGCCTTTCAATAGAAGCGTGCGTTCCATTGCCGGAGATGAACCTGGCAAGAAGATAACACTTTTGCTATTATGTCTCGCAAACTTAAAAAAAGAGATGATTGGAGAGGTCTATTCGAAGTCCTCTCCACCCATGCCGCCGGGCATGCCGCCAGGCATGCCGCCCGGTCCGCCAGCCTTGGAGGCGATCACATCGTCGATCCTGAGGATCATGACCGCTGCCTCGGCAGCTGAGTTGATGGCCTGGGTCTTGACCCGCAGGGGCTCGACCACACCCAGCTTCATCATGTCTACAGGAACCCCGGTATCCATGTCCAGGCCGGAGCCCTTGATACCCTTCTCATGCTGGCTGCGCAGGGCAACCAGAGAGTCGATCTGGTCCAGACCGGCGTTCTCGGCCAGGGTCTTGGGTATGACCTCCATGGAAGTGGCGAAGGCCTCGATGGCCAGCTGCTCCCTGCCACCGACGGTTGCTGCATACTCCCTCAGACGAAGCGCCAGCTCTACCTCTGGAGCGCCGCCGCCGGGAACGAGCATCTTGTCCTCCACTACGACCCCCACCACTCGCAGGGCATCCTCCATCGCTCTGTTCAGCTCATCCACTACGTGCTCAGTGCCTCCTCTCAGGATGATGGAGACCGACTTGGGATTCTCGCATTCCTCGACAAAGGTCATCTTCTCGTCGCCGATCTTTCTCTCTTCGACCAGGCCTGCTCTTCCCAGATCCTTCTCCGTCAGGTCATGGATGCTGGTGACAACCCTGCCGCCAGTGGCGCGAGCCAGCTTCTCCATGTCGCTCTTCTTGACCCGGCGGACAGTGTAGATCCCCTCTTTGGCCAGGAAGTGCTGGGCCAGATCATCGATGCCCTTCTGGCAGAATACCACATTGGCCCCGGTCTTGATTACGTTGTCCACCATGCCCTTGAGCATGCTCTCTTCCTGATCCAGGAAGGCCTGAAGCTGATCTGGGGATGTGATCTCTATCTTGGCATCGACCTCGGTCTTCTCGATCTCGATGGCAGCATTGAGCAGGGCGATCTTGGCCCCGGTTACCTTCTTAGGCATATTGGGGTGGAGCCTGTCTTTGTCGATGACCATTCCGTGAACCAGCTCGGAGTCGGTTATCCCTCCTCCTACCTTCTTCTCCACGGTGATGTTATCGGTGTCTACAGAGCCGTCCTCATCCACCACTGCCTTAACCGCCTCCACGGCCAGCGCGGCAAGCTCCTCTCTGGCGGTACCCGATCCCTTGCCCGTCATGGAGGTGATGGCGATCTTCTTGAGAAAATCGGCATCATTGACAGTGACGCTGACGGCAATCTTATTTAGGATCTCCATGGCTTTGTCTGCTGCTGCCCTGTAGCCCGCGGCGATGACTGTGGGATGAATCTCCTGGTCCAACAGTCCTTCTGCCTGCTTGAGGAGCTCTCCTGCCAGGACTACGGCAGTGGTCGTGCCGTCTCCGACCTCCGCATCCTGGGTCTTGGCGATCTCTACCATCATCTTGGCTGCCGGATGCTCGATGTCCATCTCCTTTAGAATGGTGACGCCGTCATTGGTTATTACCACATCTCCCAGGTTATCGACCATCATCTTGTCCATGCCCTTGGGGCCTAGTGTGGTTCTTACGGCACCTGCGACTGCCTTTGCAGCCATGATGTTCGACTTCTGTGCCTCACGACCTGCAGTTCTCTGGCTTCCTTCTTTAAGAATAATTATGGGCTGTCCGCCCAGTTGTCCTGCTGCCATTTAATCTCCTCCGTTGAATTAGTTCAAAGCGTGATATCCAGTGTTTAAACTTCTATATGAATATTGCGATAGGTGAGCAACTCATTCCAGCTGCGAGCTTAAAGATAAAAAGGAAAATAAGGAACAATAGACGCAGTCGAAATGCCCCAAATCGAGGCCTATCTCACCATTCTATCGCCCTTTCCAGCAGTCGGACTCCAGCTCCTCCAGAGCCTCTATGAGCCCTTCCGCTGCCATTGCCAGGAAGCTCTGTCCCTTCTTTACGGTGGCTGGGGCGGGATTTCCCATGATCCCATTTCCCATAAGGTGACGGACATCCCTCATTATCAGGAATCTGGGCCTTGTGGGAAAATGCTCCTCTGGCAGTCCCTTGACCAGGTCTTTGCGAATGACCATCATCATCGAGGTTTCTATCTCTCCGGCATGCCCGTCATGTGGCGTCTCTGCTGCCTGAGGATCGATCAGATCAAACAGAGATACCAGGCTGACCCTGAATTCGCGTTCCTCCAATGCCATCTGGCAGGCCTCTTTTAGGGCGGACATATGCTGGCTCCCGGCATGGCCGGTTAGGATCAGGATATTTTTGAATCCGCTATCTGTAAATGATATCAGCAGCTCTTTCACATATGAGCGCAGGGCATCATGCCCCACGGTGATGGTGCCGGGAAAGCCTCGGGTGCTGCGACAGACCCCGTAGTGGATGGGCGGAGCCAGGAATACCTCTCGTTTCTGGGCAACAGTGCGTGCCGTCTCCAGGGCCTGGATGGTATCGGTGATCGTGGGGAGATGAGGGCCATGCTCCTCGGTCGCTCCCACGGGCAGGATCACCGTTCTGGTTACCTTCAGTCCCTCTTCGATCTCTGGCCAGCTCATCTCCTCCAAGAGCTTCATATGTTGATGCTCGCTCCTGCCAGAACATACTCCTCTGGGACCCTCAGACCGTAGACGACATCGCCTACGTATAATGTGTAGTTCCCCCCCGCCTTGGTGTCAAACTGCGTCCCACCGGATATAGGGCCTTCAGTCGAATATGGCAGCACCAGGACAAACTGGCCGTCTGAATTGCTCACATTTGATTGTCTGTACTCGAACATCCTGTTCTGATTGGTCTGGATGTCTATGGAGGCCATAACTGGGGTTCCTGCCGGAGCACTCCCTTTGACCACAGCACCCGGCACATTCTCGAATATCTTGACCCACTTCTGGCCGCTGGAGGTGACTGGCGTCTCTGACTCATGCACCAGGCGGAAGTGCTGCAGGGCCTCGAAGGGTACGGGGGAGACTGCCGGGCTGGTGGAACCGATCTCTGCCATATATCCTTTCTCTTTGCTGGTCCGGACGAACTCCTCCAGTTCGGTGAAGTTGCTGCTTATCTTTGGCGCTTCGGTGAGGACGGGAACTATCACTCCCTCTTCTATCTCCACCCCCTTATAGGACAGTCCTATCCCCTGATTTCCTGCCATCTCCGATCCATCGAAGAAGAACATTCGCGCAGTCATGGATTTAAAGTAAGGCTCTCGCCAGATCTGGAACTGGCCATATTCTCCACCTTGTTCCTGCAGAAATCCGCCGAGATAATTCGAATTAGATATGCCGCTCCATGCGGCCATGGCATGGAACTTTCCGGTGGCCATCTGCTGATCGACCATGACGTACTTGGTATTCATATACTTCGATCTATTCTGGTCCAGCTCAGCCAGCACCTTCTCCGCCTGGCTCTCGTTTTCCGCCAGGAAGAAGGGAGATGATCCTGGCGTGTTCTGGGTGACGCTGCCTATTCCCTGCTGGAAGGGATTGGCATTGGGAATTCTGTGGCCAACGACCTCTATCAGGTGGCCGTAATCCCACCAGGACATGATGCCGTAAGCAGAATCAGGATACTCGTACTTGCCGCTGGCAGGGTATTGGTACTTCTCATAGAGCTCCATTCCCGGGCTGGGTGTATTGTCCTTTAGCCAGGCGGTGGAGGTCAGCCAGTCAGATTCCGGGCCGCTTGCGCCTCGAGCGTAGACTGTGCTCCAGCTCATGCTGGGCAGTATGATCAAAGCGAAGATGAATATCGCAGCGGCAATTGTCTTGAGGTTTGACCTTACAAGCCTGGAGGGGTCCTTCAGGTTATCAATATCCAGGTCCATATCCTCGATGCCCAGCTTTTGGAGGATATATACCACCAGAAATGCCGTTAGCACCGCCACATTAACCCCATAGTAATAGGCAAATCTGTTCTGTGCGAGGACCATGACCAGCATGATCAGGGACCATGATAATACCGCTATATCCACAGGCCTCTGCCTCCAGATATTCCTGAATGCAAGCAGGAGAAGAGCCACCAGGGCGAATGTGAACGTCGTCAGTAGAAGGGCGATCATGCTATTGGTATGGAAGGAGAATATGCCTTCTATCCAGCCGATGCCTGGGAACCAGGTTAGAACATTGTTGACATTGGCGAATAATGGCGATGCCTCGCCGATGGTAGCAGCTCCTCCTGTCTTCTGCTGGAAGATGGACAGTCCCGCCAGCAGGGGACGGGTGAACTGGGGGATGGCGATATAGAGTATGCCTGTGCCGATCAGCGTCGCAGCAGCGATCGATCCAGGATAATAGTATCTCTTGAGGCCTTTCTGGTTGAGATATCTGGATAGAAGGGCGAAGACCAACGCCGCTGCCGCGCCTACGAGAAGGATGGTCGGCTGGAAGAGACTGTAGTAATAATGGTTGAATCCGTAGTAAGGCTTGACGAAGGGAAGAATGGGAATGATCGCCACTATGAAGGCGATGGCCGCGATGATGCCCAGGTAATCGATGCTCTTCCCCTTCATATGATCGAAGATGCTCTGCCAAAAGACGAAGAAGAGTATCACGCCTACAAATAGGAATCCGGACGACCAGGCATCGATGTACAGACCCAAGAAAAGCCCTGACAGGGCGGAGAAGATGAGTGGGCTCTTGAACTCTGACCAGTCATCTTTGAGGGAATCGAAGGTCATGCGCCTTCCAGAGCGGAGGGCCATGAGCAGGAACATCATGGCTATGGTGCTGAGCAGGATCTCGGCCGCATGGTGATCAGTGAATCCCAATGTGGTGCGGCTGAATACCTGGCCGGGAATGACGGCGATGATCAATGCCGATATCAGTCCACAGCTCTTGCCTGCCAGCTCCTTTCCAATGAAGTAGATGGGGAAGACCAGAAGCGCTCCCAGAATGGCAGGCATAATGGCTCCAACCGTATCCACCAGATGCATGCTGGGGTTGCCCAGTCCCAGTATTTCAGAGACCAGGGCGATTGCCCAGCTGTGAAATGGGCCGAAATGCAATGTCGTTCCATTGGGGAAGTTGGTCATTGGATCGAACCACAGCCTCTGATGGTTGATCACCACTCCTCTGGCCAGCATCATGTGGTACCATGCATCAGTTTCGCTGCTGAAGACGACGCCGTTATCTGTGAATACTAATTTCCAATTGTAATAGGTGCGCAAAAAGAGCGAGACTGCTGCGGCAACAATCAATCCTGCGTAAATCAGGATATCGTTGTTCTGCCACAAGCCAGCTGCGCTTTTTGATTTTGCCTTCTTTTCCAAAGGGGTAGGCGGCAAATCCTGCGGCTTGGCCTCCTGAACGCCAGCGGCGGTTTTTTTGCCATCATCACCCTTTCCTACGGATCTCTTAGACATCAGAGCCCACAAGACCATTCTATCCTCATAAACGTTTTGAATCATCAGTAGCCAAAAGCAGAGATATGCAAAAAATTATGGGCCCGACGCGATTTGAACGCGTGACCTCACGGTTATCAGCCGTGCGCTCAACCTGGCTAAGCTACGGGCCCGGTCCGCACTCTGCATTGATGGACCCATTAATAACTGTTTCCCTGCCAGAGCTCCCGATCGCCTCAAGGGGGCCCGGATAAATGTTGTCCGGCGAACCTAGGCCGGATTTGACTGCCCGCGAGAGGTTGCGGATCGATAAGAGCCGCAGAGGCGGCGTCTGCTTAGCGATGGCGGGTGGGGCAGATCTTCAGCTCTTCGACAGCCTTAAATCGATGCAGATTGATTAAGTACTGGTGCTTATGGACTCTACCAATATTGAAAATGATGATGCTAAAGAGATTAGAGAGAACAGGGAGAATAGGGGAGATCTCGAAGGCCTTTATGATCTAGCTATACCCTTGAGCATGCCGGTTACCGTTATACGCGAGCTGGTGGAGATGTTCGATGTCGAGCCTGTATTGCGGCCGGGTAAGATGGATATGACCGGCGAAGTGATGGACAGAGAGATACTGGTGCTCAGGGGGGACCTGGAGACTGTTAAAGCGGTCGAAAAGTACATGTTCGAGGCCCTGGACAGGAAGATTGCTGAATGGAATAGCACTGATAAAGAAGAGAAATATAAGAAGTACTATGAGGAGCAGTCCCGTCTGAGGTTGAAGGAGGTAAAGGAGAATCCAGATGCAGTCAGCAACTGGGAGCTTACTTCCGATTGATGGCGATTTCTATCAAGAATCAATCTATCAATACCCATTTGTTCTTTCCCTCCCAGAGCTTCAGGGAATAGAGCTTGATCGATATGGTCTCCATCTCTTTTTTCAGCCGCTCTGCAATCCACAAAGCGATGCTCTCCGCGGTGGGATTAGGAAGAGTATCATTCAGACAGCTATGATCCAGCTCCTGCAAGGTGGCCCCAATTATCTTCTTGAGTTGATAGAAGTCAATGACAAAGCCGTCTTCTCCTACCTCCCCTTCCACCACCATCTCCACCTGGTAGGTATGCCCGTGCATGCAGGCGCATTTGCCCTGATAGCCGGGCAGGCTGTGGGCGGCATCGAACTCTGTGATCAGGCCTAACTTCATTCCTGAGCGCGCCCCCGCCTTCTGTCTATCTCATCCAGTTGATCGAGCATCTTTCGCAGAGCAGATCTAACTGCGTCTGAGAAGCTCACGAACTTCTTTCCCTCTCCTACATGGGCCTGAACATCATCGAAGATGTGCTGGGGTATCTCCACTGTGACCTTGGGCATAAATCCTCTCTATGGAAATCGATCTTCAGGGCTTATTAATAGCTTTTCATGGCAGCAGATAAGGTCCCGATTAATGGGCTCATCGCTTCGTATCCACATCCACTTCGCACTGGACGGCGTCTGCGGGTGCATCCGCCAGAATCCGCAGAGCCTCTGCCTCCATGAAGTGCAGTCTTGCAGGGATGATCAGGATATGCAATGGACCGCCGAGGTCATAGCCCTGCAGACGGGGGAGGAGGTCAGCCTTCACTGAGGGGTCAGGGGCGCCTGCCCTGGCGATGCCCACAGCAATCGCCTCCATAAGACCGCTTTCCCCTGCATTGGCCTCCATCTCCATGAGCAGAGCTGTCCCCTCATTTGCCGTCATGTACCTCTCAACCGGCTCCATCTGGATGTCGAGGAATAGCATGGTATGGAGATTGCGCTCCTGGTTCTCCCTCAATACCTGGTATGGTGTCTGAGGAATGATCCTGTGGCCCCGGGAGACGTAGGGGAAGGGAATGGTGGTTGATCGGCCGAAACGGTAGTTTTGCAGTCCGCACAGGCCGGATACGGCAGTGACAATGGAGCTGGAATGAATCACAGAGGTCTCAATTCCCATCTTTATCGCTCTGAGCCTCAGGTCCAGGTGGGTGGTGGAGACCATGGCGTCGCCTCCGGAGAGAAAGACTATATCCTTATTTCGGCCTTCTTCCAGCCAGGATGGGTCCACCTCCACCTCCTGTCGCGAGAGGTGATGGATCTTTCGCCCGTAGAGCGCTTCCATCTTCTCCAGTGTGGTTCCCATCAGCCGGGAGGTATAGAACTCGGCGTAGATGCAGTCTGCGGCGCGGACCGCCTCCAGGCCTTTGAGAGATATATCTCTTTCATCATAAAGCCCGAGACCAACAAAGTGGAGCATGGTTCTTCCTGGGGTCGCCGGTTTAAAAAAACTCCCTCCGGAGGCAGTTCGTCAGATCTATATTCCATCCCTGCAGAGATGGGGGTATGATTGGCAGGACAACTCAAGTAGTCGATTGCCGGGAGAGCATGGGTCTGGCCAAAGGGGGCGGACTGGCCCAGAGGGGCACACTCTCTGAGGCGACAAAACCGGATGTCATCGCTATAGCTATGTCACCGGGACGGCGCCATATAACCAAGCCCGTCTGCGAGATGACATATGGCCTGCGCAGGGAGGGGATCCAGACCAGCGTTCTGGTTTTAGAGGCCGGGACCGGGGTTCCTGATAGCTTTCCTCAGGGGTCGCGAGGTTACGGCCCGACCTTCGGCCTGTCCGAGAAAGAGGTGGAGCAGATAGCACGTCATAAGATCGCCGTCTTCCATCTGGGAAATGTGCGATCCCATGTGATCTTTAAGGCGAAGGAGATCCTCTCTCAAGTGGACATTCCCGCGGTGGTGGTGGCCCAGTGTCCTATGGACCTGGAGGACTTCGCCAAGGAGGGGGTGAGGACCAGGCTGGTCAAGCCCTCCCGCCAGAAGACGCAGACCCTTGGGGAGGTGGTGGATCTTGTCACCGGCATCACCAGGGGGGCGACCTGCAACCGGGTCAAGCTCAACCAGCTGGCCAAGGTTCTAAACAAGCATCTGGCGGAGATAAGTGAGCGCGAGGCTCGAGAACTGGCCAAAAAGCAGAAGCGATGAATGGATTTTGATACTATTTTTTCATAGGGATGGCGCGAATGAAGCTGATGGTGATTTTAGGGGACGGCATGGCCGATCTACCTTTGGAGGAACTGCAGGGAAAAACTCCGCTAAAGGTGGCAAAAAAGCCCAATATGGACCGACTGGCACGGCTGGGGAGAAGCGGACTGGCATTGACAGTCCCGGATGGATTTCCTCCGGGCAGCGACGTAGCCAACCTCTCAGTGGTCGGTTACGATCCTCGCAGGTATTATACCGGTCGCGCTCCTCTGGAGGCGGCCTCCATGGGAGTGCATCTAGGTGAGAGTGATATCGCTTTTCGCTGCAACCTGGTCACCATAGAAGATGGCATAATGAGAGATTACAGCGCCGGGCACATCAGCACCCAGGAGGCCAGTGAGCTGATCGAGGCAATAAAGCCCCTTATGCCGAAAGAGAGACTATATGCCGGTGTTAGCTACCGACATCTTCTAGTCCTGCAAAAGGGGGCGGGAGCAGTCTGCACCCCGCCTCATGACATCAGCGACCAGCCGGTGGCTGGCTATCTGCCCCAGGGGGAGGGCGCAGAGGTCCTTTTAGAGCTTATGGAGTCGGCAAAATCCGTGCTGGCCGGCCATCCGGTGAACCGGGAAAGGATACTGGAGAATAAGAGGCCCGCCAATGCCATCTGGCTGTGGGGCCAGGGGCCAGGGCCATCGATGCCCTCCTTCCTGAGCCTATACGGCCTGACCGGGGCCATGATCTCTGCCGTGGATCTCCTCCGGGGCATCGCCGTTTATGCCGGATTGGAGGTGATAGAGGTTCCTGGAGCCACGGGAACGATCGACACCAACTACTCCGGTAAGGTGAAGGGAGCTCTTGAGGCTCTCTACCGACATGAATTCGCCTATCTGCATATAGAGGCCCCGGACGAGGCCAGCCACGAGGGCGACCTGGTGGGGAAGATTCGGGCCATTGAGCTCCTGGACCAGAGGGTGGTGGGACCGGTGATCGAGGGGCTGGAAAAGAGCGGAGAGGACTGGCGCATTCTCCTCCTGCCCGATCATGCCACTCCCATATCCATCAAGACCCACAGCCGGGATCCCGTTCCTTTTGTCATCATGGGAAGGGGCATCGAGCCGGACGGCTTAGACCGCTTTGATGAGCAGTCAGCTAAGCAGGGTGGGTATGGCAGGGTCGATGCTACCAGCCTGATCCGGATGCTGGCTGCATAATGGCTCTGCTGGATATGGATAAGCTGGATCGCTTTCGAGGCTGTCTGTTGGGGGGTGCAGCAGGGGACGCACTGGGGATGCCAACAGAAGGGTATACTGCAGAAGAGATCCAATCCATTTTCGGTCAGGTAGAGGATATGATGCCCCCCAAGGAGGGGCATTTTCATGCTGGCCTCCGAGCCGGCCAGTTCACCGATGATACGGAAGAGACTTTGATCCTTGCCGAGTCGCTCATTGAGCACTCCGGCTTCTCAGCAGACGGGTTTTCCAGTAAGCTCGCCAGCTGGGGATCTAGCTGGTGCCTGAATGAGCGTCTCTCGAGCGGTGTGGGATTTGCCACCCGTTCTGCAATAATGAGCATGATCGCCGGCACACCCTGGCAGGAGTCGGGCATCAGCATACCGACATGCGGATCGGCCATGCGCGCGGCTCCCATCGGTCTGCTATACCATGCCGACCTGAACCTGGTCAGAAGCTATGCCGATCTGCAGAGCCTGCCCACTCATTCCGCACCCGCTTCTCGGGCAGGAGCGGTCGCTGTAGCAGTGGGCGTCGCCCTCTGTCTTATTGACCTCCCCAAGGAGATGATCCTTGAGAGTGCCGCCCGCCAGGCCGGCCGGGTGGATCGGGAACTGGCAGAGCGGCTCATTTGGGTCCAATCCCTTCTCGATCTTCCGCCGGAGGAGGCCAGGGGCCGGATTAGAACTTCTCCTCTATCTAAAGAGACGGTGGTCTCTGCCTTTTACTGCTTTTTGCGATTCCGTCCGGAAGAGGGGCTGATCGCTGCCGCAAGCGGCGGAGGTGACACCGATTCCATCGCCTCCATTGCTGGAAACCTATTCGGTGCAGCTTATGGTGCCAGCTGGATACCGCAGCGCTGGCTCGTTGAGATCGAGCAGAGGGAGAGAATTGAATGCATCGCAAAGGAGCTTTTCCATCTTTGTGAATCCTACTGTCCCCAATAGGCGCGGCGAATTTATATCAGTAGCTCTCTGGGAACCTTCATGATAGATGTAGGAATTATCGGTGGATCGGGCTACACCGGTGGGGAGCTCTTGCGTCTCCTCGCAAACCATCCCGAGGTCGATGTGAAGCTTGTCACCTCTCGCAAGCTCTCGGGAAAGCCTGTGAGCCTGGTTCATCCTCATCTTAAGAGCATTTACGCTTTGAATTTCGAGGCGCTCAATGCAAAAGAGGCGGCTGAGCGCTGCGATATAATCTTCACCGGGGTTCCCCATGGGACGGCAATGGATTGGGTGCCCGATCTCCTGGATGCCGGGACGCGGGTGATCGATCTATCTTCCGATTACCGCCTGCCAGTGGATGTATTCGAGAAGACCTATGGCATGAAACACCGCGCTCCAAGGGATGCTATCTTTGGCCTGCCGGAGCTTCATTCTGAGGTGGCAGAGGC
The DNA here is from genome assembly GCA_011620785.1 of Methanothrix sp. Classification (GTDB taxonomy): domain Archaea; phylum Halobacteriota; class Methanosarcinia; order Methanotrichales; family Methanotrichaceae; genus Methanothrix. The sequence continues at coordinate 18,962 of WOYM01000117.1, read as the reverse complement.
AAAGCTTGTCGGTAACCCTGGCTGCTATCCTACGGGAGCCATCCTGGCCCTGGCACCTCTCGCCCATGCCGGGCTGGTGGATCGGGTTGTCTATGACTCCAAATCGGGGATCTCTGGTGCAGGCATTGAACCCACAGAGACCAGCCACTATCCCAATATGTCCCAGAATGTTATTCCCTATAAGATCACTACCCACAGGCATGTCCCAGAGATAAAGCAGGAGCTTGGGCTTCTCTCGCCTGGGATCAAGGTGAACTTCACCCCCCATGTCATCCCCTCAGTCCGCGGTATTCTGACCACTGCTCACGTATTTGCCAAAGAGGGGGCGGAGACCATCCTGCAGGATCGTGAGGCCGTGGCCCGGATATACCGGGATTTCTATAAAGATGCCCCCTTCGTCCGCCTGGCAGATGGCGCCCCGAGCCTCGGCGCTGTCCGGGGATCCAACTTCTGCGACATAAGCTTCGAGCCGGAGAAGGGCAGCGACAGAATCGTGGTCGTATCCGCCATAGACAACCTGGTGAAGGGCGCATCCGGCCAGGCCATCCAGAACATGAACCTCATGGCGGGACTGGATCAGAGGACTGGGTTGTGGTTCCCGGGAATGGCGCCATAAAAAGAGGCAAACGGAGAAGAGGTGGATACAAATGAAGGTCAGAGATGTGATGAACGTCATGCCGGTTACGGTGCAGGCATCGGCGAACGTGAGCGAGGCAGCCAGGCTCCTCAGGGAGAACAAGATCAGCGGGATGCCGGTTTTAGATGGTGAGAGGCTGGTGGGAATTGTATCAGAGTCGGACCTTCTCCGTCTCTTATCGGTGGAGGACGAGTCTGAGGGGAGTCTGTGGCTCCCCAGCCCCTTCGAGATATTCGAGGTTCCCTTTCGGGACCTGGTGAAATGGGAGAGGATGCGGTCCAGTTTGAAAGAGATCCCCGAAAAGGAGGTTGCTGATGTGATGAGCCGGAACCTGCATGAGATCGGGCCGGACGACTCCATAGAGGAGGCGGCAAGCATTATGACCCGCCACCGGATCAACCGCCTTCCGGTGGTCGAGGACGGTCGGTTGGTGGGGATAGTGACCCGTGGCGATATCATATCCTGTCTGGGGATGGCCCATGCAGAGGATTGAGGGCGGGATATGCGCCATTGACGGGGTGCGCGCCTGCGGAGTGCGGGCGGGCAAGTACGGCCTGGCTCTAATTGCTGCTTCTGGAACAGCTGCCGGCATGTTCACCACCAACCGGGTAAAGGCTGCTCCGCTGGCTGTCACCGCAGAGCATCTGGCCAAAGGCCATCTGGATGGCATAATCGCTAATAGTGGCTGCGCGAACGCCTACACCGGGCCGCGGGGGGTAGAAGATGCGAGGATGATGGCCTCTCTATTGGCCGGATTTCTGAAGAGCGATGAGGAGCGGATCGCAGTGGCCTCGACTGGGGTCATAGGCCGTTATATGGATATGGATATCATCAGCCGCCTCTTCGAGGAGGCAAGAGGGCGCTTGAGGTCTGATGGGGAGGCCGGCCTGGAGGCGGAGAGGGCGATCATGACCACCGACACCAGGGAGAAGGAGGTGGCCGTAGAGCACCAGGGACTCCGGGTGGCAGGAATAGTCAAGGGCGCGGGCATGATCGAGCCTAATATGGCTACTATGCTCTGCTTTCTATTCACCGATGCAGATTTCTCCCCGGAAGTGCTCAAGAGCTGCCTGGCTGATGCCGTCCGGGATAGCTTCAATATGCTCACCGTGGATGGAGACACCAGCACCAATGATATAGTCCTCCTCACCGCGACCGGACGGGCGCAGGGCAGGAGAGAGGACTTCCAGCAGGCTTTGCGGTACGTCTGCGTGGATCTCGTCCGCCAGATGGCCAGAGACGGAGAGGGAGCGAGCAAATCCTTCGAGACCCTGGTTACCGGGGCCCGCAATGAGGCCGATGCCCGGCTGGCGGCCAAAGCGGTGGCCAGGAGCAGCCTAGTTAAGACTGCGGTCTATGGGGCGGATCCCAACTGGGGAAGGATCATCTGCGCTGTGGGCTACTCCGGGGCGGAGATGGACCCGGACCTGGTCACCCTGGGGCTGGAAGGCTCGGGGCTGAAGGTGGATCTCGTCCAGAAGGGCCGGATCGCAGAGGAGGTCCTGGACAAGGCTCGGGAGATCATGTCCGGGGAGGAGATCATAATCAATGTCGACCTGGGATTGGGGACGGCAAGCGCGCGCAGCTTTGGCTGCGACCTGACCCATGAGTATGTGAATGTGAACGCCAACTATACCACCTGATATGTTCCGGGATCAGCGTTTGGGGGAGATCAGCGAGGACATTCTCGATTACCTGTCCAGCCGTGAGGCTGATCAGAGGATATTCCTGGCCGATCTGCTGGTGGACAGGGCCCACCTGGGGATGCTGAACGAGAAGGGCCTGATATCCGAAGAGGTCGCCTCGAAGATCTTCGCTGCTCTGGATGAGATCGAAGAGGGATCAGCCCTTGGGGCTGGAGAGGATGTTCATGAGGCCATTGAGGCGGCAGTCATTGCTCTGGTGGGTCCTGAAGGGGGGCGAATGCATACCGGCCGGTCCCGTAACGATGAGGTGGCGACATGCATTCGCATCGCACTGAGGGATGAGCTGCTTGATCTGATGGACGGGGAGCTCTCTTTCATCAAGACGCTCGTCCGCCTGGCGGCGAATCATACGGAGTCAGTAATCCCCGGGTTCACTCACACCCAGCATGCTCAGCCCACCACCCTGGCCCATCATCTCCTGGCCCATGCAGATGCCGCCCTTCGGGATCTGGGCAGGCTAAAGGATGCCTATAGGAGAGTCAATAAGAGCCCCCTGGGCGCAGCTGCCTTCGCCTCCACTGGATTTGATATCGATCGTGCCCGGACTGCTGATCTCCTGGGATTTGACGGCCTGGTGGAGAACAGCATGGATGCCGTCTCCAGCCGGGATTTCGTCCTGGAGGTCCTGGCTGCACTCTCCATTGCCATGGTCAATTGCAGCCGCCTGGCAGAGGAGTTGATCCTCTGGTCCTCATCCGAGTTCGGCTATCTGGAATTGGACAACCTCCATGCTACCACCAGCTCCATCATGCCCCAGAAGAAAAACCCGGATACGGCAGAGCTTGCCCGTGCCAAGACCGGCTCGGTGATAGGATCTCTCGTGGCCGCTTTATCCATCTGCAAAGCTCTGCCAATGAGCTATAACCGGGACCTTCAGGAGGTGACGCCCCATCTGTGGCGAAGCCTGGACTGGACGCGGAGCACAGTTAGGATCCTGGATGGATGTCTATCCTCATTGCGGTTCGACCTTGAGCGTCTGAAAGAAAGTTCAGTCTTAGGTTTTTCCACCGCTACCGAGCTGGCCGACTCACTGGTGAGGATCACAGGAATGCCATTTCGCACTGCACATAGTATCGTGGGCCGGATCGCGGCCGGAAGGGGTGAGCCCACAATGGGGACCTTAGATGAGATCAGTCTGGAGATCTGGGGGTCTTCTGCCAGCGAACGGGGCTTCTCCAATGACCATCTATTGAGGGCGTTGGACCCGGTGAGCAATGTGGCTCTGCGAGCGAACATTGGCGGCCCCGCCCCGGAAGAGACGGGAAGGATGATTGAAGAGAGGATGAGACTGATCGCGGAGGAGGAGAAGAATCTGGCCGGAATGCGAAGTCGAGTGGACGGAGCGATTGAGGTTCTGCGGGCCATAGGGCAGTCGGAGGTCCCAAGGGACTTGAAAGGAGATTGATGATCATGAGCACACTGGTAACGGGCGGCGCGGGTTTTATCGGCTCGAATCTGGTGGAGGGTCTCTTGCGGGCAGGAGAGGATGTGCTTGTACTGGATAATATGCACACCGGAAGCGCTGAGAACCTGGCGGGTTTGGAAGGCCGCCTGGAGCTGATTCAGTGCAGCTGCAACGATCTGTCCGCCCTGGATATTCATCCCCAGAAGATCTACCATCTGGGAATACCCTCATCCTCGCCCATGTACAAGAGGAATCCATACCTGGTGGGGGAGGCTATTAACGGCTTTATCTCGATCTATGAGCTGGCCCGAAGGTCAGGATCGAGGGTGGTCTATGCCTCCTCCTCCTCCCTTTACAGTGGCCTTCTACCTCCCCACCGCGAGGATATGGCCATTGGGGTAACCGACTACTACACCGAGGCCCGGCTGGCCATGGAGCGGATGGCAGAGCTTTATCAGAGGCTTTACGGCATAGCCTCAGTGGGCTTGAGGTTCTTTTCCGTTTACGGTCCCCGGGAGGGGTCAAAGAAGCAGTATGCGAACATGGTCACTCAGTTCCTCTGGGATATGAAAGCGGGCAAAAGGCCGCTTGTATACGGAGATGGCACTCAGACCAGGGATTTCACCTATGTTCTGGATGTGGTGCGGGCAATGCGGCTGGCCATGGATTCGGACTACCATGGGATACTGAATGTGGGAACGGGTGAGGCCTGGAGCTTCAATGAGGTGATAGAGCTCTTGAACCTGATGATGGATCTGTCCCTGGAAGCGCAGTACACCGAAAACCCCATAAAAAACTATGTCCTGCAAACCCTGGCTGATACCGCCAAAGCGGAAAGTACTATTGGATTCAAATCGAGGTTCGGCCTGAAAGAGGGAATCAGAGAGATGATCCGGTTTTATTGATGTCAGATAATATTCGCGAATCAGGAATTTTCTGCCGGCATGAATCTGTTATCTTTATACCATAACGTCGATCTGGAGAACCGCAAGACCGTACTGGACCTGATCGAGGTGAACGAGAGGGCGAAGATAATGGACTTAGGGTGCTCTGATGGCGAGTTTGCCCTGAGGATCGCCCAGAAGGCGGAAACGTTGAACATCTTCGGAGTCGAGTTCTTAAAGGAGGCTGCGCAGCAGGCCGGGAGCCGAGGAATCAGAGTCTGCCAGGCGGATCTGAACGAGATCCTGCCCCTGGCAGCAGAGAGCTTCGATGTCGTTCATGCCAATCAGGTGCTGGAGCACCTGTCCGAGACGGACCGGTTTATCAAAGAGGTTCATAGAATACTCAAGCCCAGTGGTTATGCGGTCATATCTACACCCAATCTCGCCGGTCTGCATAACATATTATCCTTAGTTTTGGGCAAGCAGCCGTTCACTGCCCATGTGAGCAATGAGGTGATTGTGGGCAACTCTAACATAAGGCAGGAGACATGAAAATACTGCAGACACCGGCGAGGATATTTGCCACCGGTGGAGTGGAGAGCTATGTTTGCAACCTCTCCAGAGAGCTCATCGGGATGGGGCATGATGTGGGGGTGATATGCGCGGACGGGCCGGGGGAAAACGATATTGATCAGCGTATTCACACAAAAACACTGAAAAGCAGGGGGAAAATAGCCAATACCAGCATCAACCCGTATTTGCCATTGGCCTTGTATAGGGAGGATTTCGATATCCTTCACACTCATCTTCCCACTCCTTGGAGCGCTGACTGGAGCGGCCTGATCTCACGGTTAAAGAAAAGGCCTCTTGTCCTGACATATCATAATGACATAGTGGGTGAAGGATGGGCAGGCCAGATCGCCTGGATCTACAATAAAACCGCTCTGAAGCTGCTGATGAAGTCTGCCGGCGGCATCATTGTGACCAGAAACAGGTATGTATCGCCATATCTTAAGGATTATGCCGGCAAGGTCTTCTTCGTACCCCTGGGCATAGATGTTGATGCCTTCAGGCCCAAGGAGGCCCCCCCGAAAGGCGATATATTTTTCCTCAGCGTCCTGGATGAGTTCCATAGGTACAAAGGGCTGGAGGTCCTCTTTGCTGCCTTGAAGATCATGAAGCAAGAATTGCCCGATGTGCGACTGGTGGTGGGAGGGGGGGGCTGTATGCTCGACCATTATAGGCATATGGCCGACTCTCTGGGCATCGGTGATAATGTAAGCTTCGCTGGCTTTATCCCCTCCAAGAAGCTCATCGAGTACTACAATGGCTGCAAGCTTTTTGCCCTCCCCTCCACCGATCCCAGGAGGGAGGGTTTTGGGATTGTTCCCCTGGAGGCAATGGCCTGTGAAAGGCCGGTGGTTGTCACCGAGATCATGGGCATGGCCGGAGACATTAATAAATGTGGGGCAGGAATGGTGGTGAGATGCAATGATAAAGAGGCTCTGGCATCGTCCATGCTCGCCATCCTGAAGGATGATGACCTGGCAGGAAGGATGGGCGCCGAAGGCAGAAAGCTCGCAATTGGAAAGTATAGCTGGCGAAGAGCAGCAGAGCAGATTGAAAGGGTCTACCGGGAATTGCTCTAGAGATGGCATTGATTAGCGTAATCGTGCTGAATTATAATGGCAAAGGATTCTTGGATGGCTGTCTCACCTCCCTCGCCTCCCAGACCTATTCGGATTTTGAAGTGATAGTGGTGGATAATGGATCGAGGGACGGCAGTCCTGATTATCTCGAGGAAAATTATCCCTGGGTCAGGCTGGCAAAAAACGATGAGAACCTGGGGTTTGCCGGTGGAACCAATGTCGGAATAAGGGCAGCGAAAGGGGAATTCATTCTCACCCTGAACAACGATTCCAGGGCGGACAGCCGATTCATAGAGGAGCTGATCAAGCCCATGGCCGATCCCGAGGTCGGAGTATGCGCTGCAAAGATGCTGTTTCCCGATGGGCGCATCAACTCTGCCGGGATATGCATATCCAGGAGCGGAGCTGCCTGGGACCGGGGGATGTTCGAGCCGGATCGAGGGCAGTATGAATTCGTGGAAGAGGTATTTGGAGCCTGTGCGGGAGCGGCCCTTTACCGGAGGGAGATGCTGGATGAGATCGGTCTTTTCGATGAGGATTTCTTTCTATACCTGGAGGACGTGGATCTGGCCTTTCGGGCCCGTCTGGCCGGCTGGAAGTGCTTATATGTGCCTGGTGCCAGGGTAATTCACCACCATGGAGGAACTGCCGGAGTGGGATCGGATCTGGCCGTCTATTATGGCAACAGGAACATTGTATGGTATCCGATCAAGGATTTTCCGTTCAGGCTTCTGATCACCTCTCTGCCTTTTATAGTGGCCAGAAATTTGGCAGTTATCCCCTACTATGCTCTGCGCGGCCAGGGTGGGGTCATCCTTAAATCGAAGCTCGGTGCTCTGAAGGGCGTCGTAAAGATGATGGGGAAGCGAAAGGATGTCGTGCGCCGGGCAGATTATTCCCAGATCAATAGGTTCGTTGAGATCTGGGGCGGAATAAAGAGGCAATAGGATAAAGAGGCATTAAGATGTGGATCTTCGAATATAGGGAGCTGATCAAGATTCTCACCATCAGCGACCTTAAGGTTAAGTATCAGAGCTCCGTTTTGGGCTTTGCCTGGTCGCTCTTGAATCCGCTTCTTATGATGCTGGTCCTCTATCTGGTCTTCAGCAATGTGTTCAATGCTAATCAGGACAATTTTGCCCTTTACCTGCTGATCGGCATCGTAAGCTGGCGATTCATGGCCATAGGAAGCTCAGCCGCCATGGGGGCTATAGTGGGCAAATCCAGCCTGGTGACCAAGATCTATATCCCCCGTCAGGTTCTGGTGACGAGCGTAGTTCTGTCCAACCTGATAAGCTCAATTCTGGAGTTCCTGGTGCTTGTGCCCCTGCTCATTATCCTTGGCGCTGGAATCTCACCTTATATCCTGCTCTTCCCTTTTATACATATGATTTATTTCCTTATCGTATATGGAATAAGCTTAATCCTGGCAGCTCTTTATGTCTATTACCGCGATCTTAACCAGATATGGGATGTGCTCATTCAGATCGGATTTTTCCTCTCGCCGATAGTCTATCCCCTCAGCACTGTGCCGCCGAAGTATCTGGACTATTATATGCTCAATCCCATGACCGCATTGATACAGATGTATAGGGATGTGCTGCTCTACCATCAGCTGCCTGCACCGCAGGATGTGGCCATAACAATTGCAGCTGGTCTGTTCATCATGGTTGCTGGCACTTTAGTCTTCAAGAAGCTGGAGCGCAGGTTTGCGGAGGAGATCTGAATATGCCTATGCCTCTCGCCGAGATTAATAAGGGCCTGGATAAGTTGAACCTGGTGAAGGGCGGCATAGGCCGGGGCACTAACGGCAATGCAATAGTGGTGGAGGGCATCACCAAGAATTTCAGAATACCGAAAGAGAAGAAGCTCACCGTCTTCGAGCACCTGGCCGGGCTGGTGGGGAGGGGCACCAGCTCTTATGATGAGTTCATGGCCCTGCAGGATGTCAGCTTCGCTGTGAAACATGGCGAGACCTTTGGGGTGATCGGGCCCAACGGCTGCGGCAAGAGCACTCTGCTCAAGGTTCTGGCGGGAGTTCTCTATCCGGATAGCGGCAGGGTGGAGATAAACGGAAAAATCGCGCCTTTTCTGGAATTGGGAGTTGGCTTTCAGCCGGAGCTCTCCGCCCGGGATAACATCTACTTATACGGGGCGATAATGGGCCTGACCCATAAAGAGGTAGACCAGAGATACGATGAGATAATGGAGTTCTCTGAGCTGCAACGCTTCGAGAACATGAAGCTGCGCAACTTCTCCTCGGGGATGTATGTGCGGCTGGCCTTTGCCACTGCCATCCAGACCAATCCGGATGTCATGCTGGTGGATGAGGTCTTATCGGTGGGGGATGAGTCCTTCCAGAAGAAATGCAGCGATAAGATAGATGAGATTCGCAAAGCGGGCAAGACCATCCTCCTGGTCTCTCACTCTTTGGCCACGGTGCGCTCGCTATGCAGCCGCTGCATGCTCATGAACCGCGGCCAGGTAGTGGCCTTGGGGGAGACTGAGGGGGTCTTGGCGGAGTATGAAAGGATGAGGGGGGCCGGCACATAAGGCATATTATCTTAATCGGTCCGGGCGAAAAGAAATGTGGGGATGGCCACCATAGACTTGGGATGGAAGACATCCAGCTGGCGGGGAGAGCCGGTCACAAATAGATCAGAGAATATCAGGGCGCTCAAGATAGCCACTGGGATCAGGTCCAGCCATTCGATGAACCATCGGGGCAGTCTCTGCTGGGAGTGATATCCACTTTTCGTCTCCGGTCTCCGTCTCGTCTCCATCCAGGTGTCCAGCAGCTTGATGGGCTCGATGCAGTGCAATATGACGGAGCAAAGCCCAAATATTATACTGTATCACCGTAGAAAAATTTATATAACTTAAGAGAATTTCGATGTACACCTTAAATCAAGTAATTGACATTAAGGAGAATTAAAGATGAAAAAACAACTATTTGCAGGGATTCTTGGCATCTTTCTTGCCATCACGTTCCTCGGCACGGCCCTTGCCGAAGAGGAGAACGCCAGCACGACCGATCTCCAGATCGCTATAACCGCCGCCAACTTCGTGGCCACCAGCCCGGAGAAGGAGAACCTGGATGACGAGTGGGTAGAGATCACCAACGAAGGCTCTTCGGACGTGAATCTGGCCGGCTGGACTCTAGCCGATGCTCAGAACCACACCTACACCTTCCCCGACTTCGCCCTTGCTGCCGGGGCTAAAGTTGTCCTGCACACGGGCGAGGGAGATGACGATGTAGAGAACCTCTTTTGGGACCGGAGCACATCCATCTGGAACAACAGCGGCGATCTGGCCGTCCTGTTGGATCCCGAGGGCAACATGGTCTCCCAGTATCCCGAGGACGAGGCCTGAAGCCTCAAATTTTTTCTTTAATCCCGTTGTTTTCCATATTGTTATTCATCGCCATCTGCGGAACAATAGTGAGAGCGTCTTAGGTAGATCGATCAAATTGGCCGCCGGTGTCATGGCCCGCCTGGCTTCCATCACCCCCTCAGATAATTCCTTTCCATTGTCATGGCTCCGAAAGAGATATATTTGCTCATCTCTCTTTTGCAGCAGTTGAGGAGATCAGTGCGCAAGATAGGAGGTCAGCCCTTGAAAGAGATACGATTACACGGCCGTGGAGGTCAGGGATCGGTCACGGCAGCTGAGATAATAGCCGTTGCCGCCTTTGAGGATAAGAGGTTCTCTCAGGCATTTCCGGCCTTTGGAGTAGAACGGAGGGGTGCGCCGGTTATGGCCTTTGCCCGAATAGCCGATAAACCCATCCGAGTGAGGAGCCAGATATATGAACCAGACTATGTCATCGTCCAGGATGTGACCCTTTTGGACGTGGTCGATGTGGCCAGTGGACTCAAACCGGACGGCAAGATAATAATCAACACCGACCGTTCACGAGAGCAGCTCAAGCTTGACACAAAGGCCGAGGTCATCACCATCGATGCCACCAAGATCGCCATGGAGGTTTTGGGAAGGCCCATTGTGAACACCACAATGCTCGGCGCATTCTGCGGTGCCAGCGGAGAGGTGGGGCTGGAGAGCCTGAACAAAGCCATATCCGAGCGTTTCCGGGGAGAATTGGGGAAGAAAAACCTGCTGGCCATTAAAACAGCCTACGAGAGGGTTTCTTGATGGAAATTAAGGCTGGTAAACTGGTAGATCCGTGCAGCACCAGAATAACGAAGACCGGTGCCTGGCGGACTTTTGTGCCCGTTGTCGATCATAAGGCATGTATAAAATGCAGCCTCTGTGCGATCTACTGTCCAGAGGGCTGCATCCACCAGGTAGATGGGCTGTTTGTCCCTGACCTGGATTACTGCAAAGGTTGCAGCGTGTGTGCCAATGAATGCCCACGCATGGCGATTACCATGGTCTTGGAGGATAAGTGATGAGCAAAGGAAGCAATAGCAGTATGCCCCAGAATACTGCAAATATGAGAGTGGTTGAGGGCTCCTATGCAGTGGCCCATGCGGTCATGTGTTGCCGGCCGGATGTGATCTCCGCCTATCCCATTACCCCTCAGACCCATATTGTGGAAAACCTCTCCCAGCTGGTGGCTGACGGCGAGCTGGACAGCGCATTCCTGACGGTTGACTCCGAGTTCTCGGCGCTCTCCGTCCTGGTCGGCTCCACCGCATGCGGTGGCAGAGGCTACTCCTCGACCACCAGCCAGGGATTAGCTCTGATGTACGAGGTCCTCTACAACGTCTCAGGCATGAGGCTTCCCATTGTGATGACCGTGGCCAACCGCGCCGTTGGGGCTCCCCTGAACATCTGGAACGACCAGCAGGACTCCGTCGGAGCTCGCGATGCAGGATGGCTGCAGATCTATGTGGAGAATGTGCAGGAAGCAGTCGATGCCACCCTCCAGGCCTATAAGATCGCCGAAGACCCGGAGATCCGAACTCCGATCATGGTCTGCATGGATGGATTCATCCTCACCCATGTCTATGAGCCGGTGGAGCTCCTGGACAAGGAGAAGGCACGGGAGTTTCTGCCCGATTTCAAGCCGGCAAACATCCTGGACCCGAACAATCCCCTGACCTTTGGAGCCTTCGCCGATCCATCCACCTATACGGAGTTCCGCTATCAGCAGTTCGAGGCCCATCAAAAGGCGCTGGAGAAGATAGAGCAGGTGGCCAGGGACTTCGAGAAGGCCTTTGGCCGATATTACGGTGGGCTCATAGACAGCTATTACGCTGAGGATGCTGAGGTGGTTCTGGTAACCATGGGCTCAATTATCGGCACCATCAAGGATGCCATCGATGAGATGAGGGCAGAGGGGATAAAGGTGGGCCTGGTCAAGGTCAGATGCTACCGGCCTTTCCCGGTTGCAGCCCTGCGCAAGGCCCTCTCTGGCGCCAAGGTGATCGCAGTGGTGGAAAAGGATGTCTCCATAGGAAACGAGGCCGGCCTGGTGACTGATCTCAAGGCGTCGTTCTATAACAGCGACATAAGGACGCCCATTATCGGCTTTGTCGCCGGTCTGGGGGGCCGGGACATCACCATCAAAGACATAAGAAAGATGGTAGAGAAGGCCCTTGCCGCCGAGAAGGGAATCGAGTGCGAGTTCGAGTTCCTGGATCTGAGAAAGGAGATTCTTTAGGAGGCTATAAAAATGGAAAGATCTTTGCTGGCACCGGGCCACAGGGCTTGTGCGGGATGCGCCATGCCCACCACCATCAGGCTGGTCTTGGATGCGGCCGGGCCGAACACCATCGTGGTCTCGCCCACCGGCTGCCTGGAGGTTGTAACCACCCCCTTCCCGGAGAGCGCCTGGTGCGTTCCCTGGATTCACTCCCTGTTCGAGAATGCAGCAGCTGTAGCCTCGGGAGTGGAGGTCATGCTCAAGCGCCAGGGCCGGGATATCAATGTTGTGGTGATAGGAGGAGACGGGAGCACATTCGATATCGGCATGGGCTCGAACTCCGGCATGTTCGAGCGCGGCCATAAGGTGCTTTATGTCTGCTACGATAACGAGGCTTATATGAACACCGGAGTGCAGCGCAGCGGCTCTACGCCCTTCTGCGTTCACACAACCACCACTCCATCAGGTTCTGAGTCCTTCGGCAATCCCCGGCCCAAGAAGGATATGCCAGGCATCGCCCTGGCTCATGGCGTGCCCTATGTGGCCACCGCCTCGGTAGCCTACCCTGTGGACCTGAGAAGGAAGGTAAAGGAGGCTCTGAAGGCCAATGGACCATCCTATATTCAGGTCAATGCCCCCTGCATCACCGGCTGGACATTCGATGCCGGAACCATGATCGAGCTAGCTCGTCTCGCAGTGGAGACTGGCCTGTGGCCCCTCACGGAGTATGTCGATGGAAAGCTGGTGGGGGTGAAGAAGATCCGCCGACCCAAGCCGGTCGAGGAGTATCTCAGCCTGCAGGGCCGCTACAAGCATCTGTTCAAGAAGCCCAATGGCGCAGATATGTTGAAGCATATCAAAGCTCTGGCAGATGGAAACATCGCCAGGTATAATCTGGTTGATTGAAGATGTACGTAGGCCGGATAGTGGTCGCAGGCCGTGCCCAGGGAAGGAGCTTTGTAGCCTACAGAGTCTCCTCCCGCTCTTTTCCCAACCGGAGGGCAGAGGTCCGTGAGAAATCGATAACAGTTTTGCCTTTGGATCCTGCTGACCTGGCACGGAACCCTTACATCTCCTACAACTGCATTCGGGTGGCAGATGATGTGGCTGTGGTCACTAACGGCACTCATACCGATATGATCACAGAGAGGATCGAGGACGGGCAGAGTCCGGGAGATGCCATGGCCTTGAGCCTGCTCGCTTATGGCCACGAGAGGGATGAACTGGACACACCCCGCATCGCTGGGGCTGTGCGCGGGAACAGGGTATGGCTGGGGATCGCCAGGAAGGACGAGCTCCGGGTGCAGCAGTTCAGGTTGGATGAGGGCCGGGCCTTAATGGTGGCGACATATGAGAAGACCGATTTCGAGGATGTCTCGATGTCGGCCCGGGATGCGGCCGGGATAGCCCGCAAAGCCCATGATCTCTCCTTTGAGAGGCCGGTCTGCGCGGCTGCTGCCCTGGCTTGCTCTGCTGAGCCTAATGGGGGATTTATTCTCGCGGCATATAATCCGGATTGAAAGGCACCGGAAGTGAATTTTGAGGTGTTGTTTATGGAGATCAATGGTGTGCAAATTGATGATACCTTTGCTGAAGCTTTTCCCATTAAGATGGCAAGGGTGCAGATCACAGCAGTGACAGAGAGATGGGCCCTGGAGGCGGCGAGGGAAGCCACGGGATTTGGAACCTCAGTGATTGGATGTCCTGCTGAGGCGGGCATAGAGTGCCTCGTGGATGGAAGAGAGACCGTCGACGGCCGGCCTGGTGTGAACATCCTCTTATGCAACATGGGCTTCAAGAACCTGGAGAACTCATTGCTCATGAGGCTGGGCCAGTGCGTGCTCACTGCACCCACCGCCGCTGCTTACAGCGGCATGCATGATGCGGAAAAGCAGTTTGATACCGGCAAGAAGCTGAGCTTCTTCGGGGATGGCTACCAGAAGACAGAGGAGATGTTTGGACGGAACATCTGGAAGATACCTCTCATGTCCGGCGACTTCATCATCGAGAACAGCTTTGGGGCGGTCGAAGGAATCGCCGGGGGCAATTTCCTGATACTGGGCCAGAACCAGATGTCCGGCCTGATGGCAGCCGAGGCGGCGATAGACTCCATTCGCAAGGTCAAAGGCACTATCACCCCCTTCCCGGGAGGAATAGTCTCCAGCGGGTCGAAGGTGGGCTCAAAGTACAAGTTCCTCAAGGCCTCCACCAACTCCGCATTCTGCACATCGCTCCGGGAGGACGGCGTCTGCGTTCTGGCGGAGGATGTCTCTTGCGTCTTTGAGATAGTGATCAATGGCGTTGACCGGGAGGCCATAGAGAATGCCATGCTGGCGGGGATCCATGCTGCCTGTCAAGTGCCTGGCATTCTGAAGATAACCGCAGCCAATTACGAGGGGAAGCTGGGCATTCATCATTTCCCGCTGCATAGCGTGCTGGAGTAGAGCAAGACCCAGACATTTTCTCTTTTTAGTTTTTATTAAAATATTTGAATCATAGGAGTTGATAGCCCGTGATGGTCGCCCCAGAAATAGCCGATGTTCAGGATCGAATTAAGACCTGGCTTGTACAGGAGGACATATTCAAGGAAGAGGTGCCCAGCGAGAGCCTATACTATCAGATCGCTGCTGAATATCCTGCCCGGTCGGGCAGGCATTTGAGCATCATTCAGCCCCGGGGCCACGAGGATATGGTTGTGATCTTCAGCCGGATAATGCTGGCTGATGTCCATCAAAAGGCCATCATGCACCTTTTGCCTCAGCAGAAAGAGAGGCTCATGTGGCAGATACGCTATGACCTCCTGTTCCGCCAGTCCAGCTTCGAGATCGAGCCTGCAGGAGAGGATATGCGGAGCATTCGTTTCACCAGGGAGATCTACTACGACGGCCTGACCAAGGACAGGCTGATGGAAGCGATAAGAGAGAACTTCAAGTGTGAGCTTTATGTGGTCTGGAAATTCCAGGAGCTGTTTGGCGAGGGATCAGCAGCAAAGGACTCAAAGCCGCCTGAACCGATGTATATCTAGCCGCTATGGATCTGGTGGATAGAAAATAGAGGCATGAGGCCTCTTGAGGACATCTCAAGAGATCTCATAAACCAGATTCACGCTGGCCGTCACTTCCATCTCTCCTGGTTGGATCGGGGTAGCATCCATTGCATATGAATAGCTTCTGGAAGCCTCCATGACATATCCATAGCCAACCGTTATCTCCAGGATCTTTCCCAGCTCCAATCCGGCGGCACTGGCGGCAACCTGAGCCTTCCTTTGCGCCTCCTTGATGGCAATAGTCATGGCCTCATCATTCTGAGGGGTTGGATCCTTGAGGTCGAACTTGACTTCCTGGATGCTGTTTGAGCCCGCGCTTACCGCCACATCCAAGACCCGGCCCACGTCTGCGGTATTCTCCAGCCTCACTGTTACCTGGTTCGTGGCCAGGAAGGTCGGAGCCTCCTGCGTTGCATCAGCGTCCCGGGGCTCGTCCTGAGGCATTGTGGTCAGGCTGAACCTGCTGGTCTGCATCTGGCTCTCATTGATGCCCGCTTCGAGCAGGGCATTGATGGTTTGGTTCATCAGGATGGCATTCTCTTCGGCTGCTTCTGCTGCGCTTGTGCTCCGGGTCTCAACCCCAAGAACTATCGTTGCCATATCCGGAGCTGCTTTCACCTTACCCTCGCCATCCACTCTCAGCTTAGATACATCTGTTCCATTATCCGCCGCCATTGCAGGTATGACCAATGACAATAGCAGCACCCCCATTAATACACTGCATATCTTTTTCATAGACTAACCCCTTTATACTGATGTCATTGTAGTGTCTTATAAGATAAACTCATAGGTCACCATGACCCTGGAGCTGACATCCATCATCCTGCCCTCGCCCGAGCCACCGCCATAGGAATAGTCTATTCCCAGATCGGGATAAGCGAAGATATCCATGGCCTTTCCCAGGCTTCCCCCGGCATCCGCGGCTATGGTAGCTGCATTCTTTCTGGCATCGTCCAGAGCTTTCTTGCGGGCTTCTGCCCGAGCGTCGCTTGAGTCCTTCAGGTAGTATCCCGCCACATAGGCGTTAGCGCCTGCCGATCGAGCGGCATCCAGCACCTTATCGATCCTGGACTCATCTTTGGCCTGGAGACGGATGACCGTGGACCTTTGCAGAGTGGATGCGCTCTGAGTGACATTCTCGCATACAGTGGTGTTATTCACTGTCTTGCAGACTTTGCTCGAGGACTGGAAGTTGGATATGCCGCTTCCCTGGCCGGGCAGGATCTCCTCATCCTTGACCCCCGCTTTCTTCAAGGCGGATATCACCCGGTTCATCTCCTCTCCGACCTCATCCTGGGCTTGAGTAATATTTTCATTGCTGCTTTCAACCGAGACGGAGATAGTGACTATATCTGCAGGAACGGTCACCGTTCCCACCCCCTCAACCGTCAGAGGGTAGACGTCACCCACTACAGCTCCAAAGAGCGCGTTCCATATTATAACGCAGAATAAGACAACCGACCACTTCATATTAATCCCCATCTATGGAAATACTCGAAGATATTTAAGCGCTCTGCTGGTCTCGTTGCCCATAAGAGACCCGTTCCATCCACTCATGTCATTCCATTCTCTTCTTCTTCATTCGACCACCATCTTTAATTTCAGAATAAACATCCATCACCTTCATGAGCAAGATCGGAAAGGCGATCCGGCTGGAGCGCATCCTGGATCGCAAGACGCACAGGACCATCATCATCCCCATGGATCATGGAATATCTGTAGGACCCATTGCCGGACTGATAGATATGCCGGCCACGGTAGACAAAGTGGCAGAAGGCGGGGCCAATGCCGTCCTGGGACATATGGGCCTACCATTGCATGGCCACCGGGGATATGGAAGGGATGTGGGATTGATCATTCATCTCTCTGCATCCAGCTCACTAGGTCCTGATCCAAACCACAAGGTTTTGGTGACGGACGTCGAGGACGCCATAAGAGTGGGAGCGGATGCAGTGAGCATCCACGTTAATGTTGGAGCCGATGATGAGGCGGAGATGCTCCATGATCTGGGAAGGGTGGCACGAAGCTGCGACCAATGGGGCATACCCCTGATCGCCATGATGTATCCGCGCGGGCCAAAGGTGAAGTCTGAGCATAATGTAGAACATGTGAAGCTGGCAGCACGCATAGGCTCGGAGCTGGGGGCGGATATAGTCAAGACGAATTACACTGGCTCGCCCGACACCTTCCAGGAGGTGGTAAGAGGCTGCAGCGTGCCTGTTGTCATCGCCGGCGGACCGAAGATGGACACTGAACGGGATCTATTGCAGATGGTCTACGATGCGGTTCAGGTGGGCGGAGCAGGGGTGGCCTTCGGCCGCAATGTCTTCCAGGCAGAGGATCCAACTCTCCTTGTAAGAAGGCTGTGCAAGGTAGTCCACGAGGGCTACACTCCGGATGAGGCGGAGAAGGTCACCCTCTAACAATTTTTATATCAGGACTATAAAACTCTAAATTGACCCGTCTGGTTGATGATAGCCAAATCGACCGCAACCTATATCCACTTATTCGAATACATTAGGAAGCATGAAGCTTATAGCTCCCTTTCTTCTTGCCATTTTGATGCTGGCCATCCCCGCTGCAATGGGCCAGGATGCTGAGCACTGGATCGCCAAGACGAAAAGCGATTATTATAACGGCTCATACTCACTTGCCTTGGATGATATCGATCAATATCTGAAGATCAATCAGAGCGACACCTGGGCCTGGAGCTTCAGGGCCAATCTCCTGCTGAAGATGGAAAGATACGAAGAGGCGCTGGAGAGCTTTGACAGGATCATTTCTCTGGACCAATCCAATGCAAAAGCCTACAATGATCGTGCTCTCGTCCTCTCAGGACTGAACCAGGATGAAGAGGCACTGGTTTCTCTTGAAGCTGCCCTGCAGATCGATCCCCTTAATGCTAACTTCTGGTACAACCAAGGAATAGTTCTGGAGAAGATGGAACGGTACAATGAGTCACTGGAAGCCTACAGAAAGGCGATTGATCTAGATGGGGATCTAGATCGAGCCTGGTACCGTCAGGGCCATGTCCTTCTGATAGTGCAGAGATTTGATGAATCTCTAGCTTCCCTGGATAAGGCAGTCGAATTCAACCCCGAGAACGCAGAGGCATGGAACGATAAGGGCGTGGTTTTGAGGAAACTGGAACGGGATGAGGAGGCACTCGATTGCTTCCAGAGGGCGATCCAGCTCGATCCCTCAAATGAGCTCTATCGGGAGAATTTGAATGATCTTGGCTGGGATGAGCCCATCGCAGACTCTCCAGGAGCAATCTCGGAAAAGGTATTGGACTTCTCCTAGGCCCAATACTGGTGCGCCATAATCCATCAGTTGCTGAGATTATGGCGCTCGGGCATTCCGCTACTATGATATTTCCGAAAATCCAAGATATGCCTCTGGATCATCTCATTTATGCTTATTAGCGACTGAACGAATACCAGAGTATTTTTATAGGTTCAAAGGCCAATACTAGTATCAGGTGATATAAATCATGATCAAAGGTCTATTAAAATTGTTCATCAGCCTGATGGCCTTCACTTGGCTTGCTAAAAGAATCCTCCGCCGCCGCATCCAGCAGGAGGAGGAGACTGAGGATGTCTCCTCAGATTCCTGGCATAGTTGAATGCCAAATCAGTTCCATCTCAAGTGCTCCCGGTCAGGCAGATCCAGCCCTGCCCGGAGCCGGTCGCGGATGCATTAAATGATCTGCTGATCTAGCGATCTATTGATGATCTATCTGGCCTTCACCACCACCGTTCTGGCCACGCTATCGCCCAATCTCTGCTGTTTATCGGATCGCCAGATCAATATTGCGCCGATGAGGTAAGCAAATAGGCCATCAATTATGCGCAGGATGTTTCTTGTGAACGCCTGGCTCATGTCTATGGGGCTGCCATCCTCCCTGACCACCTTGATTTTGGTGATCATCTTGCCCACGGTCTGGCCTTTCGATCCCTCCAAGACAGATTTTCTAAAAATTGGAATTAAGCCTCGGACGGGATTCGAACCCGCGACCTCGTCCTTA
>WOYM01000041.1 GCA_011620785.1 Methanothrix sp. | reverse complement strand
ATGATAGTAGGATACAGGGCGGCTACGAAATTACAGCATTTTCGGGACACTACCAATAAATATCAGAGCCCGCGTTCGCGGGCTTCTGATCTAGATCAACATCCCAAAAGCTTCTCTTGGCTTATTCATTGCCAATAGGGCATGCATCCTGCTGATCTTGGCGTAAGAATAACCGGGATCGATCTCCAGGGCCTTATCATACTCCTGCTGGGCCTCCACAAGCTTTCCATCTGCATGAAAGGCCAGTCCCTTGCCCAAATAAGCCTGCTTATAATTGGGGTCGACCACCAGTGCCTGATCGAAGAGAGGTTTGGCATCCTCATAATTGCCCAGGGCCATTTGGGTGATTCCCTTCAGGTAGAGGGCCTCTTTGTAATTCGGATCCAGAGCAATGGCGCCATCGAATTTCGCCACAGATTCCTCATACATCCCCTGCAACTGAAGTAGATTGCCCTCCCGATACCAGTAATATTTGCTCTTATTGTTCAGCTCCGTGGCCTTTGAGGCGGCAATGGAAGCATTGGAATAGTTCTTTAAGCTCCAATATGAATCCGCGATGCCCGACCAGGCAGCTGCATTGCTGCCGTCCAACTGCAGAGCGTTGTAATAGGACTGGATCGATACATTTATGTCTTTCAGAATCCTCTCCGTATCCCCTTTATGGACCCAGGCATTTACGTAGTTTGGGTCCTGAGCCACTGCCTGATTGAAATAGGCGAGAGCTTCGGTATAATTTTTCGCTGTGTATAGCTGTGAGCCCTTCCAGTCGAAGTATTCAGTCTCCTCCGCTGCGCATATGCCGATAAAAATAATTATACACATCAAAATGCCTAACAACTTCATGATTTTGTCCTCCGTGATTCACCAATTCTGATCATCAGATCGGCGTTGTCCTCTATAGAAGGCTGGCACCATAATAAAAAAGTATTGCGGTTGTAAAGAGAATATTTTTTAACAAGCCTATTCCTCCTCGCCGTCGATAAGATTGCGCAACACCAGCTCCTTTTTGCAGGCTACGGCCACATCGTTGTTCTGCAGATAGATCATCTTGGGAGTCCATTGCAGGAGGACTGATGCATCCGATGCGAATATGATTCCTCCTTCCGCCACGCCGACAACGAGAGGCAGATCCTTTCTGAAAGCCACCAGCCTGCGGGCGTCCGGAGAGATCACCAGCAATGCATAGCAGCCCTGCAGCCTTTTGAATGCATCCATACAGGCAGCGATAAAGCTACGACCTGCCTTTAGGCCCTCTTCTATGAGATGGGCGATCACCTCTGAATCAGTGCTACTGGTGAAGATATGGCCTCGGAGATGAGCTCCTCTTTGAGCTCCCTATGGTTCTCAATTACGCCATTATGAACAATGGCCACCCTGTTCTTGCAGTCTGTATGAGGGTGAGCGTTGGCCACGCATATATGCCCATGTGTGGCTCTTCTGGTATGGGCTATGCCGATGTTTCCCTCAAGCTCCTTTAAAAGGTCATCAATAGCTCCATCCAGCTTCCCTACAGATTTTGCGATAAACAGCCGGTCAGATAAGGTAGCTAAGCCCAGAGAATCATAATCCATTGACTCCAGGTTCTTAAGTCCTTGGAGCAGGATGGGCTTGGCCACTTCCTCTCCTATGTAACCAATGATCCCGACCATTCCCAGCCATCCACGATTAATACATTATATTAATTTTGTTGCTCGTTTCTGACATATATTTGCCGTTGCGCCTCCGCGCGTGCTCGTCCGATCCCTGCCATGGAGACTGGACGCATAATTTATCTGTGAACTGCGATGGAGAATATGCCTGAAAACATGCGTGGAGAATGCACACATCATCCTTTAGGCTCTGCATGAGAAAGCTTGCGCTCTCATATCCCTGTTCTTCCTTTAGGCCATCACCTGCTCTTTTAAGATATAGCGAATGAGATCCTCAGAGAGCTTGGTCTCTCTCTGCAGCTTCCTCACAGTTTCTTCAATGCTGTTTCCT
Source organism: Methanothrix sp. (assembly GCA_011620785.1). Taxonomy (GTDB): domain Archaea; phylum Halobacteriota; class Methanosarcinia; order Methanotrichales; family Methanotrichaceae; genus Methanothrix. The sequence goes on along the minus strand of WOYM01000041.1, from coordinate 6,447 downwards.
TCGGACATGAGGGTGGAGATCCGGTTCACTATCTGCTCTCCAATGGCATAATACTCGTCGATGTCCTTGCGGTGGCCCCACACATCTCCCTTCAGGAGCTGAACTCCCTGAATCTCAAGGAACTGCTGAGCGGCCCGGGACATGGTCTCATGGTAAGATGGTGGTATCTGAACGGCGCGCAGACGGGGACATGACTGCACCAGATTCATCACATCCATATTAGAGGCCCTGAAAGCTAGATGAACCAACTGCTCATTCCTGTTCAGATCTGTGATCTCCTTTTTTGAACTTACTACCCTCAGCTTCATGATACATACCAATGCTCTTAAAATATTTATAGATAATGGTAATCATAGTACTCCATAATTAGATATACTGAGATCAGAAATTGAATTAGGAAAATATTTATGCTCAGGCCTTTGCCATAGCAAAAGAGCTCAGATAAATGTTAAATAATTCTATATGTTTTTATGATAAGAAGTAATTTATATTTTCATAACGGCATTTCAGGGATGCTCAGAGCGAAAAGAAGCAATAGCTGCAGCGCAGTTGCCCAGAATGCTTCCAGCCAGCTCCTGGCTTGGCCAGGGCCCCAATCCACAGTCCGGGCCAGTGGCAATTAGCCTATCGCCGAACTGGGCATAGGCCTGATCCAGCCTGCTCTTCATGATAAGAGGCGATTCCAGGCTGGTGATCTCCCTTTCCAGACGGGGCAGATCTTCCCATAGATTTACTTTATATCTATCATTAAGCTGGGCAGATAGAGAGAAGATATCGGTGCGAGCGATTCCCGCCCTCAGATATGTCCCAGTATCCTCCAGGACCTCCCTCTCGATCAGCTTCAGGTAATCAGGATGAGCGGCTGACTCGACTCCTAAGATGTCTATCCCCGAGACGTGCGCGCACAGCTCGGCATAGAGAGGTGAGTGCAGGTGCACCTCGCAGTGCATTCCCCGACAATGGCGGCTGGCGATCTCCAGAGCCTCCTGAATCTCTTCCTCAGAGAAGATGATATTGGAGTTCAGGCCCAAGCTCGGCTCGTCCAGTGAGGCGACGTCCATCTTTCCCTCCTCCTTTGCCCATTCCAGGAACCTGGAAACGCTCTCTGCCAGGGTATAAAGAATATCAGTGTAACCCGTTGCACCAAAAGCGGATATGTAGAGCTCAACCGGTCCCGTGACGCAGACCCGCACCTTCTGACCGGGAGGGACGGCCTGTAGCTCCAGTATCTCCGCCTTTTCTCTCCTGATCAGAAAGGGGCTTTCCGTCATCTTCGGATCCTGGATGGGATCCATGAACATGCGAATCATATCCCGGAGCTGAGGATAGGTGGGAATCTCCACCCCGGCACTGATCTTCTCGGCCAGAACCTGGCCTACGAGTTGCAGATACCGATCCCTGGACAGGCCATCCAGCCTAACTCCCCTGGGCAGGGGATAACTGCCGATATCATCGAAGAATATTCTCTCCTGCTCCATCCTATTGCCTCCAGTAATCGATCAGAAAAAGCCCTTCAGATAATCCTTCAGTGAAGCGTAGCTGCCATCCATCTTCAGGTAGTGCTCCTCTTTCTCATCAAGACTGGCCATGGCTGGAGGAAGAGAGGGATTCACCCCTATGAGGCGCACGATCTCATCCGGGAACTTGGCAGGATCTGCCGTCTCCAGGGAGACAGCGGGGCTCCAGTCTCCGAATTCATTAAGATACCTCACCAGCCCGGCCCATCCCACCGCCCCATGGGGCTCGAGGAGGACTTTGTACTGAGAGTAAGCCTCTCTGATGGTCTGGCGGGTCTCTTCATCGCTGATAGATACGGCATAGATCTCCTCGCGCATGGCGGAGAGGTCCGGCTGCGTGGCTACCTGTCCGGTCTCATCCATCTGGCCGCCATAAAGGAAGAAGAGCCGGGCAAGGTTGCTGGGATGGCCGACGTTCATGGCATTGGAGATGCAGTTCTTGCTCGGGCGGATTGGCTCATAGACGCCCGTCTGCATGAAGCGAGGAAACTCGTCGTTCTCATTTGTGGCCGCCACGAACTTTTTCACAGGAAGGCCCATCTTCAGAGCGATAAGACCGCCCATCAGGTCGCCGAAGTTTCCGCTGGGAACAGAGAAGACCGCCTTTTCTCCTCCGGGTGCAACCCGGGAATGAGCATAGAAGTAATAGACCGCCTGGGGCAGCAGCCGGCCGACATTTATGGAGTTGGCTGAGGAGAGCTCGAGTCCCTTAAGCTCCGGATCGACAAATGCCTGCTTGACCAGGGCCTGACAATCATCGAACTTGCCGGCAACCGCCAGAGGATAGATGTTCTCGCCAAGTGTGGTCATCTGCCGGCGCTGCCTTTCCGTAACCTCCCTCTCCGGGAAGAGCACTATCACCTTGATATTCTCCAGGCCATAAAATGCATGCGCTACCGCAGAGCCGGTGTCCCCGGAGGTGGCAGTTAAAATAATCATGCTTCTACCCTCCTCTTTGAGGAAGTACTGCATCAGCCTGCCCATCAGCCGGGCGGCAAAGTCCTTAAATGAGCAGGTAGGACCGCGATCCAGCCGCAGCAGATACTTGCCGTTATATACCCGCTCCAGGGGAACCTCATAGCTGTAGGCGTCTTTTAGCATATCCTCCAGAGCCGATTCTTCCACCAGGTCGCCAAGATATGGCTTGATGACCTGGTAAGCGATCTGGTGATAGCTCATTTTAGGAAAATCACGGATTGCTTCTGGAGAGAGGGAAGGAAATTTCTCCGGCATGTAGAGCCCCTTGTCCGGGGCCTGGCCTGCCAGGAGGGCTCCTTTAAAGTCCACCTTTTCCCGGTGGCCATTGGTGCTGAAGAACTTGATTAGAGACATAGTCTTTTGTGGTTGGGATGGACTGATCTTTAAGTCTTCGCCATTTGACCGATTGAGTTCAAGCTCTTGATCTTTCGCAATAGTCCACCAGAGCCCTCAAGATATCGGTATCCTTGAGCATTCCCATCAGCATGCGGCTCGTTTTAACCACCGGCATCTGATCGATCCGGTTCTTGCGCATCACAGCAGCGCAGTCGCTTACCTTGTCCGTCTTGAATGCCGTCTTTGGCGGGACCATTGCCTCGCTTACGGGTATATCGCGCAGCCTTATCCTGGAGACGGTGTAATACTTATTGATGGTCCGCATCACCCGATCCCACATCCAGGCATCCTCTCCCCCGTCTGCGGACATGTCCGTCTTCTCCACCGAATCCTCGATGACGCTGGCCTTGATGAGGTCCCTGTCGGAGATCATGCCCACCAGCTTCAGGTCGGTATCTATGATCGGACAGGCCTCGACAGCCGCAAACTCCATGATCGATCCTGCCACCGGCAGGGGCATCTCGCTCCAGAGGACAACCGTTTCCTTCTCCAGGTACGGCTCTATGCTCTCCTCTATGTTCATGCCCTCTGCCACCCGGACGATGTCCGCCACTGTGACCAGCCCCACCAGCTCTTTGCCCTCAACCACAGGAAGGCGCCTTATCTTATGCTGGATAAGAAGCTTTGAAGCTTCAACTATGCTCCTGTCCGGGCTTATCACAAACGGATCGCGGGTCATGAGCAGAGCGGTCTGGTCCTCCTCCCGGTTGCGGAGCAGATCGGACCGGGTGATGATCCCCACCACCTCTCCTTTCTTCACCACCGGCAAGCCGGATACCTTCCGGTCCTGAAGGGTCTTCAAGACATCGTCCCTGTTTCCGGGGATCTCGGCATAGGCGACCTCTCGAGCCATCACATCTCTGACAAGAATCTTCAAGACACTTCCCTCGGAACAGTCAGAACGGGAATCCTGGAGTTGCGTACCACCTTCTCAGCCACACTTCCCAGGAGGAATTTGTCAAGGCCAGTGCGTCCCACAGCGCCGACGATGATTACATTTGCCCCCTCTTTCTTAGCATAGCTTATGATCTCATCGCTGGGATTGCCTTCCACCACTGCTCCATCGAAGTCGACGCCATTCTTCTCTGCCAGCTCCTGGACCTGTTTTATCGCTTCCTTTCCCTCTTTGAGCAGAAGCTCTTTGATGCTGAACAGCAGCATATCATCGGGCAGATGAGCTGTCCTTTGCGTGTCCGCCACATAGACGGCAAAGACCTTTCCTCCTGAGATCTTTCCCAGTTCCACTGCTACTTTTGCCGCTCTCAATCCGTGCTCCGATCCATCGGTTGCCGCTAGAATCTTCTCGAACATGATCCACCCCAATAATTAAAGCTAGAAGATCGCTAATATATCAGTTGGCTCGGCCCTCCGCACAATGCTGCGGAGAGGATGAGTCGATCCCCAAAGGTTGTCTGAGCTTCCGTTGATGACCATCACCTTTGCCTCTTTTCCTTCCCTTATGGACCCGAGCTTCTGATCAAGCCCCATTATTTCAGCGCCATTTAGAGTGCACATCTTAAATACCTGTCTATCGTCATGCAGCAAAGCCCTGCTGATCAGATGCATCTCCATGAACATATTCGGGGAGTTGAGCATCACATTGTCCGTCCCCACTCCAACAGTTATCCCCAGTTCAATCATCCTCTTCACATTGGGAAGGCCTGAGCCGGTGATCAGATTCGACCGAGGGCATATCACCAGTGGAGTGCCCATTTCGGCCACAGATCTGAGGTCAGACTCCTCTGCTCGGCTCATATGCACCAGATGATCGGGCAAAAGTGAGAAGGCATCCGGTATATCGTCTCTGGCTGACTCGCCCGCATGAATGGCCACCGCCTTGCTCGCCCGGCGCGCCTCTAAGACCATTCTCTGGATAAGGCTGGGATCGAAATCCCTGGTGCTGCTTATTCCCAGGCCAGTGCAGCCTTCCGGCGTCTCCGTCTCTCCCTGCGCTGGCCGGCCAAAGACGCGCACAAGGAGGGGCATATCCTTTGCAGCCTCCTGCAGCATCCTGACTCCTGCCTCGCCTCCCTCGCGGAAGTCAGCAAAGGCATAGGTGCCCGAATCCACCATCTGAGCCAGGCTTCTTCTCATGCCCTCGATGAGACGCTCATGCGGGGTTTCACTCAGCAGGGCCATCTTCAGGCTTTTTGGGCCGACGAGCTCGGAGAGAGGGAGGAATGGAGGATCCTTGAATGCCGAGTCGCCCAGATGAATGTGAGAATTGACGAAACGAGGGCAGACTATCCCCTCAAAATCGGCGTCAACCTGCCCGGTGCCCGCTTCCTTTATGATTCCGTCCCGGATGCTGATGTAACCCTCAAGGGGCTGGAAATCATCGCCATAGATTATAGTTCCCTGCAGAATAAGCTCATCCTGTTTGAGCCTGGCTGCACCAGGCAGAGCTATTTTGGGCTTGGCGATATTTGACATGGCTATGGTTATAAGACGAGGCAATGTATTTAGCTTCTCATAGTAGAACAAAAGGATCAGAATAAGAATACGGCGAGAATATGACGGCGGAGATCATTTGAACAGGCCATTTGTTTTCATAAACAGCGCCATGAGCGCGGACGGCAAGATCAGCTCAAGAGACCGCAGACAGATAAGGATCTCGGGCAAAGAGGATCTATTGAGGGTAGATGAGCTGCGGGCTGCAAGCGATGCCATCATGGTGGGGGTGGGGACGGTTCTGGCAGACGATCCCGGGCTGAGGGTCAAATCCAGGATCTTGCAGGAGAAGAGAACGGTTATGGGGCGGTCGAAAGAGCCCTTCCGAATTGTGACGGACAGCAACGCTCGAACTCCGGCCAATGCAAAGATTCTCGGGCCGGGGTGCATGATCGCAGTATGCTATTCTGCCCCTGAGGAGAGACTGGAGAGGCTTCGACCTGGCTGTGAGATAATCAAATGCGGCACCGAGATGGTGGACCTGCCAGGGCTCATGGAAGAGCTGTATAACCGGGGGGTAAGGCGCCTTATGGTGGAAGGCGGCGCCCGCCTTAACTGGTCATTGATAGAGCTTGGTCTGGTCGATGAGATTTACATCTACATAGGAGGGCTGATAATAGGGGGAGAGAGGGCACCCAGCCTGGTAGATGGCCCTGGATTTCGGAATTCCTTTCCCAGGCTCAGCCTCCAGTCTGTTCAGAGGCTGGATGAGGGCCTCCTGCTTCAGTGGAAGCTTCATTAAAGGGTTCACCGAAAGCAGCTCTGATATGATGTAGACGATTTCGCAGGGTTGGTAGTTCTTCTCCAGGTCCTGGAAAATGTTGGTTGCGGCCTGTTGGAGCTGGCTGCGGGATTTGACTTTCATCAAGCCACCGCCTTCTGCTGGACAAACCGGGTCCTGCAGCTCCGGCAGATTCTGGAGTCGTGCGAAAATCGAATGCCAAAATGGAAGGGAGCGAGCTTGAAAACCCTCTGATGCCCACTCCTGAGCCCATTCTCGCTTGAGACGGTGGTGCGAACTACCATGTCTCAGGATAATGCTAAGGTCTAGACGCAAAATAAAATAGACAACTTTATATTGTAGAACGTCGTTTATATATTATGG
>WOYM01000062.1 GCA_011620785.1 Methanothrix sp. | reverse complement strand
GTGACAAAAATTAAGTATATCTCGGGTTAATAGGAGAATTGATCAGCAAAAACGAGCTTTTCCCCTGCCAAGTAGGCTCAGCCAACGCAGGCTCAAAAAGCAGTTTTTTTAAGAGATATTGCAGATATCCGGATTCAACTCCTCCTGTATGCACGACAGCTTTCAATGAAATTATTACCAGATACCGAATAAAAGTGGGTATGCAGATATCCAGCCATGGTGTTGTTCTCCACCAGACCGTCCCGGCCATCAGCGATTCCTTTTCCCCGGGAAAGCTTCAGGCAATAACGGGCATCCCTATCACAAATGCAGCGCGAATAGTGAAACTCATGACCGCGAAGGCTCCTGCCCACATCAGCCAGAGGATTTCTCTCCGATACCTCCGCCTTCACATAGCCAAGGGCCATGAGCCTCTTCTCCATGAACGTGGTGCAGGGAAGGGCCCCAGCCATTTTAAAGGAGCCTGCCTCCGACTCCAGGGCTGCTCCCAGATACATCAGACCCCCGCACTCTCCATAGATGGGCATGCCATCCTCGGAAGCCTTCTTGATCTGCTTCCTGGCAGGAGCCCTCTCCAGCTGAGAGGCATAAAGCTCTGGATAGCCTCCTCCGATATACAGTCCATCCACATCGGGCAACTGGTCTTCCAGAGGGCTGAAATAGACCAGATCCGCGCCATGCCTCTCCAGCTCTAAGAGGTTCTCATGATAATAAAAGCAGAAGGCTCGATCCCTGGCCACTCCTATTCGCACCGATCCATTTCCATCTGCCTTTGCCCCTGCCAGTTCAATAGAGGCGGAAATCGCGGGTGGCCGGGCCTGGCCCGGAAGCTTAAGAATCATGTCGATATCGGCATTCTCCTCCAGTAATGTCGCCAGGATTTCTGGATCATGATCCTTCTCAAAGCCCATAACCAGTCCCAGGTGGCGGCTTTTCATCTCCATCTCCTTATCCCTGGGCAGGGCTCCGAATACGGGCTTTGCCAGGCAGCTTTTGAGCATATCCAGATGCCTCTTGCTTCCCACCCGGTTGAGAATCGTCCCTGCCAGCCGCACCCCTGGATCGTAGCTGGCAAATCCCAGCTCCATGGCGGCAGCACTTCGCGACATGCCGTGCACATTGATCACCAGGAGAACGGGTATATCCAGGATCTTGGCCACCTGAGCGGTGCTGCCAACCTCTGTGCCATCCATGCCGTCGAATAGACCCATCACCCCCTCTACCACTGCAACATCTGCTCCCTCGATAGCCGAGAAAAAGGAGCGACGGACACCCTCCTCGCCCATCATAAAGGGGTCTAAATTGAAAGAAGGCCGTCCACAGATAGCAGTATGGTGAGAGGGATCGATGAAGTCCGGGCCCACCTTATAGGGCTGAACCACCAGACCGCGAGCGCGCAGGGCGGCCATCAGACCTAGAGTGATCGTCGTCTTGCCTACTCCGCTATGGGTACCGGCGATGAGCACCGCTGGGATCGATCTATCCGACCACCTCTTCGAACTTGCGGGGTGCATGTTTCCATCTTCTCCGGCAAGGATATTAATACGCTGGCCGATCCCTTCTGCATGCTGGTTGGGGTAATCAAAAGAGGAAAATACGGCGAACGCCTTCTTGAGACTATAAAAGACCATACCGACTTCGAAGTGGTATCGGTTGATGTCCCGGAGATCCTGCCGGGATTCATAGAGGATCCGGAGGAGTTCGTCCGGGAGCTGAATTTGGACCCGCAAATCTTCCAGGCTGACCTGCTCATTCTCTACACATTTCATCCGGACCTCACTCCGGAGATCGTCCGCCTGGCAGGAAAAGAAGGGGTTAAGGCGGTCATCATTCCCGGCGGCATAGGCCGGGCGGGCTCCATCACTGAGCTGGAGAAGATCGCTGAGGAGTATAACATCCACATCGAGGTTGATGAGATCTGCTGCACCCTGGAGGAATGCGGCGTCCCGACGATCGACCAGTTCGCGAAAAAGCTGGGAAAACCGGAGCTAGAGGTCCAGACAAAGGACGGTAAGATCAGCAGCGTGCGCGTCTTGCGCGGCTCCCCCTGCGGAGCGACATGGCATGCCGCAACAGACATAGTGGGAAAGACTGTGGCTGAGGCACCGTCCCTCACCGGCCTATTCTGCCAGCAGTATCCATGTCGCGCAGTGAGGGGAGGTCCAGGGGGCATCCACACCTCCGGAGACCTGCATAAGGATGCCATGGAAAGAGCTCTGGGGAAGGTCACCCGGCTTGTTCTTCCCGAGCAGTCCAAACCCATTAAGATCGAGCCGGGAAAAAAGGGCAAGAAGTTGGAAGGGTAAAGGAGATGGGTGAGAATCAGATGATCACTAGCTCTCGGGTGACAGCTGCCACCGTTCGCGCCCTATATCGAGCTGAAACCTCTCTTCCTCCCTGGGTCTTGGAGAGAATAAAAGAAGGGCTTGAAAGGGAGATCAATCCCCTGGCCCGCTCTCAGCTCCAGTTCATGCTGGACAATGTTAGCCTTGCCGGATCAAGAGGCCTGCCCATCTGCCAGGATACGGGCCTGGCTATATTTCATGTTCAGATGGGCCAAGACCTGCACCTGGACTTCGATCTTCAGGAGGCCATAGCTCAAGGAGTGAGGAGAGCAACATCCCAGATACCTCTCCGGCCCAATGCAGTCGATCCCCTAACAAGAGAGAACAGCAAGGACAATACCGGTCCCGGGATGCCGGACATCATCCTGGACCGGACCTGTGGCCAGAGCCTGAGCATCACCGCTTTTCCCAAGGGAGCGGGATCTGAGAACATGAGCCTCGTCATGATGCTCAATCCGGCAGACGACCCAATGGAGTTCATCGTCGATGCGGTCAGGGAGAGGGCAGCCAATGCCTGTCCACCCCTGTTCCTGGGAATAGGGATCGGCGGCAGCTTCGATCTGGCCGCCCGGCTGGCTAAGCACGCTCTCTTCAATATGCACCGCATCCAGCCAAATTCTCGGGAATCCTCCCTGAGAGGCGACTGCTGCCTCACCCGTACCAGCTCGCCCGAAGAGATAAAAAGGCTTGAAGAGAACCTCATGAAGAGGCTGAACAGCCTGGGCATCGGCCCCATGGGCCTGGGCGGGGACACCACCGTCCTCGGCCTGAGAATCGAGAAGGCGCTATGCCATACCGCCTCCCTGCCGGTGGCCATAAACTTCCAGTGTTGGGCAAACAGAAGCGCTACCGAGGTGATTTTATGACCGTATTTCATCTCCAGACCCCCCTTTGCCAGAAGGATGTGAAAAGGCTGAATGCGGGAGATATAGTATTTCTGAAGGGCAAGGTGTTCACCGCTCGGGACAAAGCCCATGCTCTGATCCGCCGCCAGGGCAGCCCAGTACCTTTAGAGGGAGCGGCGCTCTATCATTGCGGCCCCATAATTCAGGATGATTCGGTCATCTCTGCCGGGCCTACCACCAGCGGCCGGATGGCACGCTATACCGAAGAAATTCTGGCTTTAGGGGTGAAGGCCATAATCGGCAAAGGAGGCCTGCCAGGAGAGCCGTTCTTGAATAGAGCGGTCTATCTGGCCTATCCAGGGGGTTGCGGTGCGGCGGCTGCATCACAGCTTCGGATTCGTGCTGTCCACTTCCCGGAGCTGGGGATGGCGGAGTCCATCTGGGAGCTGGAGGCCGAAGATCTTGGTCCGATGGTGGTGGCAGTGGACTCGTATGGTCGGGATCTTTACCAGGATGTGAGACTGTCGGCGAAGGCTGCAATAGAGAAGCGATAAAAGCAAAAACGGCAAAAGCCCTGGAGGAGGCGAGGTATCTGGTGGACCGGGGCTACCCCAAGGACTCTGCGGTCAGGTTCATCTCCAATCACCATCGATTGGCGATTGAAGAGAGGTTCATCCTGATGAGGGTAATAGTGAAATCGGACGTTGCTCAGATCAGAAGGTCCAGGATGCAGAAGTTGGAGGACCTGAAGGATAAGGCCATCTTCATTGACGGCTACAATGTCCTTATCACCACCGAGAGCGTCCTCGGAGGCCATCCCGTCTATTCATGCGATGACGGCTTCCTGCGAGATAGCAGAGGGATCTTCAGGAGCTACAAAATCTCCCCGATCACCGCTCTTGCCCTCAACCAGATCCTTGATCTTCTGGCCCAGGCCGGTCCCGCCCGAACAGAGGTGCTGCTGGACCAGCAGATGAGCCGCAGCGGAGAGATGGCGGAGATGATAAGAGGAATGATGGCAGAGCGCCATCTCTGCGGCACGGCCAGAACCGGCAGAGATGTCGATCGCCTTCTAAAGGCAACCAGGGGAATAGTTCTGACCAGCGACGGAAATGTGATCGATAGCTTGGATCATGTCATGGACCTTCCCCGAGAGATTGCCAGAAGATCGGGCATAAGGTCTCTGACTCTCTGACAATTGCCTGACACTATCTTTTATCTCTATCACCCAATCGTTATCTTTTTATGCTACATGGATTAATATACTATTGGGGTTTGAAAAGCTTTCAAAGTTATGGTGAGTGGTAATGAGAACGAGAGTATTTGCTTTAGTGGCGTTGGCATTGTTGCTCATGGGCGGAGGGGCTCTGGCATCCCATCCTATGTTCTTTCCTCTTAGCGAGCATACCATAGCCAAGGATATTACCGATAGCGGCATGCCGCTATACAGGACAAACACATTTACCACCGATGATGAGCAGGCCGTCTCCTGGTTGCTTATCTGGCGGGACTCCAAGCCGCATACTGTGGAGTGGAGATGGTACTGGCCCGAGGGCAGAACCTATGCCCGGTCGTTTTCCACCATTCCGCCCATCGACGGATTCACGGGAATGTGGGCGGCACCCGTCTGGAGCTGCCTGAAGATCAAGGGAACTGACGTTGCCAGGCTTCCGGGAAACTGGAAGGTGGATGTGATAGTGGACTTCAAAAAGGAGCTCACGGAGTACTTCACCATCAACACTCCTTATGCCTGCTGAGTCCTTTAACTAAAGATCCTGAATGATAAGACTGGCAAGCTAAGCGCTAGCTTTGCTTTTGGTCTTTCCATTCCATTGCTCGAATGCCAGTGGAAGACCATTTAAATGCAGGAGGTCCTAAGGAAAGCGGTGGCATAGAAGATGGATCTAGAATTTGGTGGCAAGACCAAAGAGCCTGATATTCGCAGGCTCTTTGACATGAAAGACGTTATATTCGATCAGAGCTGGCTGGCGGGAAGAGAGAACTTTGAGCTGTACTATATGTTCCGCGACCTCTTCTTGAGCCGGGCGGACGGGGATAAGCTTCGAGACCAGAACTTGAGATACGATATCACCATAATCCCTCCAGGGATGATGGGTTGCGAGTACATTAAGACTGCAGGCCACTATCACCCCCTGGCACCGGGGTCTGCCGTCACCTATCCTGAGCTCTATGAGGTGCTCGAGGGCGAGGCGCTCTATCTCCTGCAGAATGAGGACCTATCCGATGTGGTGGCCATAAACGCAGCCGTCGGGGACAAGGTCCTGGTTCCCCCCAATTACGGGCATATCACCATCAATCGATCCAATAAGACCCTCAAGATGTCCAATTTCGTGGCCAGGGACTTCTCATCCCTCTATGATCCAATAAAGGAGAAGGGAGGGGGGGCATATTTCTTTACCCGCGATGGGTGGATCAAGAACCCGCGCTGTCCGGAGGCGTCTGAGCTGCGGCGGGCCGACGCACCAGGTGGCAGAACCCTTTCCCAACTGGGGCTGGCCAAAGGCAAAGAGATGTACCCTCTGCTCAAGGAGCATGGCCGGCTGGATTATCTGACCCGGCCCGGGGATCACCTGGATCTCTTTTCAGGTGTAATCTGATAGCATGGTATTCGAAGGATGAAATCCCGAGGGAGATTTGAATAAAATGACAAACCAAGGATTCTCAGACTTCAGAGCATATATCGAGCTGCTACGCCCTCCGCTCGCGCCCATGGACATCGCCATGCCTGCAGCCTCGGCTCTCTTGGCGGTCTATGCGGTGGAAGGGACTCTCCCCCCACTGATTCCTTTTGTAATAGCGGTGCTCGGAGCCTACTGTGCCATCACCAGCTCTTATGTCTATAACGACTGCTGCGATATCGAGGTGGATAAGGTCGGCATGCCCTGCCGGCCACTGCCTTCGGCAAAGCTGACCAAGAGGCAGGCCCAGTTCTGGTCAATATTTCTCTTTCTCGTCGCCCTGTCTGCTGCCCTCTACCTTAACCCCGAGAGCTTTGTCGCCCTCGTCGCTGCCACCATACTTGCAAGCATCTACTCCGCCTGGGCCAAGAGAAATACCCCCTTCTCCTGGATCTTCGTGGGCTTATCCTATGGATTGGTGCCTTTAGGCGTCTGGCTGGCTATGGAGCCGGCGGGGATTTTCAAGGCCGGCGCCGGCATCCACCCTGCCTCTCTGATCCTGGCGGCGATGATATGCATCACCGATTGGGGATTTACCAACTGCGATGCCTCCCGTGATGTTGAGGGCGACAGAAGAGAGGGAATTCCCACCACTCCCGCCACCTTCGGCATTCCAATCACCGCAAAGATGGTGACCCTCTTCTGGCTGGTAGGAATCGCTCTTTCCATTGCCCTGGGATTGGCCTCGGGCCTGGGATGGTTCTATTTCATCGCAGCTGTTGTATCCGGCGGCTGGCTGCTGGGTCAGAATCTTGATTTCGTGCGCCATCCGACGGCAAAAAGAGGCGAGCAGTTCTTCTATCAGTCCGCCAATTACCGTGCGTGGCTCTTTGCGGCTCTGATCATCGATGTGTTGCTCAGAGCAACCCTGCTCCAGGCCCTGCCTCAGTTGGGTTGGCTTTGAGCACAAATGGCTCTTGCATTCGAAAGCCTTTTATTGCCAAGGCTCCTTTCAACATCAGTGGGGTCAGTATGAAGACTGCATTTGCAGCAGCAATGGCATTGCTGATAGCATGCCTCTTGGCCGGAAACGCCCTTGCTCAGGAGAAGAGCAGCTTCCAGAGCATTGGTGGAGACTACGGCAGAAATGTATTGAGCAACATCGGAGCATCGGACGCCGAGACGGCATCAAAAAGCGAGAGCAATCAAAGTCTATGGAGCTGGGGAGGAGCGCCCAAGGGCAGCCTGATCGTGGACGGTAATATCATCGGCGATCCCCGGTACACATTGAAGAACCTGAGCGTTATTCGCGATTGGCTGGGCGATTCGTTCGTGGATCCCTATGGAGACACCCCAGCTTATTCCTATTTCGATCCGGTCACTGGGGATAGAGTCAAAACATATGTGGATCCAATCACCGGGCAGCACTACTATACATACACAGATTCCAATAGCGGAAAACTGGTCTACGTCTACTTTAATCCGGAGACCGGCGAGCCGATATATGCCAGCTTCACTCCCATCTCCGGCCAGTACATCGAAGAAGAGCAATACTCATTGCCACCAATACTCAGATAAAATTGATAAAATGACCTGCGAAAGCCTTTTATCATCAGGCATCAATCTCAGCATGGTGGGTTCGGTATGAAGACTGCATTAGCAGTGATTGTGTTGGCATTAGCTTGTCTCTTGCTAGCGAACTCTTCTGCTCAGAGCACTGGCAGCTATCAGACTCTAAGTGGAGATTCCGGTAGGTCTATCCTGGCAAGCCTGGAGGCCATTGATTCCCAATCAAAGGAAAAAAGCGAGAATACCAGCGAGAATGATACCCTTTGGAGTTGGGGAAGCGCGCCCAAGGGAAGCGTTCTTGTGGATGGAGAGATCCTGACCGATCCATTCAACAGCTGGAAGGATTTCAACATCACAGAGAGCGGGATAGCTCAAGTGGGAGTCGATCCCTTCAAGGGGTATCCGATATATGCCTACAAGATCCCCAGGACTGGGGAGACGAAGTACTTCTACCTGGATCCTTACACCAATGAGCCATTCTATGTGGATGGCTATGCCGGTGCAGACATCCCTGTTGTTGCGAAGAGCAGCAGTTACTCATTGCCACCGGTGTTGAGATAGGAGCTTCCAGGATATATCTTGAAATGACTGGAATGGATGGCCGCTCTGCTCACATGCAGGATAAGAGCGGAGTTTGATATTATTGGCAGAAATGCTGCCGTTAATGAGTGCAATCGAATAGAGGAGTGATTGAATATGAAGAATAAAATCGTATATATTTCGATATTTCTGTGTCTGGCGGGCCTGGCAGTGGCCGCAGAATATACCGACTGGCAGAGCGGAGCCATTGATGGCTTCAAGAAGGGCTTTGAGATGGGTCAAGCATACCAGCTTGCCCTTGACGGAAAGAATATCGATGGCTTCAACGCCAAGGTTGACGAATATAATGCCTGGGTGAGGGCCAACTTCGGAGAAGATCCAAATATGCTGATGCAGAAGAGGACCGCTCCGATAGATCTTAGCAAGCCGGTTCTCATCACCAATACCACCACCAGCTCGAAGGGAATAGTGCACGAGATCGATGGATCGTCAGGCAACAAGACATTTTCCACCAATGACATGAACCTGCTTTCGGATGC
>WOYM01000107.1 GCA_011620785.1 Methanothrix sp. | reverse complement strand
AAGAAATGATATTATTAAACCTTACCCCAAACCCACTCAGAACAGCGAGGAACCATCAAGAGCCTCGCTGGCCATGCGAAGAATTTTGTGCTTTCTGAGACCAGAAGTGCCTTTCTCGGTTAGGATATCCATATCGTTTCGATCATGAACCGTTAGATGGACGGGGACCGATTTTATCTGCGAGAGTCTTTTTCCAGGAGGCTCGGAGGTAGATGCTGCATGGAAAGTGATCTGACCTTCATGAAGCTTCTCACCGAAAGTCTCATTGAGAAAATCCCATATCAGATTCACCAGAGATCGACAAGTAGCCCTCGGAAAAGCATAGTCGGTTTCAAGTGTTTGGAACAACCTTTGTTGAGCGCTTCTGACCCAGGGGCCTTTGTAAACCATCTCATCTACTTGCACCATCTGTCCTACCAATGCTCGAATTTGTAGGCATAGATACTTTAATGTAGGGGACATTTGGACGAATAGTAAAATGTCGAATTCCTGTGACTAGCGCACGAACCCACACCAAATAGCGATGTGCCCTTTCTTTCTACATGAAGTCCGCAAGCCCCGTCTGCCTGGCCTTCTCGTTCTTGAACAGGGAGTCGATCTCCATCTTCAGTAGCTGCAGCCTCTGCTTGGTGTAGCTGCTCACCCCATACTCCTCTGCCACCTTGATCGAGACCTCCAGATACTTTCTCACGCTGCCCTCGTGCACAGTGAGAATCATCCTGCCGCCGCATTTGGGGCAGGTCTCCTTCAGTGGAGGCCGCCTGTACTTGGCTCCGCACTTCACGCACCTCACCTTCTGCTTGGAGAAGGCGTGCAGATTGCCGATCAGGTCGGGCAGGAAATGAGAGTTGATCACCCGCTCTGCTACGTCCTGCTCGTCCACCGCCCGGATCATCCGCGCCAATTCCAGCTGGGCATCCATCTTATCGACCATGGTCTCCAGTGTCTTGTAGGCGCTGTTCTTCGGCCCGGCGGCGATGTCCGTGGTGGCATGGCTGAAGTTGAACCCCTCATACTGGGCGTCGGTGCCCAGCCTTTTGGAGACCAGATCGAACCTCCCCTCCAGATCCTTGGGGCTGGTATTGCTGAGGGTGGCCTCAAAAAACTCCAGGGGATAGACCGGGGTCAGATCCAGGTTATGAGCCTCCTTGTCAACCTCCGCCGGATTGAGAATGGTGGTCATGACCAGGCAGGCATCCATCTTTCCCCCCCTTTTCGCGGGAAGATAGGACATGGAGAAGTTGATCAGGGCATCCATGAGCAGCATGACACAATCCTCGTCCCCATCGCAGTTCCTCCGCTTTGCTGCATGGAAGAAGGGATGGCCAAACCCAGCCGATGCCGGGCTGTAGCCTATCAGCCGGCATAGAACTCCTGCTGAGGTATGGGGAGCCAGGCCCACCATCAGCTTTCCGATCAGATCCTGGGGGGTCTGGGCATTGTAGAATGGCTCCAGATGATAGAACTTCGCCAGCAGCTCGTCTATAAACCAGGATACCTTCAGGAGGTACTCGCCCGCATCCCTGGATAGGACGATATCCTGGATCCTCAGCTCGCAGACCTGATCCGGCCTGTTCAGAGGATCACCATGCATATCCACGGCATAGCCCAGGCTCTGCAACACCAGAGGGCTGGTGCCGATCTCGTCCGGCCGGAAATGGGTGAGGGGCAGATCGGTGAGGTCGTATCTCACTGTGCCGTCCTTGAAGATGTTTATCCCGTGCTTGGCCCGCAGGATGCCCTTCTCCAGGGGCTCAGGGGTCTTGTCCCGTGAGGAGAGGCCTAAAACCCCCTTCAGGGAATCTGGCTCCCTCTCCCCCAGACTCTCCAGCGCCTGAAAATAGAGCTTTTTGACATCGATCTGCATATCTGCTACCGCATTGGTCTCCTGGCCGCATTTGGGACACTTCTCCGGAGCTGGGATATTGCATTTGGGGCAGACCCTCTTCTTCTCAGTATGGCTGCCGCACTCGCAGATGAAAGCGAATCCCTCCTTGCCGCAGCTCTTGCACACCCGCCGCTCGATCTGGACATTGATGATCCCGGAGGAGCTGTTAGTGGAGTGCTTTGCCGCCTCCTGAATGGACCTGGACTTGCCCCCCTCCTCCCCTGCCGGGAAGAGAACATGAGGCGGCGGCCTCATCAGCCTCTTGTCAGACTTCTCGGGCCGGCCCATGCGGGCTCCGATGCGAGTGGGCGCCCGGGCCCGAACCACAATGCCAGTGAATCGGTTGACCCTGGCCAGAGTCGAGTCCTCTGCCTGATCAACCCCGCCCTGCTCACCCCCAGCCTCCTCGGCCCTCTTCTTCAATGAACCATCTTCCCCCTCGATTCCCAGGCACAGCAGGAAGGGCAGAGGGTCCTCGATTATTATCCTTCCATCTCGGACCTTGTGCAGTACCAGCAGAGTCTCTAAGGACTCCTTGGCCTCCAGAGGTAAAATCAGCCGTCCCGACTCCAGAATGCCTTTTGATGCCGCAACCTCCCGCAATAGCTCGTAATCTTCTATGGAGAGGTCATGCCACAGGTGGGTATGAGCAGGATGAAGGGGAACGCCATATTTTCGGGATAAAGCAATAGCCTCTTCGCCAGCTATAGACCCTTTGCCCGCTGGGTCGCCGCCCGCTTTTAGTAGCTCTGCCGCCCACCACTCAAAGGCATATGAGGCCGGAGCCAGGGGCCGGTTGTTCTCCAGGAACTCCCCATAGCTGATCAGGATCTCTCCCAGGTCCAGGATCCTGGATACATGAGCCTTGAGGGCGATCTGGATGGTCTTGGGATCTTTGCAGCTGATAGGCATCCACTCCAGTATATCCTGGTCGGAGTCAAAGCGCACCACATCCCCATTGAGCAGCCGCACTGTGGGACCTTCAATCGAGCTGACTGGCGCTACGGCCGCCGCCTTGCCAGGCTGCTCCACCTTGATCTGGGTGCCGGCGGCCATGAACTCGCCCAATAAAAGCATGCTGGCCGGATTGATCCCCGCAGCAGCAAGCCCGGTGTTTCTCGCCCGGCCGTAGCGCAACCGGAAGCCACCAGGCCGGGAGGGATGGGAGAAGACCGGCCTTCCCGCTATAAGGTCTCGGAGGAACTTGGGAGTTGAGTCCCCGCCATCCTTCTTGCCGCTGGCAAGGGAGTCCAGCCACTCCCAGCCGGAGATGCCAAGCTTGCTGACATGCTTTTTGAGCTTGGGCCGCTTCAAGGCTATGCCCTCTGCCGAGACCAGGGCAATGCCCCCTCGCACCCGGTTGGTCTCTATTCTATCCAGGTCCCGGTAGCCAGAGACCTCCTCCTCCTCGGTGGGCTCGCCTTCTATGCAGATGGGGCAGTTTCTCACAATGGTTCTGATCTCATCGTCCGAAGGAGAGTACTGCAGACCTGCCACTCGCTTGTACAGGCCGATCTCCTCAACATAGCGTTCCACCTCCTCCGGGCGCGGCTTCCAGGGGGCGATTCCCACGCTCCTTCTCACATAATCCGCAACGAGAACGGAGAGCGCCTGAGCTGTACCCCCGGCAGACCTTATCGGCCCGGCATAGTAGACCTTTAGATACTCAGTGCCGTCATCGTTCTTTCCCAGGTCCACCCGGGCGATGCCCTCCATGGGGGCGGCGACTACGCCTTCGGTAAGCAGGGCCACCGAGGTGCGGATGGCGCTCTCCACCGACTCGATCTTGCTGGCCCCCGCACCCAGCCGGCCCTCAGCGAAGTCGATACCAATGGCAAGCGCTGCCTCCTCCCGGCTCAATCCTTCCGCTTCATGATGCCTGATCCTCTCTGCAATGCCCGGGATGCCGATCAGCTTTTCCACCCTCTCCGCCAGGTCCACCGCCAGGGGTATCTCCACATCAGTCGTGGGGTCCCGCCCCCGGCTGCGAGCCTCCTTGGCTATGGCCATGGCATCACCAAGGCCGTCCTGCAAAAGCTGGAAATAATCTTGGTTGTTCACTCTTCTCTCCACAGATTAAGCCCGGTAACGGTGTCCAGAGATCTTATCAGATCCGGTCCAGCAAGCTCCTGAACATACAGCTCAGCGGCAAAGATCCGGCCCGAGGTCAGGTGCCCCGCCCAGACCGTTCCCTTCATGCCGGAGAGGACGGCATGAACATGAGCATATGGCCGGCCCCCCAGAAGGGAGATATTGCCCGAGCAGGAGGCCAGCTCCACCGGCTCATTGATCTGAATGCCCTGGTAGCTATGACTAAGCTGATCGTAATAGCCGATCTCCGCCTGGTCCAGGGCGCCAATCACATTCAAGTGGCCCGCCCGGATATCTTTCTCTATTATGAGGCTCGTGATCTCGTCGATTATCTCCGCCCCATGCTCCAGCCTGGCCAGCAGGCTCCGCCCGCCCTCAAATTCTCGGATCAGCAATCTGTATCCCTCCTTCCCGCTATTCTGATGCATCCATGAGCCATTATCTCATTTCACCAATCGGATATGGGTGTCATGGGCTATTGAAGGATGCGCCCGGAATCTGCATTTGAATGATACTTCAATGGAGATGGTAATTATTAGCAGTGATTTTCGATTTGATTCGTGGATTCTGCGATCGAGGCTATCAGAGGCCAAACTTTATCATATATTTTATTAGTTAACCCCTTTTTTTCTATTGCGCATATGGATTATTAAATATTGGTTTTATCAGAAAACACCAGTAAAATCCATTATTATTCTTTACATAGTTCTCGAAAAGCGGCATCCCTAAAAACATTACAAACTTTTCGATTAATCATTTCCATTGGAAACCTGAATGCGGAAACCCTCTGCAGAAAAGGCTCATCTTCTTGATGGAGTCAACCGGTTAAGAACTTTGCGGCCGAGTTTTAGCGACATCTATTTTTGATCAGAGCCCCAGCATACTCCGATGAATCTTGAGTCTCTGGCAGCTGAGCTGCGCGGATTTGTGGGAGTCACCAGAAAAAAGCAGATTGGTGAGCTGATATCATTCTTTCCCATAGAATCCGAGCGCATCATTGCATCCTTTGGTGAGGATGCGGCAGTGATAGACGACGGCGATGAGGTCATGCTCTTCGCCGCGGACGGCATCTGGTCCAAGCTTATGGACGCCGATCCCGAGTGGTCGGGCTACTGCTCGGTGCTGGTGAATGTGCATGACATCGCCGCCATGGGCGGCTGGCCGGTGGCCATGGTGGATGTCCTCTCCGCGGGGGATCCCGAGATCTCCAAAAGGGTTCTCCAGGGCATGAAGAAAGGAATAGAAAAGCTCCGTGTGCCCATCATCGGCGGCCACCTCCATCCCGATACCCCTTACAGCGCCCTGGACGTTGCCATCCTTGGAAAGGCAAAGAAGAACGCTGTGATCCTGAGCAGCACAGCGCAGCCGGGTGAGGTGGTCATAGCCGCTTATGATACCGACGGAAAGCCCCATCCCCAGTTTCAATTGAGCTTCGACTCCACCAGCTTCAAAGAAAGCAGTGTGCTGGCGCAGCAGCTGGGGGCAATGAGGGAGCTGGGCGAAAGCGGCCTGGTCCGGGCGGGCAAGGACATCAGCAACCCCGGCCTCCTGGGCACCCTGGCCATGCTCATGGAGACGAGCAAGGTAGGTGCGGTGGTGGATGTGGATGCCATAGTGGTTCCCGAGGGCCTAACCCTGGCCGGCTGGCTGCAGATGTATCCGGGAATGGGATTCGTGGTCACCACCAGGCCCGAGAACCAGGAGAGAGTATTGGAGGTCTTCACCAGGCGCGGCCTGACCGCCAGGGTCATCGGCCGGGTAACAGAAGAAAGAAGGCTGATAATTCGCAGCGGAGAAGAGGAGTCTGTTCTCTTCGACCTGACCCATGAGTGCGTGACCGGAATTCATTAGGACATGGACGCAAGCTTCATAAAATCCCTGCAGGATCGGGCGGAAAAGACTCACGCCCGCATAGGAATCGGCATCTGGAACCCCGACCGAGAGCTGATAGCATCCCTGCACTCGGCGGAGAGGTTCGCAGAGCTGCTGGTGGTGGGCAACGTCGATGAAAGCTGCCCATATGAGCATATTTGCACAGATGAGCCCTGGAAGGAGCTGGTGCGACTCCTGGCGAACGGGGTGATCGATGGCACTGTACGGGGAAACCTGCCCGCAGGAAGGACCATGCGTGCCCTGGCGGAGGAGTTCCGCCTGCCCGTCCGCCGCCTGGCCCTGATCGAGCTATCCGGCTGGGCCTTTCTTTTAGGGCCGGTGGGAATCGATGAGGGCGAGACAGCCCAGGACCGTCTGGATCTGCTGCTCGGGGGCTCAAGGCTCCTGCAAAATATGGGCGTCCTGCCCCATGCAGCGGTCCTCTCCGGGGGCAGGATGGAGGACCGGGGTAGGTGCGAGCGGGTGGACAGGAGCCTTTTGGAGGGCGAGCAGATCGCCGCCCGCGCTCTCAAGGCGGGAATCGATGCAGAACATAAGGGAATTCTGATCGAGAACTGCCGGGGAGACGACATCGTCATCGCTCCAGAAGGCATTTCGGGCAACCTCATCTTCAGGACGTTGATGCTCCTGTGCGGAGCCCAGTCCTATGGCGCTCCGGTTATGATGGAGAAGATCTTCATCGACTCCAGCCGGGCGAGGAACGGATTTGACGGGCCGGTGATGCTGGCCGGGGCAATGGCCGGGATGAGAAAGGAGGAGTGAAAAAGCTTTTCTGGGCCTTTATGCGGTCTTGACATTTTTTCGCTAAGGTCAATTCTCTAGCCCGCTGTTTTGTAGTCCCCCATCCCCCTGACCATCTCCGCTAGCTCCGCCACCAGGGCATCGTCCACCTCAGGGAGCGTCACCCTTCGCACCATGTTCGGCACCTCTATATCCGCCATGACGATCTTGGGAAGAGAGCTGTGCTTGAAGCCCTCCACCACCGCATAGTCCATCCCCTCTCTTTCCAGCTCCGCCAGGGCAGACTCCAGGTCCCCTCGCTCTCGCCTGACCACAAGCCGAGCTTCGCCCAGACCTATGACCACATCCGCCCCAGCATCGAAGTGCCTTTTGGTGTCCCCCCGGTCCACGGGATGATCGACCATGTTCTTGACTGTCCCCACCTTTCCGTGCTTTGCCAGGGATCTTACCAGCGCCGCTACCAGGGTGGTCTTTCCCGTCTTTTTGGTCCCGACGACCGCTATTGCCTTCATATCACTATCTATCCCCGGTCCCGGATTGCTTACGGCCGATCTACTGCAGTAGCTCAATTAAGAATCTGGTATAGCCTTCCAGATCAGCTATTCGCACGTTCTCGTTTGGAGCATGGATATTGCTCTCCAGCTGCCGGCCGACGCCGTAGACGCAGGTGGGAATCCCCGTCTTCTCTGTGGCATAGGCCTGATCTAAGCTTCCCTGGGCTGCTGAGAGCTGGGGCATAAATCCCATCCCCCTCTCCACCGCTTCCCTCACTTCATTCACCCAGGCATGCTCCGGATCAACGCTCATGGGCGGATATCCGGGATAGAACTTCAGCTCGAAGTCGATACCCTCTGATCTCAGAGGCTCCAGTGCCCTTTCGATCTCCTCCATCGCCTCTTCCATCCTCTCCTCCGGTATCACCCTGCGGTCCCCCCGGAGAACGCACCTATCGGGCACTATGTTCTCCTTGACCCCTCCATTGACCATGGTGATATTGAGGATCGGCATGAGGTTCTCTATTCCCACCGATTTCACCGGCGAGCTGGCGGGAAGGCGGGACCGTCTGGCCTGTACCACCTTCTTCAGGTCCATAAGCCTCTCCATGACCGGTATCGACCTTTCTACCGCATTCACCCCCAGGAAGCTCGATCCGCTGTGGTCCGACCGACCTTTAACCATTACATCCCAGGTTATGATGCCATTGCTCCCGATCCCCACGTCATCGGAAAAGCCATCCATGCAGAGCATCAGATCCCCTTTCACCTGACCCAGATCGGTCAGATAACACAGGCCGGAGTAGCCTCCCACCTCTTCATCGGTGGTCAAGAGAATGCTCAGATTGTACTTGGGCTTTTTCTTGGACAAAAGCGCCTTCAAAGCAGCGACGAGGGCCGCGACCGATCCCTTGCAGTCTGAGACCCCCCGGCCATAGACCCGGCCGTTCTTCTGCACCGCACAGAAGGGATCGGTGTCCCATTCGCCCTCTGCCGGTACCACATCCAGGTGGGCATATATCACCAGGGTCTTTTCCGCCCCTACAGACAAATCGGCCCGGAGGTTGTACCGGTCCCCCACCAGCCGGCTATCACAGCATTTGGCTGCGAATACCTCCTGGGGCATCTTCATCTTCGTCGTCTCAAATCCCATATCCCTGAATATGGGCTCCAGCCACTCCACTATCTCCTGATAGCAGTCTCCTGGAGGAGCGACCGTCCTGAAACTTATAATATTCTTCAGCAGATCCATAAGATAATCTCGATCTGGAAGAATGGACTCTTCGGGCTTTGAATCTTCTCGCATCTCTAATCCCTTCTCTAAACAGCTAATTACCCATTCTGCAACCTGTGACTTCCTCCCATGCCCCTGAAGGGACAGGGCTTCCTACGTCATCGATCTGA
>WOYM01000060.1:1390-8679 GCA_011620785.1 Methanothrix sp. | reverse complement strand
GCGGGAGGGTGAGGACTTATTTCCCTTGGGTGCTAATGCTTAATTGGAATTTGGGCACATGTCTTGCCCGGGTCGCTAGCATTCCCGATGAGATCTATCTCAATAGATATTTATAATATCAATCCTCATTACTATTCATAAAGAATCTGCGAGGTGGAAGATATGCTGAGTTCAAAGGAATTGGAGGATATGGGAAAGGCGATTGAGGAGATCGGTGCTGCCAAGAGCTGCATAACCGGGGATGTTCTCAAGGAGGCAAAGAAGGTGGTTGTAGAAAAGGGCCTGGATGCAGCAGAGATATATGCCGCCCAGCTAACGGGAACCGATCAGAATACCGAGCTAATGCGCGTTCTTAAGATAAGCCGGAAGAATAATCTCAGTCCGGAGGCGGTAGCTCAACTCTTAGATAAGCTCAATGTAATCGAGACCGGCAAGTGGTAGGCCCGATATCCGACTTATTCACACCGGCCCATCTACGATTATATATTTTTAGCATATTTCTCTCGCCTTAAGCATTCAGGTTGAACAGGCACACCGGCTCTCCAGCCCCATGAGGTATGCGGCTCCTGCTATGGTCACTCCGAAGAGCATCACCCTTCTGTCATGCTCAGCTGCCCGGCCCAGGAGATCGTCGATGGTGCCGTTCACTATGGTCGACCCGGTGATCAGAATGATCTGACACTGCTCGAATATCTCCCCGGAATTCAGGCCGTCCAGCACCTTAACCCCACAGCGCTCGCTGCCCGCCTCCGCCAGGTCCGAGACCATCACCCTTTCTCTGCCGAAGGCCTTGACCAAAGCCTCCAGAATGGCTGGCTGCAGGCCCACCAGGCCCACCTTCTCCCATTCCTGGTCTCTCAGCCAATCCACTGCCAAAGAGGAGCACCTCTTCGGGCCATCATCCCGGCAGTGAACTGTCTTCTCGATCTTGCCCAGATATCTGAGAGCAGCATTCATGGTGGCAACAAAGACCGCTCGCTCGAAGTTCTCATCCAGCGGAAGCTCCAGGACATCTCCTAAAGTTCCCTGGAAATCTCCACCAGCAGCAGTGAACGCCTGTCCGGCAACTCCCTTAAAGGTAGCCTGCACGAGAACCTCCCGTCCCCTGATTATGGGAAAATCGTCCCTTCCGGGATCTCCGATTGCTTCAAGAGCGCTGAGCGGCCTGCTGATTACCACCTCGCTTTGCAGCTCCCGGCAATAGACCTCATCGCCCTGGAACTTGAGCAGCTGAATGAAACGCCTCTTTGTCTCCTCTAACAATTCTCCGCCGGTCATAGTAATTCCCTTCTCAAAGCTGATGGTATCTTAAAGCCTCATGGCCTATGAATATCTTTAGCCTTTACTGCATCTTCCGGTTCATGTAATCTGGATCTTCTCGGCATTAATTGACGACTGCGGCCCCGTCCCCGGCCGGCAAGGCTGCGTTCTCTTCCGAGCCCGACAGTGGAATGAATCCGTATTCGTCCAGTATGGCCTGAGCATCATTTGACACCAATAGATCGATGAATGCCTCAGCAGCTTCAGAATTATCGGATTGCGAGAGCACAGCAGCGCTGCAGTTTCCCCGCACATTGTATCCTTCCGGAATTGGGATCTTTCTGACCTTTCCCCTCATCTGAGGGCTGACATCGGACATGAAAGCGAAGCCTGCATCCGCCTCCCCCAAAGCGACCTTGGAGACAATGCCCGTGACCCTGGTCTCTAAAGATACCACATTGGCGAGGACTGCCTCTTTGAAGGCCGGGCCGTATTCGGGATCCTTTGCCATAAGGTCAAGAACCTGGAGGGCGTAGTCCCCTATGGGAAGCTCTTCTATTGGTAAGACCACCGCCACCTTATTGCTGGCAAAAACCTGGACACTTTCCTCATCAATGAATCCTTCTTCGACCAATGGATCCATGTAACTCTGATCCGGAGATATCAGGATATCTGCATAGGCGCCCTCCTCGATCTGAACCCGAAGGGCAGGAAGGCCATCGAAGTTGAATCGCACCTGAGCATTGCTGCTATTCCCATAGATCTCGCCGATCTCACTCATAGCTCCGGTAAATCCTGCACCGCAAAAGATTATGAGCTCCTCGTCCAGAGCGGTCTGAGGGCCGAGATCCGATGTCTCCATCGCCGTGGTCCCGGACAGTATCGTCCCAGCCAATATCGTCGCCACCAATATCATTGAAGTCTTTCTCTCAATCATTGATCCACCCACTAGCATTCATTCGAATCCCTGAATGCGGACTTCTGGATTATGCCCTTTGCGGCAGAAATCGCTGATTTCCGGATTTGAGATATGCAGTTAGCTGACC
Organism: Methanothrix sp.; assembly: GCA_011620785.1. Classification (GTDB taxonomy): domain Archaea; phylum Halobacteriota; class Methanosarcinia; order Methanotrichales; family Methanotrichaceae; genus Methanothrix. Next base: position 6,373 of record WOYM01000060.1, on the reverse strand, counting down.
GGACAGATGCGGCGCATGGTTGAGATCCAAGGATAGAGCCTCCGGGCTATGAGCTTTTGTGATTAGCAATGCATAATCTATAAATACGATGTACGTTTTTACTCAGTAAAGTACAAAGTTGTACATCAATCGATCTGGTGATTCATTTGAGTTATCTTCAAAAGATCATGGAAGGGCAGGATCTATCCCTGGAGGAGTCTGAGGCCCTGATGGACGAGATATTCAATAAGGCATCCGATGCCATGATCGGAGCACTGCTGGTAGCATTGCGAAGAAAAGGAGAATCAGTATCCGAGATCGCTGGATTTGCCAGGAAGATGCGAGAGTCCGCCATCCGCATTGAGCCCTGTGTCAACGGCACGCTTGTCGATACCTGCGGCACAGGAGGAGACGGCTCCAACACCATCAATGTGAGCACCGCAGCCGCCATCGTCACCGCCGCCTGCGGCGTGCCCGTGGCCAAGCACGGCAACTATGCCATAAGCTCGAAGTGCGGCAGCGCCAACGTCCTGGACGCTCTGGGGGTGCGGATTAGCTCCGACCCGGCGGAAGTCCGGTCTCTGATTCAGGATGTGGGAATCGGATTCATGCTGGCGCCGGCATTCCACCCCGCCATGAAGCGCGTGGGCCCGGTGAGAAGGGAATTGGGAATTCGCACCGTCTTCAATATCCTGGGGCCCCTCACCAATCCCGCCGGGGCGAAGGCGCAGGTGATGGGGGTCTACGATCCGAGCCTGTGCGAGAAGCTGGCCCAGGTGCTGAAATTACTGGGAGCGAAGAGGGCGATGGTGGTCAACGGCGAGGGCATGGACGAGATCACCAACACCGGCCAGACCCGCGTCTCTGAGCTCAAGGACGGATCGGTAAAAAGCTACACCCTCCGTCCTGAGGATTTGGGATACCCGCAGGCCAGAAGCTCCGATATTGCCGGCGGTATGCCCGATGAGAATGCCAAGAGGTTAGTCGAGGTATTGAAAGGAGAGACCTCCCCGGCGAGGGATATCATTGTCATCAACTCCGGGGCGGCGGTCTATGTATCCGGCCAGGCATCCACTCTGAAGAAGGGGGCGAGCATGGCCGAAGATGCCATCGATTCCGGAGAGTCCTTAAAGACCTTGCAGAGGATGGTTAAGGCAAGTGGTGAGCCTGAGAAGCTGGAGCGCTTCTTATGACCAGGGTCAAGATCTGCGGAATTATGAGCAGTGACGATCTCGCCCTTGCCCTTCAGGCAGAAGCGGATGCCGTGGGATTTGTGGTGGAGATCGAAGACTCCAGGCACTGCATTTCGGCGGAAAAGGCAGCGGATCTGATCCATAAGGTGCCGGTTTACACCAAGAGCGTGGCGGTGATCCATCCCAATGATTTAGATGATGCGCTGCGACTGGCCGATATAACGCGGGCAGATGTTCTCCAGTTGCACTCATCGCTGCCGCCTTCAGATGTAGCTGATCTAAGGAGCAGGATTGGCTCCAAGCTGGTGGTTGCTGTGGCCGCAGATGACGGCGGCCTGCAGGCAGAGAGATATGAGAGGGTGGCGGATGCAATACTCCTGGACAGCATGGTCGAAGGGAGGCTGGGCGGGACGGGAAGGGTCCACGACTGGGACAAGAGCGCCGGGATCGTCAGATCGCTCCAGGTGCCGGTGATCCTGGCCGGGGGGCTTGATCCGGAAAATGTCCTCCAGGCCATAGAGCGGGTAAGGCCCTATGCGGTGGATGTCTCCAGCGGCACAGAGACCGCGGGCAGAAAGGACCCATTCAAGGTCCGAGCATTTATACAGAAGGTGAGAAGATGCCCAGCGACCCAGTAGCTCCGGTATTCATCGATGTGAGCAATAAGGTCAGCGTGGATGCGCCCCTGTCCCTGTATATGGCTCTGCGCGATCGCAGGTACCCCTATCTCCTGGAGTCGGTGGAAAAGTCCGGGCAGAAGGCCAGGTTCTCTTTTGTGGGGGCCGATCCATCGGCCATGATCTCGATCAAGAACCGCTTCCTTGAAATGGAGTTTTTCAGCGGCGGAATGGGGCCGATGAGTGAGAGGCTTTCGGTTTGCGTGGATGTGGAAAGAAAGGGCTCAGTTCTCCAGGGCCCGATAAAGGATGGCTGTGATCTCTTCGATGTCCTGAGGGCGGCCATACCCTCGAGCAATGGAATGCCCAACAGCTTCTCCAGGCAGGTGTTCACTGGAGGAGGGATAGGCTTTCTGGCTTACGACCTGGTGAAAGAGAGGCTGGGGAAAAGCTCGATCTCTGAGACTCCTGATGCCCAGTTCGGCCTGGCGGAGAGCACCTTCATCTTCGATCACCTGGACCGCAAGGTCTATTTCTCCATCGCCCCCATTCTGCCCGGCCCCAAGGTCAATCTGATTGAGACCATCGGCGGATTAGATCCCGATTATAATCCGGAAGAGGATCCGAATATATCAGGCAGGGTGCTCTCGGCCGGGGAGCCAAAAGAGTATAAAGAGGCCGTATCCCGGGCCAAGGAGCATATCATCGACGGGGACATATTTCAGGTCGTCTTGGCCCGATCGACCAGGATTGAATGCCCGGACCCGGTCAAGCTCTATTTGAAATTGAGGAGCATCAATCCCAGCCCTTACACCTATCTCTTCGAGTTCGGTGATCTGGCCATTGTGGGGGCGTCGCCTGAGACCCTTTTCAATACCTACAACCGCATGTTAAAGGTCAATCCCATCGCCGGGACCTGTCCCCGGGGGAGAACCCAGTCTGAGGACGACCGGTATGCAAGGATTATGCTCAATGATGAGAAGGAGAGGGCGGAGCATGTGATGCTGGTGGACCTGGGCAGGAACGACGTGCGTTCCGTCTGCCGGTCGGGGACGGTCCAGGTAGAGGATTTCATGTCTGTTCTGCAGTACTCTCATGTCCAGCACATAGAGACCACGGTGATTGGAGAGCTGAGGGAGGAGTGCGACCAGTTCGATGCCGCTCGATCGGTATTTCCCGCTGGCACCCTATCCGGTGCTCCCAAGCTGCGGGCGATGGAGATCATCGATGACCTGGAGAGGGCTCCCCGGGGAATTTATGGGGGAGGCATAGGCTACTTCTCCATAGACGGGAGCTCGGACTTCGCCATAGCCATAAGAAGCATTCTGGTCAAGGACGGCGTGGCCACAGTGCAGGCAGGGGCGGGGATAGTGGCCGACTCGGATCCGGAGAAGGAGTACCAGGAGACGGAAAGGAAGATGGCGGCCATGAAAAGAGCCCTGGGAGTGGCGGCATGAGGCCTATTCTCTTCGTGGACAATCATGACTCGTTCGTCTGGAACCTGGTGGATTATGTCTCCGTCTTTTATGATAACACCATCGTCCGCTCCAATGAGATCTCTATGGCGGAGGTGGAGAGGCTGAACCCCAGGGGGATTGTGATCTCCCCCGGTCCCGGTCATCCGGCCAAGGCCAGGGATATAGGCAGCTGCCTGGAGATAATTCTCGGCCACCCAAAAACGCCCATCCTGGGGGTGTGTCTGGGCCACCAGGCCATGAACCTGGCTTATGGAGGGACCATATCTCATACCAGGCCTCTGCACGGCAAGACCTCCCAGATCGAGCATGATGGCCGGGGCATATTCCGGGGGGTGGAGAATCCCCTGCAGGGCGGTCGCTACCACTCCCTGGCCATCGAGAGGCTCAGCCCGGAGGTGGAGGCCTGTGCCCGGAGCGCTGAGGGAGTGGTTATGGCCATCCGCCACAGGAATCGGCCTCACTGTGGACTGCAGTTCCATCCGGAGTCGGTGCTCACTCCCTCGGGAAAAATGATCATCAAAAACTGGGTGGAGGAGGTGGAAGGTTGCACTCCTTGATTGACGGCATCCTGGAGGCCTCCCGGGCCCGCGGGCCGGCGACGGCGGTTGCCTGGCCGGCGGAGGAGAGGAGGGATCTGGTTGCCTCTGCAGCTGAGGCGAAGAGCAAAGGGTTGATTCCCATCATCGCCGAGATCAAGCCCAAGGCACTTGGCAGGACTCTCGCTCAGGAAGAGGTGGAAGCCTACGCTCGGGCTTACGCGCAGTACGGTGCCTGCGCCATATCCGTTCTCACCGAGCCCACTCACTTCAAAGGCAGTCTGGAGAACGCAAGAACTGCTCGCCGGGCGGGCCTGCCGGTCTTGAGAAAGGACTTCATATTCAGTGAGGTGCAACTGTGCGAGGTCCAGGCGGATCTGGTGCTGCTTATTGCTGCCCTGGATATCGATTTGGACCGTTTCATTGCCGCGGCCAGGGCCCAGGGAATGGAGCCATTGGTAGAGGTCCATTCCGAGGAGGAGATGAAAAGGGCCCTGGCAACAGAGGCCAGGATCATCGGCATAAACAATCGCAATCTGAAGACATTGGAGGTTGACCTTGAGACCTTTGAGCGGCTGGCACCGCAGGCGCGAGAGGCAGGGGTGTTCCTGGTAGCGGAAAGCGGGGTACACAGCCCGGAGGATGCCAAGCGGATGGTGCAGGCGGGTGCGGATGCCCTGCTGGTGGGAACGGAGCTGATGGCGGGGCCCCAGAGGCTGAGGGAGATAAACAGGCTCTGATGACTGACAGATTATCCTCACCTTCACTCTGAGGAGCCCGGCCAATCCTTCCCCTCTTGAACTACCTCTCTCCAGACCGCTGGTGCTATGAGAATCGACTGATGAAAATCGAGGAGAAGATGAAGATGTCCTATCTTTGCCAGATGTATAAGAGTTGAAGAATCACTGACTGCGCCTGGCATATTTGAGATCCTCTTCCAGCTCAGCGTCTCCATAGTGGCGCAGCACTTTTCGCTTGCCAAGAAGATCCTCAAACTGAAGGCGAGTCAAGCCGCAGAGGGCAGAAGCATATCCTGAAGATAGCATTCCTCTCTGATATAATGCTATAGCTAGCTCTTTGTAAAGCTCCCCTTCAACATCATCAGGAGGAATCCGGAGGGCATTTACTATCTCTTCCGGGATCTTGAGGGTTCTTGCACCCATTTTAGTTCATCCTCTTT
>WOYM01000060.1:0-1290 GCA_011620785.1 Methanothrix sp. | reverse complement strand
GATCATATCCCACATATGGGATTCAAGGATGATTTCATGCCCTTGACAAAAGTAGATGGAAAAGGAAGAGTGGTTCTTCCCAGCGAGCTTCGGAGCAGGCTGGACATCAGCCCAGGAGATGAACTCATCGTCGATGAGTTGGGTCCGGATGCCCTTGTTTTGAAAAAAGTCGATCTGCATTCCATGATAGAAGAGATCATAGAGAAGGCGAAAAGCGTAGACCTGGACCGGCTGGAAGAAGAGATCGAGGAAGAGGCAAACAGGCTTGCGAGAAAGAAGTACAAAGTTCTTGATTGATACCAACCTTTTCGTGGCAGCAGTCAAGAGCGGGAGGACGAAGAGCACCGAACTACTTGTAAGGCTGGTTGAAGGGACTTGGGATTTGGTTGCAGATGACATGCTTATTAGGATCACGAGCAGATGTCGTTCATGCAGCAACTTGTTTGCACACCGGAGCAATCTTGATATCCAATGGTTCTCATTTCGGTAGCATAAAAGATTCCGGCATCATTGAGGTCTGGTCAATAACAGATGCCATAAACGAGCTTCTTTAACGATGTTATCCAGTCCGGCGCTCAAGAGTCTGGCTCCCTGATTTGCCGCTCTGAATTTTTCTAATCTCGACCTACTTTGCCTGATTATTCGTAAGAGCATTTGATTGCATCAATATCAACCTCCGCGCATTCTTGCTGAGCGTCCTCGAGTCGGCCTGCTGACCTCCCGCGCTATGTTTGGGGGCGCGGCTTATGGTCGCGGCCTACAGGATGATGGCGGTTAAGCTGCAGACTTATAGAGCGACCCAGAGCGACCCAGAGCGACCCAATGTTTCTTATTGCCGATTCGAGGAGACCTATATTGAGGTCCCCGGAGACCGGAATGGTTATGTGCTGGCTGTTTGGCAAGCGCAGGGCGCAACGACGCCGTTCATACCACGACCTCTACATATCTTGCAGAGATCGTTGGCTTCGGAATCGGTATCCTATCCTCCTTCAGCTCTTCCAGATGCACCTTTATCGCCTCTTTCATCAGTTCTGCCGTCTCCTCCTCGGTGTCGCCCGCTGAAACCACGCCAGGGAGATCGGGGCAGTATGAGGAGTAATTACCCTCACCCTTCTCAATAATTATCGTGTATTTAGCCATCCAAGATATCATCTATGACTGCCTTTGGTCTTCACCAACCTCCAGCCATCGGCCTCGATCAGTTTTATGGCATCTCTGATCCTCATTTGTGCCTCCAAGTATGCATCAGGTTGCTACAGATATTCATCATTTTGGATTCTTTTCAGTGGG
>WOYM01000066.1 GCA_011620785.1 Methanothrix sp. | reverse complement strand
AATGATAACCATATCGAGCGGCTTATTTTCTTTAGACATCTGTTGGAGCAATTCCACCTGCTTATAGGTATGTAGTACAACAACGCTTTTTGGCTCAAATTCGGGATCAATTGGAGCAAGGTATGACGAAATTTTATGGGGCTTTACGTTGCTCGCGCCAAGTATTTTAGAGACTGTGCCACGAGATAACTTTGATAGTTCTGGAAAACCATTATCCAAACAATGATTCCTGATATGTTCTGCTAATAAACGTTGTGTCCATAATTCATATGGATATCCGTGGTCCAGTGGTTTTGAGCAAGCAAGAGACAGAATCCATGTTCTTGCGCCTGATGATATTTTTCGCGGTCTGCCGCTTCTTGGTAGATCTTCCAATGCGGCATAAATTCCATAAGCAAAGGCCTTGTCAATCGTACGCTCAACTTTGGGCCTATTGGTGCCTAAGTCTCGCGCAATTTGCGAAATTGATTTGCGCTCATAGTATTCAAGAAGGATCTTAGCACGCTCAACTGCACTTTCCGGTAGCGTTCTTGACTTGCTGGCTCTTTTGACGTACTCAAGATCTTCTTCAGTTAACTGCAAAGCAGGGCGAGCACTCACAAATGGCATGATATTAGATTGGGGTCCTGGTATAAAAATATTGCTATGTTATTTTGGAAGCTAAACACTAGGAGCTTTATCATGGAGCCAGTTCTGCTAAGTTGTGCTGGGATGGATGTTCACGAGGAAAAGGTGGATGTTTGCATTGTGCATGGACCCTTTGATAAACCTCCGAAATTCGAGATTAGAACGTTCTCAACTATGACTTCGGGTCTCGAAGATTTAAAAATATGGTTAAAGAAATATAAGGTTACTGCAATTGGCATGGAAAGCACCGGAGTCTATTGGAAACCAATCTTCAATGCTATGGAGGGTGAGTTCAAAATAGTTCTTGCCATTGCTCAACGTCTCAAAGCCATTCCTCGAAAGAAGACCGACATCATGGACAGCAAGCGAATCGCGAACTTGCTTAGGTATGGATTGCTTCCTAATAGCTTTATACCGCCTAAAGAGATCAGAGAGTTAAGAGACCTCAACCGTACCCGAAGAAAGCTCAATGAGTCTGGGGGGCTGCCTCGAAAGACGATAAAAATGCCATCTCGAGCGATCTTGATCATCCCAGCCAGAAAGCCCTCTATCTCCTCGTCGAAGAGGCTATAGGCGGCAAGGGCGTAGTCAACTTCAGGTCGGCTTGTCTTCTCTGGCAGTCCATTTTCATGACTATCGAACCGACCGTTCCGGCAGTTGATATTCATCTCGATGATCGAGGGCAACAGTTGCAGTGGTTCGATGAGAGAGTGGAATGGCAAAAGCTCCAGTGCCTGCTCCGATGTCCAGGAGGGTCTAGCCGGATTTGATAAAGGATATGATCCTGTTAAGAACCTCTCCCGGATAGCCGGAGTGCTTGAGAGCCTGGTCATAGACCCCGTATCTCCTCCAGAATTGATCATTGGAGATCTTCTCCTCTCGAAGATCGTGCAGATAACTGGTCTCTCTGATGAAGCTCCTCCACTGATCAGTCCAAAAGCTCATCAGGCCCTCTTCACAGATCGAAGACTGTCCAAATTGAATATCCCACAGATGCTGGCAGACTTCACAATACTGGGAGCGCCAATCTTGTGAATCAGAGCTGATATCAACTCGCTCAGAATGTGTCTCATAAATATTTCATCTCTTTTGCTACTAATAAAGCCAATTGTCATATAAAATTTACGATTATTAACTTTTTTAAGGTTTTATTCCAACAGACTTATTACCAAGTAATACCATCATTTCGATTGCGATAAAAATGGAACAAGACCTGATGTGGATAGGCATATCATTGCCAGAGAATCTTCTTAATAAGTTCGATGAGATAATAATGAATAGGGGCTAATCCTCCCGTTCTGAGGGCGTTAGAGATGCCATAAGGAATTATATAGTCAACTTCGAATGGATGAGCAACGTGGACGGGGAGAGGGTGGGAGTGATCACCATCCTCTACGACCACTCTCAAAGGGGCCTGATGGACAATCTCACCGAGATTCAGCACGATTTCGGCAGCATAATTCAGTCCAGCCTGCATGTTCATCTGGACCAGGACATATGCCTTGAGGTCGTGGTTCTCCGAGGAGATGGTCCGGAAGTCAGGAAAGCAGCGGAGAGCATGATGGCCTTGAAGGGGGTAAAGCATGTCAAGCTGACCACTACATCCCTGGGAAAAGAACTTTAGATGGAAAGGGCAGATCTCAAATAGGATGAATCCATATTCTCAGAGGACCGAATTCACAGGAGGATCTCATATCAAAGCCTTTACCATCTTCATTCTGATAGCTTTAACGCAATCCATGTGCTTTGTATGCTCATGCAGCGAAGAATACACAGCCAACTACTGGCTGGAAAAAGGGGACGAATTCTTAAGGAACTCCACCTTCGAAATCGCTCTTGACTGCTATAATAAATCCATTGAGCTGGATAGCACCAATGCCTCCATCTGGATAAAGAAGGGAAGGGCCTTGGTCGGCCTGAATAGGCATTCAGAAGCGCTCTTTGCCTACAATGAATCCATCCGCCTCGACCCCCAGCAGGCAATGGCCTGGTACAGCAAAGGACTGGCCCTGGCCAATTTGGGCCTGTACAATGAGTCGATTGCCGCTTTTGACGAGGCAATCGTTATTCAACCAGAGGTTGCCCTGTCCTGGCTCAGCAAAGGAATCAGCCTAGCCAATATGGGATTGTTCAATGAATCCCTGCAGGCCATGGATATGGCCGCATCAATGGATGGAAATCTCTCTGACGTCTGGCTCAACCGGGGCCTGGTCCTGGCAGAGCTGGACAGAGACGATGAATCTGTAGACTCCTTTCGACGGGCAGCGCAGCTGGACAAGAGCAGTGAGGAAGCATGGCTAAACCTGGGGCTGGCCCTTATGAGCAAGGGAGACCACAGTGATGCCCTTGCTGCTTATGAGAATCTCACCGAGTTGAATCCGATCAATGCCAATGCCTGGATCAAGAAGGGTGAGGCTCTGCTCATCTTGGGAAGAGCAGCTGAATCCAGCGAGTCTTTCTACAGAGCCACCATGATCGATCCCATCAATGCCGATGCCTGGAATGGCAGGGCAATGGCTCTGCGCCTTTCCGGCAGATATATCGAATCCATTGAGGCCTATAACCGAACAGTTGAGCTGGAACCGGGGAATTCTGATGCCTGGAACGGCCTGGCGATCAGCTATGTGGAGATGGAAAGGTACAATGAATCCTTAGAGAGGTTTGATAGGGCTATCGAAATAGATCCCGATGAGATCGGATTTCAGTATAACAAGGCACTGGCATTAAACAAACTGGGAAACTATAGCGAAGAGGTTGCCGTTCTGAACAGGACAGTGGAGCAGCACCCTGATTGTGCCGTCTGCTGGAATAACCTGGGGCTGGCTCTGGCGAGACTGGAGCGGTATGACAGTGCCATTGAGGCTTATGATAAAGCTATTGAGCTGAACTCCAGCTACATGGAGCCCTGGAACAATCGGGGGATCGCTATGGTGCTTGGATATGAGGATGTTGCTGGAGCCCTTCAGAGCTTTGACAGGGCCATCCAGATCGATCCCCGCTCTGTGGAGGCTTGGGTGAACAAGGCCAATGCCCTGGATATGGCCGATCGAGGACCGGAAGCCCAGGAGGTCCGGGAAAAGGCAAAGATGCTGGGCTACCAGGAGTAGTGGCAATGGAGGCTATGGCTGAGGTGCACCTTTTGACCCAACCTCAGGGACAGAGAGGAAATGAGGCTGAAAATCCCCTTAAGCTGCTCTACGTCGCCCGGCATATTGGCCGGCAAAGGTTTTATAGGGCAGACATCATTGCTCAATCTATGACATATGAAACCTCTGTGGGGAATCGTCTTCTACGACGTTCATTCGCTTGTTAATGAAAAAGTGCGCATTTTTGATACCACCCTTCGCGATGGAGAACAGACTCCTGGCGTATCTCTCACCTCTGATGAGAAGATCCAGATCGCCCAAGCGCTTGACAAACTCGGCGTGAATGTTATCGAGGCCGGTTTTCCCGTGTCCTCAAAGGGCGAGTTTGACAGCGTCCGCCAGATCGCCAGATCCGGCCTGCAGGCTCAGGTCTGCGGCCTCTCCCGCATAGTAAAAAAGGATGCCCAGGCCTGCCTTGACGCTGATGTGGACCTGGTCCATGTCTTTTCTCCCACCTCCGATATTCAGATCGCTCATACCATCAAGATGAGCCATGATGAGATCGTAGAGGGAGCAATGAGGACGGTGGAGTTCGTGAAGGATAACGGACGGACCTGCCTCTTCTCGGCCATGGATGCCACCCGCACATCGCCTGAGTTCCTGCATCGCATATTCAGAGCGGTGGAGGAAGTGCACTGCGATATTATAAATATACCGGATACGGTCGGCGTGGCAGTCCCCTCCTCATTCTACCGGCTGGTCAAGGACATCTGCGACGATGTCCATATGGTGGTGGATGTCCACTGCCACAACGACTTCGGCCTGGCGGTGGCCAACAGCCTGGCTGCAGTGGAAGCAGGCGCAAGGGAGGTCCAGGTCTGCGTTAACGGCCTGGGGGAGAGGGCGGGCAATGCCAACCTGGCTGAGGTGGTGATGGGCCTGCACTCCATCTACAATGCCAAGACCAGCATTAAGACCGAGTACCTGGTGGAGACCGCCAGGATGATTGAGCGGCTCACCAAGGTGAAGATACCCATAACTGCTCCTATTGTGGGAGAGAACGCCTTCTCCCATGAGTCCGGAATTCACAGCCACGGAGTTATCGAGAACAGCAAGACATTCGAGCCCGGCATAATGACCCCGGAGATGGTGGGCCATAAAAGGAGGATAGTCCTGGGCAAGCATACCGGAAAGCATGCCGTGGCCAAGGTCCTGGAGGAGGCGGGTTACCGGCCGTCTGATGAGCAGCTTCAGGAGATCTTGGAGAGGATCAAGGAGCTGGGCGACAAGGGCAAGCAGGTCGGAAACATCGATCTTCAGACCATAGCCGATGTGGTCATAGGAGATGTGGCCAAAGAAAGCCAGGCGGTGGTGCTCAAGGAGGTCTCAGTGATGACCGGGAACATCATCACACCCACCGCTACGGTTAAGGCCATGGTCAGGGGAAAGGAGAAGGTCCTGGCCAATACCGGGGTGGGCCCGGTGGATGCTGCAGTCAATGCCGTACAGGGACTATTGGATAGCGATACATCTATACACCTCTGCGACTTCCGGATCGAGGCCATATCCGGCGGTGCCGATGCTCTGGCTGAGGTGGTGATCGGGGTGGAGGATGACCGGGGCAGGAGAGTCAGCGCCCGCTCAGCGCGAGAGGACATCGTCATGGCCTCGGTGGAGGCCCTGGTAAGCGCCATCAACAGATTGATGCTGCTGGAAGAGGCCGCTGCTCACTAAATCAATGATAGGGGATGTGCAGAGATATATGCAGGGAAACGTACAGATGACATTGAGTGGGGTAATCGATTCGCATTGCCACCTGGATTTCAAGCATTTCCATAAAGATCGGGAAGCTGTGATGGAGAACGCCCGGAAGGCGGGAGTGGTCAGGATGATCAACTCCGGCGTGGACCACTCCACCAACACAAAGTCGCTGGAGCTGGCGAAGAATTACGACTTCATCTCTGCCACCCTGGGCCTCAGCCCGAACTCAATTGACGGGAAGAACGATCCGGAAATCAAGATGATCCTGGATCAGATCGAGAGCAACGCCTGCCAGGCAGTGGGGATAGGTGAAGCAGGCCTGGATTACTATCACTGTAAAGATGCTCCCAGCAGAGAACGGCAGGCAGAGATCTTCAAAAAGGTCATAGCAATGGCTGAGTCCCTGAACCTGCCCCTGGTCATCCATTCCCGGGATGCAGAACAGCCTGCTCTGGACATGGTCAAGCATCTGGATAAAGTCGTTTTCCACTGCTACAGCGGCACCCTTCCCACCATGAAAGAGGCCCAGGATAGGGGATATTACATATCATTGGCCACTAATGTCTGCCGATCCGGACATCATCAGATCCTGGCCCGGAACGTCTCCCTCGATCATTTGCTGGTGGAGACGGACAGCCCCTTCCTCTCCCCTCGCAAGGGCAGAAATGAACCGGCAAATGTACTGGATTCCGTCCGGCTAATTGCCAGGATAAAGGGGCTGGAACCGCAGGAGGTGGCGGCGCAGACCGCCACTAATACCAAACGAATTTATAACATCCGTTGAAATGACCTAAAATGATTGAGACGTCCTGCATTAAGAGCCTCTGAGGCCAAGACCTCCTGAGGCCGAGACGTCCCTATTCAGGGAAGAAGACTGGAAATCAGGTCATGACATCAAGAAAAGGGTCAACATGGATCGGATGACTGTGCCTTTCGAGCATATAATGAAGTATCTGGGCTCGAGAAAGGAAAAGGGAAGAAAGAGAATCGGCCTTCTGGTGGATGGGCCCAATATGCTCAGAAAGGAGTTCCAGATGGACCTGGAGGAGATCAGGGACATCCTGAAGGATTATGGCGACATCAAGATGGGCAAGGTATTCTTGAATCAGTATGCATCTGAGAAGCTGGTCGAAGCGGTGGAGAATCAGGGGTTCGAGCCGGTGATCTGCACCAGCGATGTGGATGTGAGGATGGCGGTGGAGGGTGTGGATATGATCTACAATCCAGTCATCGACACCCTGGCCCTGGTCACCCGCGATGCGGACCTGAAGCCGGTTTTAATGAAGGCCATGGAGCATGGCAAAGAGACAATCATCTTCGGGGCGGAGCCCGGTTTTTCTGTGGCCCTGAGAAATTCGGCCGATTATGTGATAGTGCTGCGCGATGGCCAGTATGTTACCGAGTAAAGAGTGATTCTGTGAGGTATAAGGTGCAAATGCAGTCAAATCTATGCTCTTTTTCATGGTTCGCCCGGAAAAGGCTTGCCTGGGAGAGATGGGGCGGGCTTGGACCGCTCCTGGCACGGGCGGGCAGAAGAGAGGACTACAGAAATAGGGGCGAATGGGGAGATCCGACCACACCTGGCGCCAGCTGGCTGGATCGCATCGGGGCCCTGATGCCCGTATCCTATTCGGGCATTATATTGTTGATCTGCATACTGGTGTTCCTGTTAAGCCTGGTAGCCCGCGGATTCGTGTATGACTACCTGGCCCTCATTCCCTATTACGTGTTTGAAAGGCCTTGGACGATTCTCACCCATATGTTCGTCCACTTCAGTTTCGATCACCTATTCTTCAATATGCTCTTCCTCTTCTTCTTTGGCATGGAGCTGGAGAGAAGGGTTGGTGGGAGAAAGTTCCTGCAGATCTACATACTGTCCGGCATTGTGGCTGCCCTGGCCCAGACGGCGGTCACCAGCGGTTCAATGGTAGGAATGGTGGGGGCGAGCGGCGCGTTATTCGGCGCTCTGGGATGTCTGGCCATAATCGCTCCGGAGATTCGAGTGCTCTTATTCTTCTTCATACCGATGAGCATCCGCTGGGCAGTGGTGGTCTTTGCCCTGATCGATTTTCTCTTCATGGGCTCCGCGGACAATATCGCCCATATGGCCCATATCGCCGGGCTGCTGGTAGGGCTGGCCTTCGGGCAGATGATGAAAGATCAGCCCCAGTTTTATTATAGGTAGATAAACCGACCTGGTGAAAGTGCAACTTGGAAACAGCGAGCAATGCAGTCTGGCTGCGATCGGGCGCTGCCAGTCCTGCAATCCGCTGCTGGGCCAGAGTTAGGCAATGATGATCAGCCGCAAATTATTGTTGATTTAATTGCTCGTTTGAATCTTCCACTAGCTCGATCTCAAAGAGGCTGGGCCAGAGCTTTCCCGTCACAAAGAGTCGGTCTTCTGATGGATCATAGGCTATGCCATTCAATACATCCACCCTCCTCTCCGTGATGCCGCCCTCATCCATGATCCCGGAGAGATCTATCCTTCCAGTCACCTCGCCGGTATCCGGGGATATGATCGCTATCCAGGTGCTGGGCCAGAGGTTAGCATAGATCATGCCGTTGATGTACTCCAGTTCGTTCAACCCTTTTACTGGCTCGCCATCGGCGGTGACCCTTATGCTTCCCTGCAGTGAATAGTCATTTGGATCAAGAAAATAAAGAGCATCAGATCCATCGCTCATGATCAGCCTGGTTGCATCAGATGTAATCCCCCAACCCTCCCTCCGGTAGGAGAAGTTCCCTGTTCGGGTTAGATTCTCTTTATCCCAGACAAAGCCCTGAAAAGACCGCCAGGTAAGCTGGATGATCCTGTCCTTCCAGATGGCTATGCCCTCGGCAAAGAACTCATCCTCCAGGTGGACTATATCCACAACCCTGCCTGTCTGGATATCGACCCGGCGGAGACTGGACTGGCCGTACCCCCCAGTCCCTTCGTACAGTAGGCCATCATCATATTCCAGGCCCTGAGTGAATGCATTTGGATCATGCGGATAGGAATTAATAATCTTATAGCTATAGGTCTTGATGGAGCTGCTGGTGAATGAATCGATATCAACCTTATCTGCAGATGCAGAGCCTGCTGTTAGCGCTGCTGCCAGGAGAACCAAAAGCAGCAGCCTGGCCATAGGTCTTGTTTTAATATGCTTAATGCCCGCCATTCATTCAGGAGAATGGATAGGGCAGCTTATAGATTTTGCCAGATGATTAGTGCGAC
>WOYM01000104.1:7312-8697 GCA_011620785.1 Methanothrix sp. | reverse complement strand
CGCTCCCATGTCCAGCTTTCCTCCTGCTGCAGCGGCCACGGCAAGGCGCAGCATCTCCTTCTTCCACTGAGGAGTGGTGTAAAGGGTGATCTTGGCCGGAGTGGCTTTGGTGACATTGACGATCTCCTGCACATCGTTTAGCGTCCTTTCCAGCAGGTCCTCTGCCTTCTCCGCCCGCACATCGATCAGGGACTCATCCGCCACCGGCCACTCTGCCAAAGAGGCATATCCCTGGCCAAGGCCTGCCGCCCAGAGCTCCTCGCAGATATGAGGGATGAAAGGCGACATCATCCTCACCCAGGCCGACAGTACTGCACGGAGCTGGTTTTTCCCTCCCCGGCGCTGATACCAGCGCAGGTCTCCCATCAGCAGATAAAACGCACTTTGCAGTGCTCTGCGGGTCTGAATCTCCTCCATGGCCTCGGTGGCCTCAGAAATGCGCCTCTGCAGCCGGGAGAGCATCCAGCGGTCGATGAGCGTCTTTTCCGCATTCTCGTCGATATTCTTGTCCGCCATTATCTCCCGCGCCAGATTGTAGAACCGGTCCAGATGAGCATGGGTAGCCTCAACCCCATCATTTCTCCAGTCCACATCCGCCGTCCCCTCGGCATTGCCCAGAATGTAGAGCCGGGTCACATCCGCTCCGTTCTCGGCCACCGCCTGGCGCAAAGTGAGGAGCGGCCCCTTGGACTTGGACATCTTCTGCCCCTCCAGCGAGACAAAGCCGTTCACGGCTATAGCCTTTGGCCAGAGCTGCTCCGGGAATATGGCCACATGATGGTAGAGGAAGAAGAGCAGGTGGTTGGCTACCAGATCCTTGCCCGATGTGCGCAGATCTACGGGATACCAGTAGGCGAAGTCGTCGTGAATCTGCTGCACCGTCTGCTGAGGGAGGCCGGTCAGATCCGCTACAGCTGCGGCATCACCGTTGTCCATGAAGATGTACTCGAAAAACTCCGGGGGCAGGTTGTCGATCTTCATCCCCGCATTCACATACCTGGCCAGGATGTAGTAGGCCATGTAAATGGTCGAGTCTCCCAGGGACTCAATCAGCCACTCCTTATCCCAGGGGAGGTGAGTTCCCAGGCCCTTCCGCCTGGCGCAGGCCTTGTCCTTCAGCCAGTCGATCTTGTTCTCGAACTCCACCCGGAACTCAGGTGGTACTATTTTCATCCTGGACAGGCACCACAAAACCCTGCCCTTCCACTCGGGATTGGAGTACTCCAGGAACCATTGGTCCCGCACCATCATGATAACGCACCTGGTGCCGCAGCGACAGATCACCGGGGTCTCGGAGAACTCATAGAAGATCTCGGCTATCCCTCGATCGATCAGATCCCTGAGCAGCAGGTCCTTGATCTTGCTCACCGCCACGCCCGCGTAGC
>WOYM01000104.1:0-7212 GCA_011620785.1 Methanothrix sp. | reverse complement strand
GTCGGTATAGGTCAGCTTCTCATAGGCTTCTTTTGAGACGATCCAGCTCTCGTCGTTGATCCTCGCCATGACATAAGTGACACTTGGGTTCAGCCAGAGGTTGGTCACACCGAAGACGGTCTCCGGCCTCAGGGTGGCGCATGGCAGAACGGTATCTCCCATCCTGAACTTGATCAGGGCGAAGTCCATGATGGTGGCATCCTCGCCCTTGAGGATGTCGTGGTCCTCCACCGGATTCTTATCGTGCGGACACCAGCGCACTGGATGGCTGCCCTTGACCACATAATCGAGATTGCGCAGTATGCCGAACTGCCATTCGATGAACTTGCTGTAAGCCGGATCGGTGGTGGTGAACTCTCGCCTCCAGTCTATGGAGTAGCCGATGGACTGCATTGCTGCTTTGGCCTGGCGTCGGAAGTAGAGCACTATCTTCTCCGGCGTATTCAGGCTGGCCAGCTCCTCCTCAGGAATGCCGTGCAGCCGGGTGTAGACTCCCCAGATGAGAGGATCCTTATTGGCTATGAGTTCTGAGAGACCCACGATGGGCGTTCCAGTGGCATGAAACCCCATGGGGAATAAGACATTGTAGCCCCTCATTCTCTTGTAGCGAGCATATGCATCTCCTATGGTGAATGTGCGGGTGTGACCGGCATGCAGATTACCATTCAAATAAGGATAGGGTATGGTCAAGAGAAACTTCTGGCGCTCATCAGGCTCCGGCTCAAAGACTGCATTCTCCTCCCAGATCCTCTGCCACTTGGCCTCGACTTCTTTTGCGGAATAACTTTCAAGCAATATGGTTCCCTCCAGACTTTCTGTGGCTCGAATCCACCTAATCCTTCATCTTCTCCAGGCGCCTTGCTGCCTCTTCTACCCTCTTCGTCTCTCTGGTGATGGAAAAGCGCATGTAGCCCTCGCCGTACTTTCCAAATCCGAGGCCAGGCGTAGCCACGATTCCCGTCCTCTCCAGCAGCTTTGCAGCATAATCGATGGAGCTTCCTTTTACCCAGGCCCAGAGGTATAGCGTTGCCCTGGGCTTCTCCAGTTCAAGGCCGATATCCTTGAGGGCCTTGTACAGGATCTCTATGCGCTGCTGGTAGACCTTGCGGATCTCATCCACCACTTCTTTTGGGCTGCTCAAGGCCACGATTCCTGCATCCTGCACTGCGCCAAAGGTTCCTGAATCGATGTTGCTCTTGACCTTGCCAATTCCCGCCACTACATCGGCATTGCCCACGACCGATCCTATCCTCCAGCCGGTCATGTTGTAGGTCTTGGAGAGGGAGTGAAACTCCACGGCAACATCCTTTGCCCCATCTATCTCCAGAATGCTCAGGGATCTATTGCCATCGTAGTAGATCTCGGAGTAGGGATTGTCGTGCATTATGATGATATTATGATCCCGAGCGTAGTCGACCAGCTCTCGGAAGAACTTCTCGCTAGCCGTCGCACCGATGGGGTTGTTTGGATAGTTGAGAAACATGATCTTCGCCCGTCGGGCGACATCTGCCGGGATAGCATCGAGGTCCGGCAAAAAGCCGTTCTCCCTTAAAAGCGGCATTATGGCAGGCTCTCCGCCGGCAAAGGTCGTGGCCGTTGCATAAACCGGGTAAGCAGGATCAGGGACAAGCGCTACGTCTCCCGGATTGATGAAGGCCAGCGGTGCATGGGCGATGCCCTCCTTGGAGCCGATCAGAGTGAGCACCTCGTTCTTTGGATCCAGATCAATATCAAAGGTCTTTTTATACCAGTCTGCCACTGCATTCCGGAAGGCGAGTTTTCCCTCATAAGATGGGTACTGATGGTTCGATGAGTCATTCGCCGCCTGCTTTAAGGCCTGAACGATGTGATCGGGCGTCGGCAGATCCGGATCGCCAACGCTCAGATCGATTACGTCCACGCCTCTTGCCCTTGCCTCCTGTTTCGCTTTATCGATGCCGGCAAAAAGGTACGGCGGGAGATTCTTTATCCGATCGGCATACATTAGGTTCTCTCCATGGAAGATGCATTTATATGATGACGGTAATTCTTTTTCCGTTCCTGTCCAGGTTATTATCCCGCAGGTACTACTTTCACGTAGTATTTAAGATTAGAGGAGCCGGGCAGATCCTTGAAGGTCATATAGAAGATCGGTGAATATCGGACGTCTTGAAGTTATCGAGCCGAAAGGGAGATTGATGCTGGAGATTAAGGATTTGAGCCGCTGGCTGCCCCAGGAGGCCATCGAGCTTTACGAAGGGCAGGGGTATAACGAGCTTTATCCGCCACAGGCACAAGCCGTGGAACGAGGTCTTCTGGAAGGCAAAAACATGCTTCTTGCCCTGGCTACCGCCTCGGGCAAGACCCTCCTGGCGGAGCTGGCCATGCTCAAGGCCGCTCTGCAGTCGAAGCGCTCCCTTTACATCGTTCCTCTGCGCGCCCTGGCGGCAGAAAAATTCGATTCTTTTCAGAGGTTCAAAGATCTGGGCGTGAGCGTAGGCATAAGCACAGGCGACTTCGATAAGAAGGACGAGCGCCTGGGCAGAAATCAGATCATCATCGCCACCTCAGAGAAGGCGGACTCATTGATGAGAAACGGCGCCTCCTGGATTCGAGACCTGGCCGTTCTGGTGGTCGATGAGATCCACCTCTTAAACGATGTTGGCAGGGGTCCTACCCTGGAGATGACCATAACCAAGCTGCGCCGCTCTAACCCTGGATTGCAGATCATCGGCCTTTCGGCGACGGTCGCCAACTCCCGTGACCTGGCAGACTGGCTGGATGCAGAGCTGGTGAGCAGCGATTGGAGGCCCATAGCTCTGAAGGAGGGAGTCATCTGCAGGGGCAGGCTGGTCTTCTCGGACGAAGAGAGGGCTCTTGAGGCGAAGAAGGATGAGAAGAAGGACGAGTCTATCGCCCTGGTCAGAGACACCCTCTCTCAGGAAGCCCAGATACTGATATTCGAGAACTCCCGCAAGAATGCAGAAGCTGCGGCCATAAAGCTGAGCAATCTGATCCCGCCGGAGCCGCTCTCAGAGGCCCTGTCGGAGAGCATTCTGGCCACAGGAGAGAGCGAGACCTGCCGTCGCCTGGCCTCATGCGTCTCCAGAGGCATTGCATTTCATCATGCGGGCCTATTGCCCGAGCAGCGCAGGCTGGTGGAGCAGGGTTTTCGGGAGAACAGGATCAAGGTCATCGCCAGCACTCCGACCCTGGCTGCCGGCCTGAACCTGCCCGCTCGGAGGGTGCTGATCAAGAGCTACCGAAGGTATGAGTACGGCTCGGGAATGGTCCCCATACCGGTGATCGAGTACCGCCAGATGGCGGGCAGGGCGGGAAGGCCGGGGCTGGATCCTTATGGCGAATCCTTCCTCATGGCCAAGGACGACTCGGAGATGCGTAATCTGAAGGAGCACTATATCGACGGCTCGCCTGAGGAGATATGGTCGAAACTGGCCAGCGAGAGCGCTCTGCGCACTCATATCCTATCCACCATCACCGCCGGTTTTGCCCGGACGGAGGGGGAGCTGAAGGAGTTCATTGCCACCACATTTTATGCTTATCAGCAGGATCCCTGGCATCTGGATGCTGCTTTGGAGAAGGTTCTTGTCTTCCTATCGGATAACGGTATGATCGTGGACAGTCAGGAGGGCGACCTTGCGCCCACCAGGCTCGGCTCACTGGTCTCCAAGCTGTATATCGACCCCTTGAGCGCGGTCATAATGCTGGAGAACCTGGCAGAGAAGGGGGGGTGGGAGGAGAAAAACGGCAAAGAAGCTTCAGTGAGAAAGCCCACCGACCTCTCCCTCATCCATCTCATAACCATGACTCCGGATATGGCTCTGCTCTACATCCAGTCGGCAGACGGCTGGGTGGAGGAGTTCATCGATCTCAATCAGAGCGAGCTGTTCGATGAGGAGAACTATGATTATCTCCTCCGCGAGGCCAAGACCTCAGCCATGCTCTCAGACTGGATCGGTGAGGTTAAAGAGGAGCTTATAAGCGACCGGTATCACATCGGACCGGGTGACATCCGCCGGTCTGCGGAGACCGCAGAGTGGCTGATGCACTCTTTAGCAGAGCTTTCCAAGCACCTTGATCTGGGAATCACTTTTAGGGCGGAGCAGCTATCGGTTCGCCTCCATTATGGCGCCGGCCAGGATCTCTTATCCTTGCTGGATTTGAAGGGAGTGGGGCGGGTGAGGGCAAGAAAGCTCCATCAGTCCGGCATAACCAACCGGGAGAAGCTTAAGAGCACAGATCCGGCTGAGGTAGCCAGGCTTCTTGGACCGAAGATCGCAGAGAAGGTCCTCCTTCAGCTGGCTCGTGAGGAGAGGATGGATGGGATGAGATCAGATGAAGCCATTGAAGGATATGGAAAAGACGGAGAGGAAGAGGTGAACGGTATTACGAAAAATCAGGGAGCAAGCGAAGCGCAGCCTCCAGGAGTACGGCCGCCTGCAAACAAGACAAAGGCAAGAAGGTCAAAGCAGGGGAGACTGCCTTGAACTGGCTGAAGAAGATCTTCTCGGGATCGGGATCGGAAGCGGGGGAGAGCCTGAGGCTGGAGGATGTAATCTCCTGGCTGGAGGATAAGGAGACCTCAGATGGATGGGAGGAGAGCCTCTCCGGGATATATCGTCATCTTGAGGATCATGCAAAAGAGCTTTCTCTGGACGTCTCCAGACTGGCCTCGGCCGAGCCGGACCCTTCCACTCCTCCAAAGCTCCTCAGGGCAGGGCTCGCCGCCCGGGGTGAGGTAGTCAAGCAGATGGAATCGCTGGAAGAGAAGATAGATCCTCCCAGGAAAATGGATCTTCAGTCCACCAGCGAGCACCACTGGGCTTTGGTCAAGGGCCTGGAGAGAACGGTGACCACCTTCGGAAGGGCGCAGCGCTATGTAGCTGCCATCTTTCCCAAGAGCCTGGAGAGCATAAACTCCGATCTGGGCCAGATCAGCCGCACTTTGGTCGAGCTGGAGGAGATGATCGGCAAGAGAAGGAAGCTGTCTGAGGAGATCTGGTACTCAAAGGAGCTTGCAGAAGATCTTGGAAAGGGCCTCGTGGCCATAGACTCCTTGAAGAAGAAGGTGGCAGGAGAGGAGGAGCTCATTGCCAGCACTGCTGTTCGGCTGAAGAATCATGAGGAGAGAATAAAGAGCCTTGCGGCAAGCGAGCTGGGCAGAAGGACGGAAGAGCTGAAAAAGAGCCTGGAGGAGAAAAAAAGGGAGAAGATCCAGACAGAAGAGGAGCTGAGATCCCTTATCTCTCCCCTGACCAAGGCCCTGGGCAGGATCACCAAGCAGAGCTCGAGCGACAGGATCAGCCTCGAGCATGGCGAGGTTTTCCTGCAGCTGATGAACAATCCCGCTCAGGTCTCGGATAATGAAATTGCCGGATCCCTGGAGGAGTTGCGCGCTCACCTGGCCATCCTGGGATTGAAGGATCGAAAGAAGGAGAAGGTCTTGGATCATATCGACCAGCTGATCGGGAAGAGGTCGCTGGAATTGGCCCGGTCCCGCCATTTCAGCCTGGCAGAAGAGATCAAATCCCTGGAGGGCCAGTTGAAGGAGAGCAGCAAAGAGGCGCTTCAACTGAAAGATACCATCTCTCAGGATAAGAAAGCCCTGATAAAACTCGAGGCTGCACTGGAGCAGAGCCGCAAGGACCTATTGATTCTGGAGGAGAGGATGAGGTCAAAGCAGTCCGAGCTTGCAGAGAGGCTGACCAGGATCGCCGGCAAAGAGATGAGTCTTATTCTGCCAGAAAAGAGCGGGTGATGAGCTGTTGGTCAACTTTGGGGGCATAGTCCCTCTATCTACAGTGGACTGGCTGGGAAAGGCGGCGTTGGTCGTATTCCTGCGCGGCTGTCCCCTTCGCTGCCCTCACTGCCACAATCATGCCCTTCAGACCGGCGAGAGCGACATCGAATTTCATGCTCTGGCATCCAGGATAGTCTGCCGGACCAAAGGCCTGCATACTCCGGCTATAAAATTGAGAGCCAATCTCCACCAGATCAGCCTGGAGGACGCATCTAATAGAGCATCGTCCCGGCCATTCGTCGAAGCCTTCGTCCTCTCGGGAGGCGAGCCCCTGCAGCAGCTAAAGGCCTGTCATAGGCTGTTTGGCCTGGCCAGGAGCCTTGAGCTGGCCTGCGGGCTTGAGACATCGGGATTCTACCCCGACAGGCTGAGGACGCTGATCGAGGGGGGCAGCGTGGATAAGGTATTCATAGACTTGAAGACGGAGCTTAATGAGCCCACTTACCAGATGGCCACGGGCATAGGGGGTGTAGCCGCCCGGGTCCGGGAGAGCCTGGAGATCTGCTATGAATTTGGCGTAGCGTTCGACGCCAGGTGCACGATCTTTCCTGAACTGCCCTCCTGCAGTCAGGTGAAGGAGATCGCCAGGATTCTGGAAAAGCTTGGTGGAGAGTACCCTGATAGCCATCTGGAGCATTTTGTCCTCCAGCAGGGTCATCCCAGGGAGGGCGAGCCATGGTTTGAGCCGGTATCTCTGGAGGCGATGCAGGAGATGGCCCGGGCCGTGGGTGGGGGAATTCCCGTCCGGGTGCGAGCACCGGCTGTGATCAAATGGGCGGGCCAGATCAGCAAGAGCACTTGAGTGGTGGAGATAATGAAGATCATCGGTTTTGTGGGCTTGCCGGGCTCGGGAAAGGGCGAGGCCTCGAAGATCGCTCGAGAGCTGGGTTTGAACGTGGTGGTCATGGGGGATGTCATCCGCCAGGAGGCTGCCCGGCTGGATCTCGAGCCAACCGACCAGAACCTGGGCCGGATAGGAAACGCCTTGCGCGAGAAGGAGGGCCCGGAGGCCATAGCCATGAGAACTTTGGAGATGGCTCGAAAGACGGGAAAAGACCTGGTTGTGGTAGACGGTCTGCGCTCCGGAGCGGAGGCTGAGTTCTTTCGATCCCAGGCAGATGAGTTCTACTTAATTGAGGTCCAGGCAGCAGCAGAGGCCCGGCTGGGGCGGCTGGAGAAGAGGGGGCGGCCGGACGATCCGAAGGCATGCGGAGAGGTGGGGGGCAATGCTTCTGCTGAAGGCCAGGCAAAAAGCAATCCTGCCACCGCTCTAGAGGAGAGGGAGTGCCGGGAGAAGGGCTGGGGATTAGCCCGGGCCATGGAGAGGGCAGATTGCCGGATTGACAACTCGGGAAGCCTGGAGGATCTGCGCCGGAAGGTGGTGCAGCTCTTGGGGAATATTGAAAAGGGCG
>WOYM01000009.1 GCA_011620785.1 Methanothrix sp. | reverse complement strand
GATCAGCGGGCTGGTGAAGGGAATAGTCCCTCCAAACAAGTCGTGAATAGCAGGCGAGTACTGCAGAGCGATGAAATAGCAGCTGGGTCATTATTTGGCCCAGTCGGTCTTTTTTCTCTTCCTTAAGGGGCTCTGCGGGCATCAATTCTCCTGTTGGAATCGCCGTATGCACATAGGCCGGCAAAGAGCACTCTCGGACCGGCGAATAAGACCGCCGATCAGGCCATCTCTGCAATAAGAATACACATCCTGTAGCCGATACGACTCTCATGTCGGAAGGAAAGGATTGGTCCACATCACCGTTTTATAATTATAGTATGCAAGACATGAGCATCAATGATCCGGACCAATCTTTTTATACTTCCAGATCTCTATTAAATCCTGGTTTATGGCAATGGGGGAAATGGAAAATTTTTGAAGAATGTGTTGAGCATGGAAGCGCACGAATGCGGTGATGGTCTTTGAGGTCGATAGTCAAGGGATCTGTGGGCACAATCGTTGGTGAGACCACACCTACTGCATTTAAGTTTCTCATAAATAAAGAGGTTGGACGGGGCACATACATAAAAGCCAAAGGAGATGGCAGGGAGTGGATCTTAGCCCAGATTGAGGACATAAAAAGGTCTAACACTGCTTACACCGTAAACCAGCTCAATGATGCAGCCAGGAACTACGACTCCCGAGAGATGATGATCGCTGAGTCGAGGGTGATTGGCGTGGAAAGTAACGGCAAGCTGCGCCTCCCCACCAGCCCAGCCCGCCCTGGAGAGTCGGTATTCCTGGCCGATGAGAAGCTGATCAAGGCAACCCTCGGCCTATCTAAAGGCGACATGTACATAGGCATGCTGAAAGGCTACGATATCCGGGTGGAGATGGATGCCAATACCCTGGTGCAAAAGCATTGCAGCGTTCTGGCAAAGACCGGTTCGGGAAAATCCTATACAGCAGCTGTGATACTTGAAGAGCTCCTGGACAGGAAGGTGGCACTGCTGGTGATCGATCCTCATGGGGAGTACGCCTCTATGAAAGAGCCGAACAACGTGGGCGATTTCAGCAAGTACAAGGTCAAGCCCCGGGGATATGATATCACTGTTTATACCCCAGGGGAGATGGCCATGAATCCCAGGGCGGACAGGCCATTTCGCTTCAATTCATTGAACCTCTCGGCAAGAGAGGTGGCGAAGATGATCCCCAATGAGAGCAGCAGCAGCGGCCAGCTGGGGCTGCTCTATGAGGCTATCAGCGCCCTGAGGGCGGAAACGGACGCCTACACCCTGGAGGATATCATAGAGCAGGTGGTGAGGAGCAACTCCAAGGTGAAGTGGAATCTGGTGGGCCAGCTGGAATCCCTCTTAGAGCTGGGGCTCTTCTCAGGTACGGCGACGCCCTGCGACGAGCTGCTCAGTCCGGGAAGGGCGGCAGTGATCGATATGACTGGAATCATACCTGAGCTGCAGGCCATGATCGTCGCCCGTCTGCTGACCGATATCTTCGAGGCCCGAAAGCGCAGGCTGATCTCTCCGGGAATGGTGGTGGTGGAAGAGGCGCATAACTATATTCCCGAGCGGGGGACAGGAAATGCGGCATCCACCAATATCGTGCGTACCATTGCCGCGGAGGGGCGCAAGTTCGGCCTGGGACTGATGATCATCAGCCAGAGGCCGGCCAGGGTGGACAAGAACGTGATATCTCAGTGCAACACCCAGATCATTATGAGGGTTACCAATCCCAATGACCTCAAGGCGTTAAGCAAGGGCCTGGAGGGCATGACCTCTGACCTGGAGGAAGAGATCAAGAGGTTGCCTGCTGGTGTGGCCATGCTGGTGAGCAATGAGATAGAAAGGCCGATAACTGTCAACATCCGGCCGAGAAAATCGAGGCATGGCGGGGTTAGCACTGAGATAGTCTCCCGGGAGAAGGCGAAAGCCTCCTCCGTCCAGCCAGCAAGAGCTCTGGAGAAGCGGTCAAGGCCTCAATCCCCGGAAAGCTCTGGGAACGAGAAGCCCGTTCGAAGCAAGAAGAGCCAGAGCAGCGGTGGGCTGCTGAAAAAGGTCTTCGGCAGGGCTTGAGTCAATCGGTCATGTGCTGCAGAAGGGAGGGCCAGAGCCACCCATGAGGGTGAACTCCTACCAGCTTTCCCTATTCTCTCAAGCCATTTTCTTGGCTCTTTCTTGCCCAATTTTTGCCGGATTGCAGTTCAATTGATAGACCTGGCCGGATCTAATCGCTCTCTCCCTCGTACTTGAACGAGAGGCAGACCTTCGCCCTGTACTCGGCGATCTTCCCATTATCCAGCCTGACATCCAGCTCCTTGACCTCAGCGATGCGAAGGTCTCTGAGGGTCTTGGTTGCCCTGTCGACTACTGTCTTGACGGCATCTTCCCAGCTGGTGGTCGAGGTCCCAACCAGCTCTATTACTTTGTATACATCTCCGGACATATTCTTCACTCCTTAAATTTTAATCAATTATTGGCTCTTTTAGTTGATATATTTTCCTGATCTTTCTCGATTAATAGCAGCAAAAGCCTGAAATAATATCCACCCAACCTCTGGCCAAAAGGAGAGAGGCTATCTTGACCGGCATTTTTGGCAATTCTTCGAAAAGCAATTCGGTTTCAGACCATTCGCTATTCAAGCAGGCGGTGGGAATTGACGACCTGGCCGTCTATATTCCGCAGCTTTACCTTCCTTTGGATGGGGAGTTCTCCCGCCGGCGAGAGATCGATCCGGACAAGCTCACCCGAGGAATTGGAATAGAGAGGATGGCCATTCCCGATGCCCATGAGGACGCAGCCACCATGGCCGCCATGTCACTTCTCGAACTGATGCGCCGCTGCGACCTTTTGCCCGAGGATATCGGAAAAATTCATATTGGCACTGAGTCTGCGGTCGACGAGGCCAAAGCGATTGGAACCTATGTCATCGGCATGCTGGAGAAGGTATATGGTCCCGGCTCATTTCAGGACTGCTCCACGGTGGAGTTCAAGTCGGCCTGCATCGGCACCACTCTTGCTCTGGAGAGCATCAGCTACTGGGTGGCTGCCGATGAGGGCGAAAGGGTCGGGGTGGTCATAGCCTCTGATGTGGCCAAATACCCACTGGGCTCCTCTGGAGAGTACACTCAGGGGGCAGGAAGCGTCTCATTGCTGGTCAAGAAAAATCCGAGGATTGCCGCTTTAGAGCAGATCTATGGCTGCTTTACCAGGGATGAGAACGACTTCTTCCGCCCGACAGGCTGCACAATGGCCACGGTCAATGGCAAGCATAGCAACCAGTGTTACCTCGATGCCATGCAGGGAGCATTTGCATCATTTGCTGCCAAAGCTGCTCGCAAGGGCATAATCAGTCCAAAGAATGGGGAGTGCACCACCGACTCGATCGACCACCTTCTCTTCCATATCCCCTATCCCAGAATGATCGAGTATGCATCTGCCGCTATATTCCGGCAGGACTGGAAGAACAGCAGCCGGTGGAGTGATGTTGAGGCGGAGATCGGACCGGAGCCCGAGGCTGGAAATTATGATGATCTCGAGAGGTATCGGCTCGACCTGGCCCGCTATGCCCGGAGCTTTGCTCGGTCCAGGCAGTTTCTGGAGGCTTATAATGCCAGGGTTATAGATTCGGCAGCTCTCTCCCGCTCTATTGGGAATATCTATACCGGCTCGATCTATCTGGGCCTGGCCAGCCTCCTGGAGTTGCAGAAGCTCCGAGCGCATGAGAGGCTTTGCTTTGGGGCTTACGGAAGCGGATGTTCAGCCCTGGTCTTCTCGGCGCGGGTCAGCTCGGAGTTCTCTTCTGTACCGTCAAGGGGCCTGTTTGAGAGGCTGGAGAAGAGAAGGGAAATATCCCTGGAGGAGTATGAATTGCTGCATGAGGGAGTGAGAAAGGAGAGCCTGATCCGGCCTTCCGGGGAGTTCGCTCTGACGGAGATTGACCATCAGGGATACCGGCATTATGAGTATGTGACATAATTGCCGCATTCTTTTTTGTATCTGGCATGAGGCCTGATCGGCAGCAATTTCATCATATATTCATTTGTATCTTATTCATACTTTCTATTATGTAAAAATGGTTTATAGATATTGTTTTTTGGCAAAAGTACTTAATCTTATACGTAGCAGTTGTTCTCCATGGAAGCACTGTCATCCATCATGGAAAAGCTGGCCCGCCCCCAGAAGTATCCCGTCGGCAGCAATTCCCGCCAGGCAGACCAGGCGGCTCTGGAGCTGGAGACGGCAAAGGAGATCCTGGCGGAGGTCTTCAGGATCAGGACATCGGAGGTGGATGAGATGATTCTGGGCCGTTTAGAAGAGGCTCTAATCATCCCTGATCGCTCGAACGGAGATGGTCTTTGGCCGCGGGAGTTCCGGCTGGATAGCTGAGTGCTCTTTTTGCAGATTCGGGTCACTCTTCAGTCCTTTTCCAGCTCCCTCTCCTTTTTCCGGATCACTTCTTCCATCCTGCAGCTGTGCAGCTCAGTCACTCCGTGAGCCTCCAGTGCCTGCACCTCCTCTTCCTGGAAGGACTGCAACCGTTCCATGAGCAGATCGAAGTTCACTTTGTGGCCGTCGAACTCCGGGCCCTCCACACAGGCCAGCCTCATCTGGCCGTCAACCTCCACCCGGCAGCTGCCGCACATTCCCGTACCGTCGATCATGATGGGGTTCAGGCTAACTATGGTCTTGATCCCGAGGGGCTTGGTGATCTCGCTAACCCTCTTCATCATGGGCACCGGCCCGATAGCCACCACCACATCCGGAGTCTCCCTCTCCAGCACCTCTATCAATAGGTCGGTGACCAGAGCATTGCGTTCAATGGTGCCGGTATCTGTGCAGACCAGCAGCTCATCGGAGACCGTTTCCATCTCTCGTCTCAGGATGATCAGCTCCTCATTTCGTGCTCCGATGATGCTTATCACCCTGCTTCCTCTGCTTTTAAGCTTCCTGGCAATGGGATAGAGAACGGCAACGCCCGTGCCCCCGCCAACGCAAATTGCCGTGCCCGCTGCCTCCACCTCAGTAGGCCGGCCCAGAGGTCCAACCACATTCTGATAGGAGTCTCCCACCTGCAGGGTCTTGAAAAGGGCGGTGGACCAGCCTACAACGGAGAATATGATGGTAATGGTCCCTTTCTCTTGATTTGTATCCGAGATTGTCATCGGCACCCTCTCCCCTAATTCATTTGCCCTGAGCATCACAAACTGCCCGGGCTGGGCCACACGGGCGATCTTTGGGGCCTCAATCTCATTGAGCACCATCCTCCCCCCTGCCATCTCCTCTCGCCGAACTATCCTGTTCATCCCGCCTCCTGGCGATCTGCCAGTCTAATTCCATTCTGTTTTTGCAGATAAATGAAATTGATTCGATTATTGAAAAGCAGTGTATATCGTTATGAGATATAACAATTGGCTTATCATTCCAGACAGAAGTAAGCAGCGTAAGGATCTTGTAGTGAAATTTGCAGAATATTATTGTCTGCAGGAAATATTTGCGGCCCTAAATCTTCAAAGCCTTGAGCATAAATGATGAAGAGGAAAGAGAGATGGGCCACCGAGGGCTCAAGAATTGAGGAGCAAAAGAGCGTCCACCCCCCCCGCTCAGGCCGTCTTCATCTCCGCCGCTTCCTCCAGACCCAGCTCCTTGATCGAATCCTCTCTCATCTTGTACTTCTGAATCTTTCCGCTGACCGTCATGGGGAAATCGTCCACGAACTTGATATACCTGGGGATCTTGAAGTGCGCGATTCTGCCCTTGCAGAAGGCTTTGATCTCCTCCTGGGTGGCAGATGCGCCATTCTTAAGCTTGATCCAGGCCATCAGCTCCTCGCCATACTTCTTGTCCGGGACGCCGATCACCTGCACATCGCTGATGGCAGGGTGGGTATAGAGGAACTCCTCAATCTCTCGGGGATAGATGTTCTCTCCTCCTCGAATCACCATGTCCTTGAGCCGGCCGGTTATCTTGCAGTAATCGTTCTCGTCCAGCGTCCCCAGGTCTCCGGTATGCAGCCAGCCTTCTTCGTCTATGCACTGCTCCGTAGCCACGGGATTGTTATAGTATTCCCTCATGATCATGTAGCCTCGGGCACAGATCTCGCCCGTCTCCCCACGGGGAACGATCTTTCCCGTCTTCGGATCCACTATCTTCATCTCTGTATGGGGCATGGGCTTTCCCACAGTCGAGACCCTCAGGTCCAGCGAGTCGTCGGTGGATGACATGGTGATCCCTGGGGAGGACTCGGTCTGGCCGTAGGTTATCACCACTTCACTCATGTTCATCAGGTTGCTCACCTTTTTCATGAACTCAATGGGACAGGGCGATCCGGCCATGATTCCCGTGCGCAGGCTTCTCAGATCGAACTTGCTGAAATCGGGATGCTCAAGCTCGGCCACGAACATGGTGGGAACTCCATGCAACGCGGTGCAGCGCTCCTTTTCTACCGCGGAAAGGGCGGATATGGGGTCGAAGTGCTCTGCCGGCAGGACCATGGTGGTCCCGTGAGTCACGGAGGCCATATTGGAGAGTACCATGCCAAAGCAATGATAGAAGGGGACCGGTATACATAGCCGGTCTTCTTCCGTGAATTTCATGCACTCTCCGATGAAGTAGCCGTTGTTCAGTATATTATGGTGGGTCAGGACCACGCCCTTGGGAAATCCTGTCGTGCCCGACGTGTACTGAATGTTGATGGGGTCGTCGAAGTCAAGGCTCGCCTGTCTCTCTGCCAGAACCTCATCTGGAATCTCCTCTCCCATGCGGAGCACTTCCTCCCAGGTGTACATGCTGGATTGCTTCTCTCCCCTGATCAGCACAGCTGTTCTCAGGAAGGGCAGCTTCTCGGAGTGGATCTCCCCCGGTTTGCTGGTTTGGGCCTCAGGGCATACCTCATAGAACATCTTGACGTAATCCGAGCTCTTGAACCGGTCCATGAGGAGCAGGACCTGAGCCTCAGACTGGCGGAGGGAGTACTCCAGCTCATGGGTCCTGTAGGCGGGGTTGATGTTCACCATGATGATTCCCGCTTTGGCAGTGGCATACTGGGTGATGATCCATTCTGCTATGTTCGTCGCCCATATGGCCAGGCGGTCGCCCTTCTTCAGCCCCAGAGCTATGAATCCCTTTGCCGTCCGGTTTAGCTCCTTTTGCAGCTCGCGATAGGTGTACCTCTTTCCCTGGTGAATGGAGACAAGTGCATCATTATCCGGATATTTCTCAGCAATCTCGTCGAACATATCCCCAATGGTCTTTCCAATAAGC
Source organism: Methanothrix sp. (assembly GCA_011620785.1). Lineage (GTDB taxonomy): Archaea > Halobacteriota > Methanosarcinia > Methanotrichales > Methanotrichaceae > Methanothrix. Next base: position 34,584 of record WOYM01000009.1, on the reverse strand, counting down.
GGTTTTTCTGAGCCGCGAAATGCATAGCTGTGGGAGATTTTGCCTGGCATGGAGCTTTTCTCAATCTCTCAGGGAATATAATGGTATCTGCTCTTTTTCGCTTTTTCAGTCATGAGTTCAGGCCGCTAGCATATGCTCATCCCCGCCCTCATTATCCCTCTGTGTTTGATTTCCCGGCATTGCACATATACCGATTTTTGATTATGATATTTTAAGAGAATTTCATACGATTTATGATATGAATAATTATGATCAATTCTCAAAAATAACTAAGTAAGGGCGGGATAGAGATTTGATCGGGTGAATGGATTATGAAAGCAAGAGGCTGGACCACATGGGCTGGATATTCGCCAACAGCAAGCGCAATGATAAATACGAATATTTTCAGGCTGTGCATGAAGCCCTGGGATCTGATTTTGCCGGAAGAGGGAATTGATGAAAGGCTGAGGAGCCCGGAGCCCTTCTGGAGGCTTCAGGAGAGGTATCTATCAGAGAAAGATGCAGCAAATATTAACCTGCTGCCTGCGAGATCCAGAATAGAAAGGCCTGATAAGGTGTTTGTTTGAGCGCTATTCAAATTTTATTTTTTTAATGAAATAAGCCACGCAGTTTGCATATTTATCATCAGAGGTATCAAGGATGAATCTCAGAAGACCCAATGCCAATGAAGCAACAGGAACATTCAACCGATCAAGAAATGTGGTGCCGATGTCGGGAATCTGCACCAGATGCATAGATGGCTGCAAAGGCGGCTGCGAGACCTGGCTGGCCTCCTTCCGGGGAAGAGAGGTGCTGTATCCAGGACCATTCGGAGAGATGACCGCCGGAGCGGACAAGAACTACCCCCTCGACTATTCCCACCTCAATATCCAGGGATATGCCGTGGGAGCCTTCGGCCTTCCCGAGGGGGTAGAGCCGGGACCGGACACATCCATCTTTCCCAATGTGGATGTCTCCACCGAATACGGCTGGTCTCGGAAGGTTTCAATGAAGCTTCCTATATTCACCGGCGCTCTGGGATCTACTGACATTGCCCGGAAGAACTGGGAGCACTTTGCCATCGGCGCCGCCATATCCGGCATCACCATCGTCTGCGGGGAGAACGTCTGCGGAGTGGACCCGGAGCTGGTGCTGGATGGCCATGGTCGGGTGCAGAGGTCTCCGGAGATGGACCGGAGGATCGAGACCTACAAGCGCTTCCATGAGGGCTGGGGAGAGATCCTGGTGCAGATGAATGTGGAGGACACCCGCCTGGGGGTGGCAGAGTATGTCTCTTCCCGGCACGGCCTGGAGACAATAGAGCTGAAGTGGGGCCAGGGAGCTAAGTGCATCGGCGGGGAGATCAAGGTGGACAGCCTGGAAAGAGCTCTGGAACTGAAGTCCAGGGGCTATATGGTTCAGCCCGATCCAGGGAACCTCGAGGTGCAGATGGCCTACAAGTCCGGAGCGATAAAGGAGTTCGAGAGGCACTCTCGCCTGGGATTCGTCTCCCGAGATGGCTTTTTCGATGAGGTGGATCGGCTTCGCAGCTTGGGATTCAAGCGCATCACCCTGAAGACAGGGGCCTACAGCATGGCTGAGCTGGCCATGGCCATTCGCTATGGGGCCGAGGCCAAGATCGACCTTCTCACCATCGACGGCGCTCCTGGCGGTACAGGCATGAGCCCCTGGCCGATGATGAACGAATGGGGTATTCCCACCTTCTACCTGCAGGCGCTGGTCTATGAGTTTGCCACCAAGCTATCTCGCCGGGGGAAGAAGGTGCCAGATATCGCTATGGCCGGCGGCTTCTCCAGTGAGGATGGGGTCTTCAAGTCCATTGCTATGGGCGCGCCCTTCGTAAAAGCGATATGCATGGGCCGGGCGCTGATGATTCCGGGAATGGTAGGAAAGAACATCGGCAAATGGCTGGAGAAAGGAGAGCTGCCGGCCAGCGTCTCCAAGTACGGTAGCCGGCCAGAGGAGATATTCGTCTCCTACGAGGATCTCCATGCCAAATATGGCAATGATATGAAGGATATCCCCTGTGGAGCAGTGGCCCTGTACACCTATTGCCAGAAGTTCAAGACGGGAATGCAGCAGCTTATGGCCGGATCGAGAAACTTCCGCCTCTCGACCGTCTCCCGAAAGGATCTGATGGCACTCACTGAGGAGGCGGCCCGGGTCTCAGGAATAGACTATGTGATGAATGCCTACCGCGACGAGGCAGAGGCGATCCTCGACGCCTGGATAACGATAAGCGAATGAGGAGGGATTCATGATCTATGCTATGATAGCAGTTCGATGAAGGAGGATGCCACGGATTATCCTCCTTTTCCATCCTCTTCTGAAACCATTTTTCTATTGAGCTAATTATAGTGCAGCACCAATAGATCCGTTATTGGGTTTCTAGCATAAAAATAAAGGGACTATCTTTTATGGCCTGCATCATAGCCCAAAAGAGATCCTCGAATGTCTGGCTATGCTTGCGGAAAGAAATAGCCTTGCCGCCATCCATAGAGTAAAAGGAATAAAGGAAGAGACTGTTGTGGATTGGCTCCGCAAAACGGCGGCTCATGTTGAAGAGATTGAGGCTTTGCTTCTGGCTAACTACCATCTAACCCGAGTTCAGCTCGACGCGATGTGGACCCATGTAGGACATAAAGGGGAAAAAGCAACCATCCTGAAGAGCTCGATCGAGGCACATTCTTGCGAGGCACCGCAATAGAGGTCGATACCAGACTAGAGTGAGACGCGCGATAGGAAAGAATGATGAGGAAGTTGCAGTGGCTATGATGCTGCAAACAAAAGATCGCTGAAATCCAATTGAACCTCCTGCAATATCGAGCGACGGAAATGATAGCTATCCTGAAGCAATGCTTGGAACCTGGGGGAAGTTGCCTGAATATGTTGGAAGGGGAATACATCCAACTCGAAAACAATCGCAACCTGGATGGAAATGTATCCAAGTCTCCCAGATTGCATCTAGCCAGCGATCTCTGAAGACGGACTCCGAAACTCAGAACCAAAACCCAAAATATGATTACCGCATCGATTTTACGTTCACGCTTTATTAAACCAGTCTCTGCCGCAGTTTTCCTCAAAAAGTCCGGCGAGAACATCGTGCATAGATCCTTCTCTATGAAACTTTGCTCTGCTAACGAGCGTTCTGCTGCCATTTGCTACCCCTTCTTGAGGGATAATTAGATCACAGCTCCTATATATATCTAAACATGAATTAAAAATATACTAAGTACAAAAAGACAATGTTGCATAACATTCGTCCTAAATGTCCTTAACCGATGACCGATGCAGAGGCACCGAGACACAGAGAATTTAAGATTCAAGTTCACCCATACAAAGTAGCGAGGAGCCAAACTTAATTTGCCCTCAACTGAGCGAAAATCAAACTCGATCATGCTCCAGCTCGATCATGCATCTGCTCTTATGGAAACTTCACTGATCGATCCTGACAATAGAATCCAGTTCATGCCCGATTCTCGTCACCGTCATCTCGGAGGCTAAAGCCCGAGCCATGCTCACCAGATCCAGATACTCCTCCGCCTGGAGGATCTCCTCTTTCTTGGCCCTGGTCATGGGCTTGTTCGGGACGGCAGTGCAGGACTTCGTCTCCATGGTTACTTCATAGGTGCCAATCTTCCGGGCCAGATCGATTATCTCCGACTTGTCCATGGCAATGAGAGGATGATATATCGGGACCCCGATAGCTGCCTGCTCTGCCAGGATGTTCTCCGCCGTCTGGCTGGCCACCTGGCCCAGGGAGTAGCCGGTGACCACTCCGAGCGCCCCCTCCTTCTCCATTACCTGGGACGCTATCCGGTACATCAGGCGCCGGCAAAGGATGCAGGTGGCGCGAGGATAATGCATCTGGATCTTCTCAATCCCCCTTTTTATGGGAACGGTGATGAAGTTGATCTTCCGGCCGCAGGTCCACTCCGCCAGAACCTGGGCGCATCTTTTGGACTGATCGATGGAATCGGCATAGGGCCGGGAGTCGAAATGCAGCAGTGAGACCGTACAGCCCCTTCTCATCATCATCCAGGCGGCCACAGGCGAATCGATCCCCCCGGAGATCATCGCCAGCATCCTCCCCTGAGAGCCTATGGGCAGGCCACCCAGGCCCGGCGTGACCTCGGTGAAGATGTATGTCCCCTCTCTTCTCGCCTCGACGAATATCTCCATCTGAGGGTCCCTGAGGTTGACAGATGCGCCAGTGGCCAGTCGAACCGCTTCGCCCACCTTCTGTCCAATCTCCACGCTGGAGAACGGGACCCCAAACCGCCGGGGCCGAATGGCAAATGTCTGGATGGCTGCGCCTGATTGCATTGCCCTCTCCATCGTCTTCGCCGCCACCCCCACTGCCGCCCGGCTTATATCCTCCAGGTTGGAGGGCACAATCTGGGCAGGACTCGCGGAGACGACTCCAAAAACCTGGGAGGCAATCGCGGCCGCCCTCACATCCAGGGTATGGACGAAGATCCGGCCTTCGCTCCCGGAGATCCTGTGATCCACACCGGCTTTATTCAAACAAAAGGCTATATTGCTCTTTAAGATACGCTCCCAGCTCTGCCTGGTCCAGCTATCCTTGAGAGCGATTTCCCCGTAGCGTACCAGCACTACGTCCTGGGAAATCATGTTCTGATCTGAGTGGCCTTTATTGATCTCCTTATCTTCTTTACTCTGGAACCAGAGGCGGTATATTTCTGCATCGGACCGGGCTTCTTATAAGTGGTCTCGGCCTTGGTTACCTGCCTGACCTGGCCCTTTCTGCCCTTGATCTTGACCCATTCTATGCTTCCTGTCTTTCCCATGGGATCACCCTATCAGATCAGGATTTAAAAAGGTTGTGATTAGGCCGATTGGGCCCCAGTAGTCCAAACGGAATATTTTTAACCATCTGTCCCGTTAGCTTGCAGGTGAAGAGCGATATAGAGCTTCCTACAATTCATCCAAAAAAATCAATAGCTTTAATCGCTGTAGGCCTTTTCATCTACTCTCTCTATCTCTACTATGCCGGCTACCAGGATGCAATCGATACTCTGAGGAGCGCGGCTATCAGCCTTTTTGCTCTGGCGGTCATCCTCGCCCTGCTGGGGGTATTATGCGATGCACTGGCCTGGAGGGCCATTGCCCTCAAGTTCAACTATAAAGTGCCCGTCAAAGACATCTTCCTGATTTACCTGTCCTGCGGCTTCATGAACAATCTCATCCCCTCGGGCAGTTTCTCCGGAGAGACGACCCGGGTCTACTTCCTGGAAAAGCTTGATGGCGGATGCCGTATCGACCAGTCCTCAGCCACAGTGGCCACGACCAGGATCATCACCGCCATCCCCTTCTTCCTGGGAACTGCCATTGGCATCGTATATCTGGACCTGGTCACAAATGCCCCTCCCTGGGCCCTGGCCACATGCTATGCCATTGCCCTGGTCCTGCTCCTCCTGAATGCCACATTCTTTGGCATCTGCTTTGCCGACAACTGGCTGGAGAGAATTGCATTCAGCATCATCAAGTACGCCGAGCGCATATTGCATGTGCATATAGACCAGAATCAATGCAGCCGCATACTGGGCCGGTTTCATCATTCCATGATGCTGCTGGCGGAGCATAAAAGGACCCTTTTCATCAGTACCTTCTGGGCACTGGCAGGCTGGCTGTGCATGACCATGGTTGCAGTTGTGGTCTTCCGGTCGATGGGCGTCATCGTCTCATTCTGGGCGGTTCTGGCAGTATATTCGGTCATGATATTCCTGCAGATGCTGCCCATATTCCTCCCCGGCGGTGTGGGGCTTGTCGATATTGTGATGAGCACTCTTTTCACTGCCATTGGAATCCCCGTGCATACTGCAGTTGCGGCAACCATCCTCATCCGGCTCGTTCAGCTCTGGATGCTCACCGCCATTGGCGGACTGGCCACCGCCTACCTGGTCAAGAAGATCAACCGAAAAAATCTTGCCTCCAAGGCAGAAAAAAAGTTAGCAAAAGGCTTTTAAAGACAACATACCACTAGGAGCACTCGCTGTTGGGACAGTGGGGTAGCCTGGTCTATCCTCGAGGGTTTGGGACTCTTGGACCGCGGTTCGAATCCGCGCTGTCCCATTTAATCAGATCAGCACTACTTTTTTGCAGCATCTACAGGCCTTCTCAAGCTCTTTGGTATCCATTCCCGGAAAATGATCGATCAGGCAGAGGTCAGCAGGCGAGGCCCTCTCAAAAAGCCTGGCAAGATCGCCATGATAAACCTCAATATAGCAGGCACCGCTGGCACGGCCTACCAGCACCGGTTCCGTTCCGACCTCATGCGAAGAGACCTGAGGATACTCTATTCTCTCTATCCCCAGAAGATCTCGATTGGCCTTTAGGTTGAGGAGAACGTTTTGCACCGCGGGCAGCCAGACATCGTTCAGTACTACCTCCCTGGCGCCGGCCAGGGCGCACATCAGCCCCAGCGTTCCCGGGCCGCACAACCCATCCACCACCCGAGATGCCTTTCCCTGCAGCATGAGCCGCTCTATGATCCTCATCTTGGGAGCGCTCTGCCTGGAGAACTCGATATGAATCTTCGACTGGCTCTTGTAGATGACAAGCTCGCCAAAGAGGCTCTGGCAGACGTCAGCCCTCAGATCGGATCCGGCTAAGAGTGCATTCTCCAGGGGTTTGGTACCTGTTTTATGCATTCCGGGAACGCCCTGGAAGAGGATAACCCCTCTGATCTCAGAGATCTGCTCCACCATTGCCTGGGCAGCCTCACGGGATATCTTCTCCCCCTGGATGATCAGGCTGTCCGGCCCCAGGCGGGGGGAGTAGGCCAGAGGATAGCCCACAACCACCAGCGGCGATCCGACGCTTCTCAGCGTTTCCCGCTCGTCGCGCAGACCGAAATCATGCAAGACATGAAGGGCATCCAGCATTACCGCATCCAGCGTCGCTCTTCCGCAGGAGGAGCACCTTTTTACCCTTCCGGGCAGGTCCCGGCATCCCCGGGTTTTGTCCAGATTCGGCTCCGGCGGGCAGTCGGGGCAGGCTAAATACCTCTCTTCTATCCCAGCTAAGACCGCTGCTGCGGGTTCAACAAACGCTTTTTCGGAATCAGGATACTTCATATTCGGCCAGTCCCCTGGAAGTATCTCAATATTTTCCCGAAACAAATATCTTATCCCGGAGAAAAGTTTGTAAATAAGAAAAGCATAGGGCGGCGAAGGTGGTTTTTGACATGGCACAAAGAGGCATCAGGGAATATGACGCAAAGAATCTGCTAGCTAGATACCTTCCCGAGTACCTCGATGATTTCTCATATAAAGGGAACCTGGCATTAGTTGGTCCTGAGACGGATATGGAAGAGCTTGAGGCAGAAAATCCGTGGCTGAAGACGACCAGGCTTGTGGTCAAGCCTGACCAGCTCTTTGGAAAGAGAGGGAAGCTGGGCCTTGTTCTTCTGGATGCGGACTGGGAGAAAGCAAAGGAATACCTCAATGAGAAAATGGGTTTAGAGGTTACCATAGGAGGAATAACCGGGAGGCTGTCCTATTTCCTAATAGAGCCTTTCACACCCCACAAAGAGGAGTACTATGTGGCTATCAGCTCGGATTATGAAGGGGACAACATCTTCTTCTCAATGGATGGCGGCGTCGGGGTGGAGGAGAACTGGGACAAGGTAATATCTATCCACGTGGACTCCCTGGAAGGAATCGATGCTCTGGACGTAGGCTCCAAGCTGCCGGCAGATCTGGGAGATAAGAGAGCGCTCGTGGAGAAATTCATCATCGCCTTATGGCGGTTTCATAGCGATACCGGCTTTGCCTACCTGGAGATCAATCCCTTCACATTCCTGGGCCGCGAAATCGTCCCGCTGGATATGGTGGCGAAGCTTGATGACGCAGAAGAGTACTGGCAAAAGAAGAGATGGTTGGACCTGGCATTCCCCGAACCATTCGGCAGGACTCCTTCCAAGGAGGAGCTCTTCATCAAGGAGATCGACTCCAAGACCGGAGCCTCTCTGAAGCTCACTATCCTCAATCCGGAGGGAAGGGTCTGGACGATGGTCGCCGGCGGCGGAGCGAGCGTGATCTATGCCGATACCATCTGCGATTTGGGTCACGCCGATGAGATGGCCAATTATGGTGAGTACAGCGGTGACCCCAATACCGAGGAGACCTACCACTACACCTGTACCATTCTGGATCTGATGACCCGGAGCAAAAATCCCAACGGGAAGGTGCTCCTTATCGGTGGGGCCATTGCCAACTTCACCGATGTGGCCAGGACCTTCAAGGGAGTGGTCATGGCCCTGGAGGAGTACCAGCAGAAGTTGCAGGAGACCGGTGTTGAAATCTATGTGCGCCGGGGAGGGCCGAACTACGAGCAGGGACTGAAGCTCATGCGGGATCTGGGCAAGAGGCTTGGCGTTCCCATCAAGGTTCACGGACCGGAGACCCACATGACTAGAATCGTCCCCCTGGCACTGGAGGAGAATCAATGAGCAGGAAAGATTACGTTCTCTTTGACAGAAATACAAAAGCATTCGTCTATGGCTATCAGACCAATGCCATTCAGCGCATGCTGGACTTCGACTATGTCTGCAAGCGCTCGTCGCCCAGCATCTCGGCCATCATAAATCCAGGCAGAGCCGGGATCCATAAGGCATTCTGGGGAACCAAAGAGATAATCCTGCCCATGTACAAGACCATCCCCCTGGCAGCTGCAGCTTATCCAGAGGCAGATGTGATGGTCAACTTTGCCAGCCACCGATCAGCTTTTGAGACCACCATGGAAGCGCTGCAGGAGGATACCATTCGCATCGTCGCCGTCATCGCCGAAGGCGTGCCTGAGAGGCAATCCAGGGTGATGGCCGCCACAGCCAGGAAGCTCGACAAGATCGTCATCGGACCGGCGACTGTAGGGGGGATGACTGCAGGTGCCTTCCGCATAGGGAACACCGCCGGTACCATCGAGAACATCATCGCCTCCAAGCTCTACAGGCCGGGATGCGTGGGCTTCGTCTCCAAATCGGGTGGCATGCTCAATGAGGCATTCAATATAATCTCCAGAAACTCCGATGGCATCTATGAAGGAGTTGCCATCGGAGGAGACCGCTATCCCGGATCGAACATGCTCGACCACATCCTCCGCTATGAGAAAAATCCAGCCATCAAGATGATCGCCTGCCTGGGCGAGCTGGGCGGTGAGGACGAGTACATGATCATCCAGGCCCTCAAAGAGAAGAAGATCACCAAACCTCTGGTGGCCTGGGTCACAGGCACCTGCTCGCCCTACCTTCCGGCCAGCGTCCAGTTCGGCCATGCCGGTGCCAAGGCCAACACCGAAAAGGAGACTGCTCAGGCCAAAAACGATGCCTTCCGCCAGGCAGGAGCATATGTGCCCAGGTCTTTCGATGACTATGGAGAAATGGTGCGCCAGGTCTACGATATGCTCCTCTCTCGGGGTATAGTTCAAAAGTTCGAGGAGCCGGAAGTACCCCGCATCCCCACGGACTACAGCAAGGCGCTGGCCACGGGCGATATCCGCAAACCCACCACATTCATCTGCACGATATCCGATGACAGCGGCGAGGAGCTGCTGTATGCAGGAAAGAAGCTATCCGATGTCCTAGACCGGAAGATGGGAATAGGTGGGGTCATCGGCCTGTTATGGTTCAAGAAAGAGCTCCCAGAATATGCCGCCCACTTCATAGAGCTGGTCATCCAGATCGTGGCGGACCACGGCCCGGCGGTCTCGGGAGCACATAATGCCATAGTTGCCTCCTGTGCGGGAAAAGATCTGATCTCATCGTTATGCAGCGGCCTTTTGACCATCGGCCCCAGGTTTGGCGGGGCAATCGATGATGCCGCCAGGGAGTTCAAGCGGGCACAAGAGACCGGCCTCGCTCCGGAGCAGTTTGTGGGCGAGATGAAAAAGAAGGGCATTAACATCCCTGGCATAGGCCACAAGATCAAGAGCGTAAAGAACCCGGACAAGAGAGTCCAGCTGCTCATCAGCTATGCCCGGGCCAACTTCCCCTCGACCGAGCTTCTGAACTATGCCCTGCAGGTAGAAGAGCTCACCACCGCCAAGAAAGGTAACCTGATACTGAATGTCGACGGGTGCATCGGTATTCTGTTCATAGACCTGATGAGCTCCTGCGGCGCCTTCAGCAAAGAGGAGATCGATGAGGTGGTGCGCCTGGGATATCTGAACGGGCTCTTTGCTCTGGGCCGGAGCATCGGCCTGATAGGGCATATCCTGGATCAGAAGCGACTCGGCTCCCGGCTCTACCGCCACCCGGCAGAGGATATCGCCTATATGATGCCCTCTGAGGAAGAGATTCAGTGCAAAAGAGATCGATAACAGATGCCTGAGATGAGGGAGGATCGCCATTGAATGAGAGCATGAGCAGCACTGTGGAGAAAGGGACTTGGCGACTATAAGCCAGAAGATACTCTCCCGCGCCTCCGGCTATGACGGGATGGCAGAGCCTGGGGAGATCGTGGAGGCGGAAATAGATTATGCCATGTCTCATGACGGGACATCGGTGCTGGCCATCAGATCCTTCCGGGAGATGGGATCAGAGAGGGTTTGGGATCCGGATAGAGTGGTTGTGCCATACGATCACATCGTCCCGGCCAACAATGAGACCGCCGCCGATCTGCAAAGAGAAGTGAGGAACTGGGTCCGCGAGCAGAAGATCTCCCACTTCTTCGACTGCGGCACTGGGGTCTGCCATCAGGTCTTTCCCGAGCAGGGGTTCGCCCTTCCCGGCACACTGCTGGTGGGAGCGGACTCACATTCCTGTACCTATGGCGCTTTTGGAGCCTTCGGCACAGGCGTTGGGGCAACTGATATGGCCGAGATCTACTCCGCTGGCCGGTTATGGTTCAGGGTGCCCGAGACCATAGGAATAAAGGTGGAGGGAAGACTTGCTCCATTCGTCTCTGCCAAGGACATTGCTCTCCAGGTGATAGGAGATCTGGGCGCAGATGGCGCCACCTACAAGGCGGTCGAGTATATCGGTCCCGCCATTGAAGGTCTGAGCATATCAGGAAGGATGACCCTGTGCAACCTGGGGGTGGAGATGGGGGCAAAAGCGGCCATCGTCCCACCGGATGAGAAGACAGATGAGTGGCTCCGTGGCCGGGCGCGCCAGCCGTACACTCAGGTTTTCTCTGATCCGGATTCATACCAGCAGCAATATGATTACGATATAGCTGAGCTTGAACCCCAGGTGGCTGCCCCCTTCCGGGTTGACAATGTCAGGCCGGTCTCCGAATTAGCGGGGCTGGAGATAGATCAGGCCTTCATAGGCACCTGCACCAACGGCAGATTGGAAGACCTGGAGGCGGCTGCCAGGATACTGAAGGGAAAGAGGGTCCGAGCCAGAACCCTGGTAATACCCGCTTCAAGAGAGGTTCTGCTCGATGCGCTTAAGAAGGGAATCATCCAGACTCTGGTGGAAGCGGGTGCCATGATCGGTCCTCCGGGATGCGGTCCCTGCCTGGGAGCCCATATGGGGGTCTTGGCAGAAGGAGAGGTGTGCGTCTCCACCTCCAACCGGAACTTCCCAGGAAGAATGGGAAAAGGAGGATTGGTCTATCTGGCCAGCCCTGCTACTGTTGCCGCTTCCGCTCTCCAGGGCCGTCTGGCCGTGCCCGGGGTTTCTAAATGAGGTTTGATCTGCACGTCCATTCCAACTGCTCAGATGGACGGGACGATGTCAGGACTATTCTGAGGGCTGCCGCTCGCCGGGACCTCGACGGCCTGTCGATTACCGATCATGATACATTGAGAGGATCCCAGCAGGCGATGAAGATCATCCGAGAGGATAAGCTGGATCTGATACTCATACCCGGAGCGGAGGTCACAACCTCAGAAGGCCATCTGCTGGTCCTGGGCATTGAGGATCTGCCTCCCAGAGGGCTCAGCCCGGAGGAGACCACAGACCTGGCCCGCGAGCTGGGAGGGATAGCGATAGTCCCCCATCCATATCACCCTTTCCGCCATGCCATCGGGCGCATACCGGAGTGCGATGCTGTGGAGGTCTACAACTCCAAGCACCTCTTCGGCATAGCCAATGGCCGGGCGCTGATCGGGGCAAAGAGGCACCACCTTCCTGCGGTCGCGGGGAGCGACTCGCATTTTGCCGCCACCGTGGGCCTTGGAGTCACGGAGATCGAGGCAGGAGATGCATTCGAGGCAATAGAGGCCATCCAGGCGGGAAGGACGAGGATCATAGGCAAGAGAACTCCACCAAGGTTTTTCATCGGGAATACAATCAAATCGATATACCTGATACTGACCACGGGAGGAGGACGAAGGAGAAAGGCCTAAATTCTTTGCGGGGGAGAGAACCACGGTGATGCGGGGAAGAGTGGTGGGCGGACTGGGCCAGGGGCAGTACTATATCTCGCGAAAGGGCTATCGCCATCAGTTCTCCCAGAAGCTGGGATTTGTGCCCTTTCCCGGCACGCTTAACATAAAGCTCGATGAGCCCTTCAATCCCGGTCCTCATCAGATCCTCATAGAGGGATTTCGAGAGGAGGAGAGGTCTTTTGGGGAATGCAAGTGCTATAAGATAAAATTGAACGGCCTGGAGGGGGCAATCATCCGGCCAGACAGGAGCTCTTATCCTCCGGATCTGGTGGAGATCATATCTCCCCTGCGGCTGCGGGATGAGCTGAGGCTCGATGATGGCGATATAGTGGAACTGATACTGCAATGATACGAAGGTTAATTTTATCCCATAAGCGATGACAAATGATCCTGATGCCAATGGATAAACGCTCCTTCAGGACAGGGGTCCTGTCAATCTGCCTTCTCTTGACCTGTGCTTTGATCCTCTTCGAATCCGCTCCTACCTCAGCCACCACCGGCGGTACCTCCATCCCTAACTCCGACTTTTATTTGAGAGAGGCTATGAATTACAGCCAGAATGGCTCATATCCCCTGGCCTTAGAGAGAATCAACCTATCGCTGGAGATCGATGACGAGTTGGCCGAAGCATGGCTGCTCAAAGGACAGATCCTCTTCCAGCTGGGGTATCTTCAAGAAGCAATTCGCTCCCTCGACCAGGTTCTGAGGATAGATCAGTCCCTCGATGAGGCCTGGAGCCTGAAAGGAGAGATAATGATGGAGACAGAAAGGTACAGAATGGCCCAGCTATGCTTCGACAGCGCCCTGCGCCTCGATCCCGGGAACATGACCCTCTATAACCGCCTTGCTCAGTCCCAGTTGATGCTCGAGGACTACGATCACGCCCTGAGAAGCTATAAGAAAGCGCTGAGCCTGGAGGCCAACAACACAGAGATCTTGTTCAATCAGGGAGATCTGCTCCTCGCCCTGTCTCGCTATCCTGAGGCCCTGAATAGCTTCAACCTCCTGCTGGAACAGAATAAGAGCGACATTTTCGCCCTGAAGGGCAGAGCAGAATGCTACCGCCAGCTCGGCCAGGTCGATAGGGCAGAAGAGGACTATCATGCGGTACTGGAGAAAAACCCGGAGGACTTCGAATCATGGCGGGGACTGGGCATGGTCCGCTATGCCATTGAGGATTACAGCTCCTCACTCCAGGCCTTCGATCAGGCCCTCAAGATTAATCCCCATGATATCCAGACGATTCTTGGCAAAGGCGATCTTCTCCTGGCCAGGGGGAACTATTCGTCAGCTCTGGAGAGCTATTCCGCTGCTCTCCTGCTAAAGAAAGATAATGTATCTGCCCTTTACGGAAAAGGGTTGGCTCTTGGCAGCCTGGGCAGATCAAAGGAAGCTTTACAGTGCTACCGCCGGATCCTGGAGCTGGAGCCCGACAACATCATGGCCCTGCAGAAGATTGCAGACGACCTTCTGGAGAGGAATGAATCAATTCAAGCAGCAGAGCATTATGGCCTAATTCTGGAACAGGACCCGAAGAACGCAAGAGCGCTGCTGGGAATGGCAAAAGCGCAGTTGGATCTCAGGGACCTCGACCAGGCCCTGCAGTCTTATGAGGAGCTTCTTAAATACGATTCTAATAGCTCCGCCGCCTGGATAGGAAGAGGAGAGATTCTCCTATTGCAGACGAATATAGATCCGGCTATGGAGAGCTTCAATAGAGCATTGGATATCGAGCCGCAAAATCCGGATGCTCTCATGGGATTAGCAGAAGCTCTCCATCAAAAGGGAAGACTTGAAGAGGCCCGCAGCTACTATGAGGCCGCTTTGGCGGAAGAGCCCAGCGTCCGGGGCTACAGAGGACTGGGGAACATCCTCTGCGCCCTGGGGGAGTACGGCCAATCCATTCCCCTCTTTGAAAGTGCTCTCAGCCAAGAGCCAAGTGACACCGAGAGCCTGATGGGAAAAGGGCTGGCTCTGGCAGCCACAGGCAATAGCTCTGGAGCCCTGCAGTGCTTTAATGAGATCGTCTCCCTCAATCCGGAGGACTCCGCCGCCTGGTCCAACCGGGGGAGCATTTTTGCTGCCTTGGGAAGATACGATGAGGCAAGAGAAAGCCTGCAAAAAGCAGCTGGGATCAGTTCATCCTCAGCGGACGTCTGGTACAACCTGGGCCAGGTGTACAGATTGATGGACAGACATAACCAATCCAGGCAAGCCTTCGAGAATGCAACCAGGCTATCTCCTGATGATCCCGTTCTGTGGCTGGAGCTGGGCCTGGCCCAGGAGAGGACTGGAGAAGCTAAGCTGGCTCTAAAGAGCCTCCAGAGGGCCGTCGTCCTCGATCCGGAGAATGAATTCGCTCAATACTCCCTGGCCCTGGCACTTGCTGGGCAGGGCCTTTTCCAGGAAGCACTCCAGGCCTTCGAGAGAGTGCTGGAGATAAACCCAAAGAACGATCTGGCTAAATACAGCATCAATGTGACCCGTAGCCAGCTTTATTGATTCAGAGCAGAAAGGCCGGAATTACAGCGGAAACCCGGAGGCGGTGGAAAAGGGTTGATGCTCTTCCGGCCAATATTTTTTATCTACCCTCTGCTCCTCTCTTCTCATAGCTGTTTTGGCGCTGATAATTATGACTTGGTATCAATTCAGGCTCGATCATCTCAATCAGTCTATACTGCCTGTTGTTTCTGTTTCCCCTTTTTTCCAGCAGACCATCGCGGTTCATTCGCGATAGATAAGTAGAGACTGTGCTGAGCTTGATATCGTCCGCTACGGTCTCATACCGCTCCCTCAGCTCCTGAGATGTAAACCAGGTATTGGAGAATTCGAATTTGATGAAGTGCTCCAGGCGGTCCATGAGAGTGCCGCTGCTGCGGTAATCACGTGCAGGCGCTATTGCTCCCCTTTCATCTTTGCTATCGAAGATACCGGAAGCTGAGAGAAAGCCTATGATCTTATCCCTTAAGGCCTCCTTATCTATGCTTTGCGACTCAAATTCATGAGATGATTTGAATCCGCCATCTTCTATCTCAATCCGGATCCTCATGCTCTCCTCCGCTTATCCTTCCAGTAGTATTGCCATCAGGATATCAATTCGAAAGCTGGGAGGGTTGATTCTTCACCAGAGGAGCAATACCGCTTGAGATTGATGCCCTTGCTGTCTCTAAGCCTGGAGAGCCTCGATTGATCAGATTTCTTCAGGTTCATATGCAATGTAAATAGCTTGATCTGTCCTCTCAATTGTATCCCCCTCCGCAAATCCATCTCGCTTCATTCTGCACTCTGTCACTTGACCGGATCAGCAAGATTGCTCACCTTCCTGATCCGATCTACAGCTTCTCGTGCCATCCCTTCATCCGACAGATAGGCTGAGCAAGACCATTTGCCTGGTCTCCCTTTAAACAAGGTCAAACTTCCCTTGCTCGCATACCTTGCCTTGCTGCACCTCGATCCCAGCTCTGCCAACAGCTGCTCATTGCCGTCCCTTTCCAGCCGTGAACAGTCATTCAGACAGATGATCAACCAGGATCCTTATGCACTCCTTCTTGCTACCCCTTGTGCCATTTGTATATGAGAAGCGGACTAATTGTGAAGCAATTATACAACCATCGAAAGACCATTTTGAGATCATCGATATCCCCTTCATTGCTACTCCCGATGCCATCCCTATTGGTAGACGTTCCAGTCGGATTGTGGTGAGCTTGCCATCAAGAACTTTTAGCCCTACCACAATTGTTGTGATGGAGCAAATCGCTCCGATGCCCCAGATATGCTCACTCGAAACTGCTTCTACTTCTCAGATATACTGCAAAGGTTCATCCATCCCCTCAGACGAATAAGCCCTCCATCCGCCCTGTCAATATGTATTGAGACAGGTTGTCTGGCCATTTTGGCACAATGTAAACCTGGTTTTAGTGGTATATAAAACTTTCCAATAGTCGATAGTTGTAGTTAGTTGCTTAAAACATAAATTAAAGCTTATTTTCTAGAATAAATCCAAAATAGTAGTCAGAATAGTATTTCACACAATGGCCACATGACTGAGAAATCTTGTTAAAACTGGTTGTGAAAAGTGCGTTCAGTCGATTACTACTATCATAAAAGATATCAGTAGGCATCATCTTTTTGCGCGGAGGTTTTTATTCTCTGTGAAACCATTTCACAATGGCAGCCAATATCGAAAATTTTAGAAGAAGACTCATGAGACGATTGGTTTGCCAAAAAATTTTTGGAAGTTATGCGCGCGGGACGCGCGGCATAGAGGCGATAATGGTGTCAGAACATAATGTGATAGGAGAAGATTGATGAGATCTATGATGTGAAATATTGTGAATTGTCTAAGACGCCTGGTGGAGCTCGAAATACTCATCTATCAACCAGTCTCCGACCTCTTTAAGATATCTGCGTCTTCGCTCATCTTCAGCAATTAATTGAAAAACTTCAGAGAGATCCTCGTCCATCAGATCATGTTATTCGCTTGCGACATTTAAACCTATCGAATCTATGTTCTGCTCTTTATTATCCTTGGATCTTCCCCTCCCCAAAATCAGTGCAACATAATAAGGCTCAGAACTCCTCTTCAATGGGCCGGCATGAATAGGATGGTCTCCGCAAATGATCAGCAGGGTCTTTTCATCTGCCTCTTCTGCTATATCGCCAATGCAACGATCGATATACAAAACAGCACTTCGAATGCCGCTCCATTCCCGGCCCAGATGCACGTTCTTATCGATACCGATGAAATAAGATACGAGAAGCCTGGGGCTCTCACGCAGGGATCGGACGGTCATTCTGCAGGCCTCTCGATCAAACTCCTCCGGAGGAATTCGGTCCGATATTCCATGGATGATCTCGATCAGACCCTCGTAGACCTCAGCTCCGTTTGTCTCCATTATCACCGCAGATCGCAGACCTGCAGCGCTGGCGATCTCAGGCAGGCTGAGGATGCTTGAGGCCTTTGCCCCTGCCTTATCAAAGATCTTATGATGCTCGGGCACAAGGCCGCTCAGAATGCTGGCGATGGCAGGAGTGGTGTGATTGGAGACTGCTTTGGCTCTGAGAAGAATTCCATCATCTATGAGACGAGATATGTTCTCCAGACGGGGTAAGAGATGCATCAGCAGGTCATACCCCAGGCTGTCTACTATTATGATTGCGGCATTTCTGCAGCCCCATCCCTCCACCAGATCGATTGCCCTGCCATCATTGAGAGGCAACTGGATTCCCAGCAATCGAGCGACAGTGGGCGCTATATCGAGCTGGCTGAATGTTCGCTCGGATTCGGTAGTCGGCTCTGATTCGGTGGTGGTCATGAACATCAATGCCTCCTACTATCTCAACTCATATAATATCCCACCCAGTCTGCCTGGTTAATAGCAGACAGCTCCTCGTCGGTCTTAAATAAGAAAAGAGAAAACGCAAAGGAGACCATGATGATAAAGAAAACCTCCCAGATCATCGTTGCAGCGTTGTTGATCTTGGTTATGGGAGAAGCTATAGCATCGAATTTGAACATCGACTATAGTCATAACGTTGCCGGAATCGGCACCGTCATGACCAATTTCGAGATGGGCTCTCCGGAGAACACCAAAGCCATTGGAGAGGTCCATGGAACAGGTGAGATACTGAACAAGTACATATTCTCCACCAACAGCTCTGAGAACATCACCATTCTGGATCAATTCCTGTTCACAAAAGCACAACCATCCAATGTTACCACCATTGAAAGCTATCCCGTGATGGAGAGAATGCCGGGCAGCTTCAGGCTTCTGGGAACGAGCTGGTCGGGACAGATTAATGCTGAGAGGATATCATCTTCGCCCCGGGCCAAAGACTTATAAATTGTTCATCAAATAGAAAGTGACATGGCAAAAGGGGCAGATGCCATGGACATTTCCCTGAAGCTCGATGAGCTGAAGGAGCTATGCAAAGACTGCACGGATATTATCTGCAGGCAAAAGGAGATTTTGGTTGTCTCCCATGTAGATGCAGATGGGCTCACCGCTGCTGCCATCATATGCACCGCCCTGGATAGGCAGAACATCGACTACAAGCCCCTCTTCTTCCGGCAGCTTGATGAGAACGCTCTGGAGGAGGTTGCCGACCAGGGTGCGGATCTGGTCATATTCACCGATCTGGGCAGCGGGATGATCCAGGAGATCCTGGAGAGGAACCTGCAGGCCATCGTAGCCGATCATCATAAACCCAAAGCCTGCCCAGCACAACCCCTGGCCCACATCAACCCACATCTGGTGGGAGCAGATGGAGCAAACCAGCTTAGCGGCAGCGGTAGCGCTTTTCTTCTGGCCAGAGCCCTGGCATACAGCCCTGGCGCTAACGACGATCTGGCAGCTTTAGCGGTGGTGGGGGCGGTGGGAGACCTGCAGGATATGGCCAGCGGTCAGCTTATCGGTCTGAACCGCTACATCCTGGATATAGGCTCAAGAGCTGGAGCAGTCCATTTCTCCAGAGACATCAAGCTCTTTGGTAAACAGACCCGCCCGGTCTACAAGATGCTGGAGTACTCCCAGGATCCATACCTTCCCGGCCTCTCAGGAAAAGAGGACGCCTGTATTGCTTTTCTTAAGGAGGTTGGAATAAGCCTGGGTGGAGAGAAGTGGAGGCGCTGGATAGATCTCAGCCAGGAGGAGAAGGCATCATTGGTCACAGCCATCGTTCAGAAAGGGCTGCGCAATGGCATTTCCAATATCAGGCTGGAAAGGCTGATCGGAGAGGTCTATATCCTGCTGAAGGAGAGGGAGGGCACAGAGCTCAGAGACGCCTCTGAGTACTCCACCCTGCTGAACGCCACCGCCCGTTATGGTCATGCCGGAGTTGGGCTGGAGGTCTGCCTGGGAGATAGGGATAAGGCCTTCGATGAAGCCCATATCCTCCTGGGCCAGCACCGCCAGAACCTGGTGGCTGGCTTGAAGCTGGTTTCAAAGAGGGGAATCACCCCATTGAACAGCATCCAGTACTTCGACGCCGGAGATGCGATTTTGGATACGATAATAGGAATTGTAGCCGGCATGAGCTTCCAGATGGCAGATCGCAGCCGGCCCATCCTCGCCTTTGCTCAGAACGTGGAAGGGGATCTCAAGGTATCTGCCCGGGGGACCCAGGATCTGGTCCGGTCCGGCCTGGACCTGGCACATGCCTTATCCCTCTCCGCCCAGGCGGTTGGAGGAGTGGGCGGAGGCCATAACGTCGCCGCCGGAGCGACCATTCCTCTGCAGGCAAAACAGGAATTCCTGGAAATGATGGACCGAATCGTGGCCGAGCAGCTTTCCCATAAAAATAATATATAGGGCGAATTCTTTCAGTTAACACTCATGCGCAGGGAAGAGAGCCATAACCACACTCATTCATATGGTCCTTGGCCACCATTATCTGCTCCTCGATGCTGAAGTTGCCTATGAAGAGGTGGTTGATCCGCGATTGCTCATGCTTCAAATCCCCCTTCTCAGGATCCAGGACTAGATAGCCTAAGCGTCCAATGCCAATGAAATCTGCATCGATGACGATCTCGGTGAGATTGGCCTCTGTTCGCAATTCCATCTTTGTCGAGAGGCGGGTGGCATCGGTAAACTCCTTGGTTGCCGTCATTTGCAGGGGATAATTTTTAACTGTTGTGCTCTCGCGAAACTTCTGGTCATAGGAGAAGAGGTGGGCATTGGGATTGCTCTTGCTGCCTATCTCCATCAAATAATTATCTGCATTGATCGGAACCAGGAAGACAAGCAGAATCACCAACCCGGAGAGTCCCGCCACGATCCAGCCTCTTGTCGCTATGATATTATCACATCTCCCTAAATAGGCTCCACCAGTACTCCTCATCCATCTCTGCAGAATAGACAGTCACTGCCGGCCCTTCCATGAAGGCTTTATCCTTCTCAAAGTTAATGATCAGCGGCCCACCTTTCGTCTCCACCAGCACCTCATCCCCGACCAGCCCCATTCTGCGGGCAAC
This sequence comes from Methanothrix sp., assembly GCA_011620785.1. Lineage (GTDB taxonomy): Archaea > Halobacteriota > Methanosarcinia > Methanotrichales > Methanotrichaceae > Methanothrix. Next base: position 14,252 of record WOYM01000009.1, on the reverse strand, counting down.
GCTGGCAGAGGCCACAGCCCCGGTTCCGCAGGAGAATGTCTCGCCCTCTACCCCTCGCTCGAATGTTCTGATCTGCAGTGATGAGCCCGGCTTGACGAAATCGACGTTTGCTCCCTCCGGAAAAACGCTGCATTGCCTTATTGGTGGTGCCGCTTCGTAGATATCTATGTCCAGGTCATCCACAAAGATAACAGCATGAGGAACACCAGTATTCACTGCGGAGACCCTGAATTCCCCCATCTGCTCGTCTATGAGATCTCCAGAACCGCAGGCGGGAATGGATGGACGATTGAACCTGGGAACGCCCATATCCACCCTGGCCCAGAAGCTGCCATCCCTCTCCCGGACCTGAATCGGTATTATGCCCGCTAAGGTCTCCACATCAAAGGACTGACCCACATACCCCGTCTCCCAGGCGTACTTGGCAAGACAGCGTATGCCATTGCCGCACATCTCCGCCTCTGAGCCGTCCGGCTGAAATAATCTCATGCCCAGGTCCGCACGCTGGCTGCTTGCCAGAAACAGGACACCATCTGCACCTATGCCGAAGCTACGGCGGCAGCAAGCGATCGCAAATCTCCTCTTCGCACTCTCAGCCACGAGCTCCCTTGAGATCTCATCCACCAGAATGAAGTCATTGCCGTTTCCATGCAGCTTGGCAAAGCCAAGGCTGTGTGGTAGAAAGGGATCGTCTTCGAACTCTACCTCAGAAATCTCTGCCAGCTTCATTTTATATACCATGCATCCTTTTTCTAAAGCTTGTTATGTTGTGGTGGTGATTTGGTATTAAACCCATTCTACAGGTGGCAATGGATCTCCTGGAGCTAGACAGATCGATTCAGATAGCCAAAGAGGCCGTCCTTGGTGGAGCGGACTGGATCGAGGCCGGAACACCCCTCATCAAGAGCGAGGGCATGGACTCTGTGCGCGAGATGAAGAAAGCCCTTCCCGGGACGAAGATCGTGGCGGATATGAAAACCGTCGACACCGGTGCCATGGAGGTGGAGATGGCGGCCAAGGCCGGGGCAGATATAGTGGCCTTGCTCGCAGCATCCGACAACTCCACCGTCGAGGATGCACTTCGGGCGGCGCGCAAGTATGGCGTGCAGATAATGATGGATCTGCTCACGGTTCCTGACCCGGTTGGCCGTTCCCGTGAGCTGGAAGAACTGGGAGTGGACTACATCTGCGTTCATGTGGGAATAGACCAGCAGATGACCGGCAAGGACACTATAGATTTTCTTAAGCAGATCGTCAAAGAGGTAAAGACCCCGGTGGCCGCCGCAGGGGGAATGGACGCGGCTTCCGCTGCTGACGCCGTGGCCAGCGGTGCCGCCATTGTCATCGTCGGCGGAAGCATAGTGCGCAGCGCAAATGTCACCGAATCAGCCCGGAAGATTCGCGAATCTATCGACGTTGCCCAGGCCAGCACCGCCCCCAAGATGAGCCTGGAAGAAGAGATCGTCTCCCTGCTGCGCAGCGTCTCTTCATCCAATATATCCGATGCCATGCACCGCAAAGGGGCTATGCACGGAATTCATCCCCTGATTCCGGGAAAGAAGATCGTGGGAAAGGCGATAACCGTGCAGACCTTCGCCGGTGACTGGGCAAAGCCCGTCGAGGCCATCGACCTGGCCGGTCCCGGTGATGTCCTGGTGATCTACAACGGAAGCAACAGCATCGCCCCCTGGGGAGGACTGGCCACCCTGAGCTGCAAGATCCGTGGAATTGAGGGCGTGGTCGTCGATGGAGCAGTGCGAGACCTGCAGGAGATAAGGCCGATGGACTATCCGCTCTTCTCTTCGGATGTAGTTCCCAATGCAGGGGACCCCAAAGGCATGGGAGAGATCAACTCTGAGATAGTCTGCGGCGGCCAGACGGTCCGGCCCGGCGACTATATCGTTGGCGATGACAGCGGAGTGGTGGTAATTCCCAAAGAGAGGGCATATGAGATCGCAAGAAGAGCAAAAGAGGTCGAGAAGACGGAAAACAGGCTCTTTGAGGAGATCAGCCGGGGAAAGACGCTATCTCAGGTGGTAAGCCTGCAGAAATGGGAAAAAATCGGATAAATAGATTTAAATATTCTGAAAAAGGGCCAGAAGATGCTAAAGGAGAATTATATGGAACTGGACGATATCATTTCCAAGTATCCGCCCAAGCAGATGATGTTGATTCCCATAGTCGTCATCATCTTAGCATTGATCAGCTTGGGTGTAACCTATCTCAACACGGGATCGCCCGTGAATCTGGGAATAGAGTTCACGGGAGGCACATTAGCAACAGTGCCAGCTACAGAATCCGAAGATGCCGTGGTCGGAGAGTATAATAAATACCCTCTGGCAGATGTGAGAGACGTGGGCAGCCGATACATGATTCAGTTCGGCCCCATGAGCGATGAGGAGTATACAGAACTTGCCCAGCAGATCGTTACCAAATACGGCGATGATGCTGAGATCAGACACATGGGACCTATATACAGCCAGGAGCTTCAGGTCCAGGTAATAAGGTACCTACCACTCTCGTTCATCCTCATGGCCTTGGTGGTATTCATCGTATTCAGGCAGGTCTTTGTCTCATTGCTGGTAGTGCTCTGCGCCCTGGCTGACATATTGACGGCAGCGGCATCGATGAATCTGACTGGAGTCCAGCTCTCCCTGGGGACTGTGGCTGCGCTTCTCATGCTCATCGGCTACTCTGTTGATACCGATATTCTGCTCACGATGAGGGTTTTAAAGCGCAAAGGGGTAACTGATGAGAAGATCAAAGGAGCGATGGGGACCGGCCTGACCATGGCCGCAACCACATTATCCGCTGTGATCGCCCTTATCCTTGTCTCCAACCTCCTTCATCTCATTGTGCCCTCATTCAGCCGGATGGATGTCATCGCCGACATGACAATGGTGCTCGTCTTCGGCCTGGCAGCTGATCTCTTGAACACCTGGATCACCAATGCTCAGGGGCTGAGATGGTACCTGAGCCGGCCACGAAAGGCAGCAAGGGGGCAGAAGAGATGAGCCTGATACAAGACCTGTCCAGGGACAAGAGGGTACTATTATTCGCCTTATTCCTAGCGGCGGCGTTGATCTGTTTGGGGGCCTTCGGCCTCAAGTACGGCCTGGACCTTCAGGGCGGATCGTACCTTCAGCTCAAGCTGCAGGGGGCTATGGTCCAGGTGGATGCCGATCCTGAGAGCATTCTCCAGTATCAGTTTGCCAACAGCTCCGTGGATAGGCATGGCGACAGCTATATTGTGACTGTGCCGGGCAAGATCGATGCGACGTTGCCCACCGACATGGGATATCTGGGCGCAGAGACGGCAGCGCTTGCCAACGCCACCAAGATCACCATACCTGCTGCTCCCGAGACGATAATCATCACTTACCTGCAAAAGAACCTTGATGCTGACGTCAAGATAGTGCAGTTTGCTCCCGTCCTGTATGAGATCAGGACCAACGTCACCAGGGAATCCCTTGATGCCCTTCTCGCTCCGGTAGGAGGAAAGGTGCCCACTGGCGAGGATACCTTCGTCGAGGGCCTGACCAAGGAAACAGTGGAAGAAACTAAAAGGGTTCTTGACTCCAAGCTCAACCGCCTGGGGCTGCAGGACATCAGAGTGAGGATGGTGGATAACAAGTACATCCTCATCGACCTTGCGGGAATGGACGTGGCCTCAGCTCAGGATGTGGTGGGCAAGCCTGGCAAGTTCGAGATCAGGATCCAGACAGAGGACAACCAGACCATGCATGTCCTTTATGGAGATGCAGTTGAGTCTGTGGATATCCCCAGAGGAGATCAGCAGGGCAATTGGGGAGTGCCCTTCACCCTATCCGAGGAGGGGTCGGCAGCCTTCCAGAAAGCAGCCATAGACACGGGCGCGGTCAAGAATCCCGAAGCTCACCCCATAACCATGTACCTGGATAAGGATCCCATCTTCAGCGCACCTTTATCGCCAGAGCTGGCGAGCAGTCTGCAGAAGGTCCCCTCTCGCGGGCTGGAGGCGCGCGTGGGCGCAGGAGATGAGGGCTTCCAGGATGCAAAGGAGCTTCAAATTCACCTCCAGGAAGGCGCTCTGCCGGTCAATGTGGAGATCGTGGGATCAGGACAGGTATCTGCCGCTCTGGGCAAGCAGTTCAAGATCCAGATGGTGATCGCAGGCCTGATCGCCCTCCTGGCAGTTGCGGGCATGATATACTACCGCTACCGTGAGAGGAGAATAGTTCTGCCCATGCTATTTACCTCGCTGAGCGAGGTGGCGATAATGCTGGGAGTCTGGTCCCTGGCCAAATGGCAGCTCGATCTGGCCAGCCTGGCCGGCATCATCATGGTGATAGGGACGGGCGTCGATCAGCTGGTCATCATCACCGATGAGGTGATCCGAGGAGGCGAAGCAGCGCCAGCTGCATCCGACCGGAGCATAAAGGAGAGGGCAGCGGAGGCGGCAGAGAAGGCAGGCGTGGGCAAAGTGGCTGCCGCCACCAGCAAGATCTATTTGAGCCGGCTGTCCCGGGCCTTTGCCATAATCCTGGGCGCAGCAGCGACGACGATCGTGGCCATGCTGCCGCTTCTCTATATGGGATTCGGTGCCCTGACCGGATTCGCCCTGATCATCATCATTGGAGTGGTCCTAGGAACGCTGGTGGCCAGGCCTGCCTATGGCAGAATCATAGGCTACATCCTGGGCACACACTAGACGGAAAAGAAGTGGAATCAGGAGAGGTTATCGGCTGCAGGCGCCGGAAGATGGTCTGCATGCCAATTTTTTTTGCCCTATTTTTTCATCATTCCATTGATGGTGGCACCAGCGAAAGCTGCACCTACGACGATGTTCAAGAAATAAGTGATCAAGCGCCACAGGACGATAAGAGGCAGCAGCAAGGCGGGAGATACAAAGGCGGAATAAAGGTAGCTCATCCCCAGCTCGGCTATGCCGCTGGCCCCAGGGGTCAACGGCAAGAGGCTCAATATCGCCAGGATGTTCTGGGCGGCGACTGAGAGAAGAATGCTGGGGTCCTGAGCCATACCCGCCAATAAAGCAGAGGGAACCAGAAAACCGCTAAACCAGATTAATGCCGTCATCACCACCAGCACCGGCAAACAACGCATTGTCTCTTTAGCAAGCTGAATTCCTGCGTCCCGGAAGAGCCATATCTCCCGCTCTATGGTGAAGATGATGGCTCGGTTGCCGGTCTTCTTCTTGATCCACTCCATCAGACGGGCAACCCTCTTCGGCCGGATGATGAGCTGCCTGAGAAATGCCAGGAAAGCCAGGAGAAAGAGCAGGAATATCGCTCCAACCTTCAGGCCGAAGCCGGCGAAAAAGCCGGAGACCATGAGAAAAAAGGCCAGCGAGGTCAAAAAGAATATGCTATCAAGGAGCCTCTCGCTTATCACCACCGCCGTCGCAGCACCATAGCTCATGCCGTCATCTGCCAGGACCTTGATTCGCAAGGGCTCTCCTCCAGCAGAGGATGGAGTGATAGCGGCAAGGAAGTTCGAGGCCAGGGTGCATCTGAAGGAGAGAGGGAAGGTTATTTGGTGACCGGCCATGGATGCAAGCAGCTTGAGCCTGAGAGAGTAAAGGATCCAAGAGAATACATGAAGGGCGACCGCCAGAAGAAGGAACCACCCGTTGACCCGGGAGATCAACTCCCAACTTATATCAGCATCGGTATAATAAAGAATGAAGATAATGGAGGCCAGGCTCATCAGAGCGGCGAACAATGTGGCCTTCAATCTCTCATTCATCAATTGGAAGGTAGATCTATTCTGTAAATACTTATTGACTCGATGATCTCTCAGGACACCGCTCTCAGGCCACCTCTCTGTAGACCGACTCCATCATATCCAGGGCGCGAGGCCAGGAGTACTTCTCTTCCACCGCCATTCTGCCCTTCTGGCCGAGGTTCATCCTCAGGTTCGGGCTCTCATGCAGCTCGAGTATCATCTCGCCCAGCTCCCCGGGGCTGGAATAGATCATTCCCCCCTCTCCTGCCACCTCAGCCACCCCAGGGGTTTTGAAAGCCAGGACGGGAGTCTCGCAGGCCATGGCCTCGAGAAGGACGATGCCAAATGCCTCCAGGCGGTTCTGGGTGGGGAGGACCAGAACCTCGGCATGAGAGAGGGCATCGATGAACCGGGACCGATCCAGCCTGCCGGTGAACCTGGCCCTGACATCAAGCCTTCTGGCCATCTCCTCCAGGCGGCTTCGGTCGTAGCCATCCCCTACAAGGACCAGTTCCAGGTCTGCCTTCTTCTGCACCTCGCTCATGGCCTGGATTAGGGACTCGATTCCTTTGTAGTGCAGCAGCCTGCCAGCATAGAGAACATAGCCCTTCTTCTCTCTCTTCCGGGGATAGAGGGATACGTCCACTGCATTGGGCACTATCTTCATCTTATGAATGTAGTCCTTCAAGATGGGAGAGGTTTCAGCATAGCTTTTTGTGGTTGAAATCACGATCTTTGCCCGGTCCAGGATGGGCCGGATGATCTTCCTGTTCACCCCCTCCACCGCGACCCCAATGGATCTAGGGAGATAGTGTCCATTCAGGTTCCCCGGGATCACCACATCGTTATGGTAGGTGACCACATGAGGAGACGAATCCCGGAGCATGAAGGCAAACAGAGGGCTGGGCACATGGCTGTGATATATGTCCGCTTTAAGGTTGGGCCGCTTGATAGGAATAGGAACATAAAAAAGGTCGATGCTGGGAATGCGGACGAACCCATTATTCCATCTTCCGCATGACGAGGCCACAGTTACCTGATGGCCCCTCTTCACCAGGCCGTCGGCCAGCTCCTTCACATGATACTCAACCCCGCCCAGATGGGGAGGAAAATAGGGAGATACCTGAATGATCTTCATGGATTGGAGCGGATATTGGAAGTACAACGAACTTAAAGCTAATGCAATTCAGCTATGTATCAGCCACCTTCAACCTGATGTCAGAGGAGCTATATTCAGTATCTCCTGAGGCATTAAAGCCCCTCTGGCTCATCAGCTGGTCTATCTGTTGATCTATAGAGGTCTTGAGGCGGAAGCTCTCCGCCAGAGAGCTATCGAATGAATACTCGGATGCGTGGCGGCCATCCCTGACCAGGACGGTGATCTGGTAGTCGTCGGCGGCGAGGCCCCGGGTCGACCAGCTCCAGCTATTCGACTCTGACCATCTAATCATATCCTTTCCTCCGAGCTGGAACTTGTATAGGATGGGATCGTTATCCGGGTCCATGGCCTCCGCCTTCCAGACGATGGTCTCCCCCAGAACCCGAGGGCTGGAGAGATCCGGCACAAGGCTTGAGAGGACGGGAGGCAGATTTTTGTCCATTAGTGTGAATTCAGCATCTATTGAGCCATCGAAAGAGTCCGTAGGGGCGTGATTGCCGTCCCTGGCCAGGACTGTGATCCTATGGATGCCGGGAAGAGCATCAGATGTGTCCCAGGTCCAGGAAGGGGAAGAGGGCCAGCCAGTCATATCCTGGCCATCGAGGAGGAACTTGTAGGATAGCTCGTCTCCATCAGGATCTGCAGCTTTGGCAGTCCAATTTATGATAGCGCCTATTTCGAGTGGACTGATTGCATCCGGCTTCAGCTCTGCGAACATCGGGATCTGGTTGAGGGATGTAGTGGAGGATGTGCCCGCGGGAACATCTGCTGGCTTTGATGGACCTTCAGGAGAGATTGCTAGAGGTGAAACTGATGATTCTGCAGACGATTCGGTCGGAGAGCCTATCAGGGATCCCTGTGGGCTGGGGCTCTCAGGATCAGACTCCAGCTCCCTCAGAATGGGTGGCTGGTTTTGTTCCAGGATGACCATGGTGGAATTCAAAGAGCTATCAAATGAGTCCGACGGTGAATGAAGGCCATCCATAGCCTGGACGGTGATGATATATTCGCCCGCAGGCAGATAATGGGTGAGAAAGCTCCAGCTGCCGGATCTTGACCAATTTTTCATCTCTTCACCATTGAGGAGGAAGCGATAGAGGATCCTGTCACCGTCCGGATCGATAGCCTCTGCTCTCCAGATGATCGCTGTGCCCTTTGTCTGTGGGCTGGGCATGCTCGATTGGAGGCTCTGCAGAACTGGCGGCTGGTTGATTGTGGACACATTCTCAGGGCCAGATGCATTCTCAGGGAGGACTGAGAGATTAGATGCCGTCTGCTTCGTGAAATTTGAGCTGGTGAGGGATTCAGCCTCATTGGGAGAAGGGCTTTCTTCAGAGATTATGCTGGCCTTTGGCTGGGCTTTTATCTCGCTGCTACTTGAAGCAGACGGCACAGTTACGACACCGGCCTCGACAGCAGCCTTTGCTGGCGGCGGATATTCTGTCGTCTCCGTGGCATTCTTTTTTTCCGTTTCAGTTTCAACGGATTTTGGCTTTGATTTGGCAGAAGAGGAGCTGGTGGCCCCAGATCCGCTAACCTGGGAACCAGAGCCGCCACCGCCTCCAGCACTCAGGACGGTGACCTTTGTATTCTCCTCAAATGAGACCGGCAAGCCATCAGAGCTCGCCATTGATTCGTTTGTGCTGTTTTCCATTTCTTCCTGATCCTCGGACTGATCATCAACAAGATCGACCAGAAGATGCTCAGATTTGTAGGGGGCAGTGCTGTCCCCTTCTTTGAATAGGAGGAGATCAAGCCTCTGCCGGCCTGGCTGTCCCTCAAGCACAAAGCCCAGCATGCTCTCCCAGGTCTCATTATCAGCCAGACGCAGGCCTTTGACGAAGATGGTGGAATTGTCAAAGGCCAGCCGGAGGGAGTAATTGACCGGAATACCTTCATGGTTGTCGACCCTCGCCCGCGCTTCCAGGTCGCGGCCAGCGGTAAGAGTCGTGTATTGCCCTTCGGATGAACCGTCAAGCTCGCTTTTCGGCCAGGTGACCTCCAGATCAGTATAGCCCTTGGGAGAGGATAAGAAATTCATGCCAGGTTGATAATGATAAAAGGCCAGGGCCAGGCCAGCCAGAACGAGGACAGCGGCCAGGGCGATCAGGAGAGGGCCACGGGAGGAGACGAAGCCTGATGAGATGCGGCCAGAGGTCCTGCGACTGCGATAGCTCCTCTTCGCTCCGATCACAAACCTCTTGTTGCGAGGCAGAGCCGACCAGCGGAGATAGGATAGGGCGGCAAGAAATAGCACAAGAAAAGAGAGAATAGTGGCCAGGGATGCAGGCTCAAGCCCCCTGGGGGTAAGATACAGAATCAGACTGATGAGCCCTGCCAATAACAGAGAGGCCCCCAGAGAGAGGAGAAAGCGTCTATTCAAATCCAGGTCGCCGGCAGCTGGGAAGAGGGAAAGGACTGCAAGGTAGCCGGGTATCAGTATCACCAGAGCTAAAGCAAGATATGAGCCGGCCTCTTTCAGTGGTGGAGCAAAAAGATTAGCCAGAGCAATCGCTGATAAAGAGATCAGAATGGATGCGATAAGGTACCAGGGAATCTGCCTGGCAGTCCTCAAATCATTATCCCTCCTTTAATAAAGCCTGGAAGTCCATTTGGCAACAAGCAATAAAACCTTTTTCCTTGAATTCTTCATAACTCGATCTCGATTCCCACCGGGCAGTGGTCGGAGCCATAGACATCATCGAGGATAAAAGCCGATTTCACCCGATCCCGCATGCTTAAAGAGACGAAGAAGTAGTCGATCCTCCAGCCCACATTGCGCTCGCGAGCCCTGGTTTTCATATCCCAGAAGGAGTATTTTTCCCCTTCAGGATGAAAGAGGCGGAAGGTGTCCAGGAAGCCGTGCTCTATCAATCGGTCGATCCAGGCCCTCTCCTCCGGAAGGAATCCTGATATCTTCTCATTCGGCTTGGGCCGGGCGAGATCGATCTCCTTATGGGCGGTGTTAACATCGCCGCAGATCACAATATCTCTGCCCTCGGCCACAAGCCGGTCCATGAGATCCAGGAATAGATCATAGAACCTCATCTTATAGCTCAACCTCTCCTTCGAGGCCTTGCCGTTGGGGAAGTAGACATTGAATAGCAGAAAATCCCCACAGTCGGCAACAATCGCCCTCTGCTCATCATCAAAGCCAGGGAGGCCCAATGAGTACTCCAGGCTCAGGGTTTTGGTCTTAGTGAAAAGGGCCACTCCATCCCGCCCCTTTCTGGCGCCCGGACTGAAAAACGATATGTATCCGGGAAGGCCTTTGAGCTCTTTTGGAATCTGATCCTCTGTCGCCTTGATCTCCTGGAGACAGAGCACATCAGGACGGTCTTTAAAAAGCCAGTCCACAAAACCCTTCTTATAGATGGCTCTCAAGCCGTTCACATTCCAGGACAGAATTCTCATGGATGGCATCCTTTCCCCTCAAAAGGGAACTACTGCCATCTGATTTAATCCTTTGCGACAGCAGCAGCAAGAGAGAACCCCTGCCCATCCGAGATTAAGGCAATCTGTCTACGCTCTGAAGACAAAGGCCACCTCCTCCCAGGCCTTCTCCAGAAGCTTGCCGTAGTATTCTGCATCATACTCCGATGCCTCCTCCACCAAATCGACTTCCCAGCGTCCGGCATCCGCCACCACATATCCGACCTCCATCTCGGGAGCAGGATGACGGCCGGCGATCTTGAGGGCCTGGACAGCAGATGCCTCAGCACAGCGGCGGCTGTAATTTGTCCTGCTCAGCCGGCGACGTACGGCCAGATCCTGCACCTCGACCTTCTTTGCAAATAGCGTGGGGTGTCTCCTCTCCGGGCGGCCACTCCCCGAACCTTCATCCTGCCCTTATCCAGCCGGCCGAAGTAGCGGGTGTACGACCCCGAGCCGTCGGCCATGGGCAGGAAGGCTATCCAGTCAAAGCTGTCCACCTCAGTGAGAATGCCGGTCATCTGCTCTACCGCCTCCTTGTAAATCGAAATAGGCCCGCCCCGAACCCATAGGCAGTCCACAATGCCGTGCAGGACCTCGAAATTCATATCCTCAGCCAGCTCCTTGATATCCACAAGCAGCTCCCGGGAGATGGCGGTGATCCTCTCGTGCACCTGGATCTGGCCGAACTTGGCATTTCGATATCCGGTATAGCCAAAGCAGGTCACCAGCATCCACTTCAGCACCGAGTCGATTCCTCTGTACTCGGGGTCGGTCTTCTTCCGCCTCTTGGTCTCAATTCGAAGGTTAAGCAACGAAGTGATCACTGTTGCGAGAAAGCCCTTCACCTCCGGATGATCCAGGCTCTCCGGGGAGAGATTGTACTTCACGATGATGGACGGATATAGTGAGGTAAAATCGATCTGGTGGACCTGTTCATAAACCCCGGGCTGGGGCTGAAACATCATACCACCCCGGTCGCAGGCCTTCAGATCGGTGATCTTCCTTGACGAAGCTTTTGGCGGTGTCTATGAGCACCCGCCCCTCAGGAATGAGTGCGCTCTCTTTGTGGTTGGCCCGGCCATAGCTCCAGTAGGATTTGGAGGCCATCGATTTGAACCAGCCGCTGCGGCTGAAGGCCGGCTCAAGGCCGTACCTTTCCGCCTTGCGGACCATTGCCGGAACCCAGCTGTCGGCATAGGGAAAGAGGACCAGGTCCGGGTTGTAGGAGCTGATCAGCTCCATCAGGTCGGCGATGACCGTCCTCTCCGGTCCGTTCAGGGGAATTGGGAAATCCGGAGAGAAACGAGATTCTTCACTCTCCCCGCAGGGGAAGAGGTCGTGCTCGGCAAGGTAGCACTGATCATGCCTTATGTCCACATTGTAAAGCTGGGCAGACGGGTCTGGATCTCGATCTTCTCCGCCACCTTGCGGCCGGCAAAGATCCTGTAGCCCTCCAGAGGGCCGAAGATGGTCTTGAAATCACACTCCTCCACCCGGTAGAGGCTCTCTAGTGCTGCGAGCATCTCCCTGTAGGCGGGGGGATCAGTCAGGTGCATATAAAATGAATTGGGGAAAAGAAGGCTGACCTTTATCGGGCCGTTTTCTCTGCCCCATAGCTCCACTGTGCCCTTATAATACGAGTCGAAGATCCACATCCAGCGCTTCCTCCCGGAAAGATGGTCGGGCCTGCCCGGCATCTTTCGGATCATCTGGATCTTACCCTGCAGGGAGATATGGGTGTGGAGTGCGGGGGGCGAATGTGTCTGAATAGATCAGATGGACTTCTCCCAGCCCTGGCCGACGTCTATCAGAGGCCGGACCTCGGTCAGATCGAATGTGACCATCACCTGGATCATCTCCGCCGCCTGCTCGCCCACGACCTTGGCCACCTGGCTCTTGTAGCTCTCCAGCTGCGGCCCGGACGTGATATACTCTCTCATCCGCAGATAGACCCGAATCCCCTTCCAATCAAGGATCTCCGAGCCCTGATTCATTATCATATAGACCGCATTTGGGTTCTCCTGCAGGTTGGCAAATGTGCGACCACGAGCAAACGTCGCGGTGATCGTCTTCTCATCGATCATCTGAAGCGAGCCCATAACTGCCACATCCACGATCCCATCCTTGCTTGCAGTGCCAAGAACGCCAAGCCTCGGCTGCCGGTTGAAGTACTCCATCAATTTTGCTGACATTTTCAAAACCTCATTCTTGATTTATCTTCTCGCCATCCGGCTGATTCTGTCCCAGCCCGTGCCCCCCGATCGGAGGGGATGGTCGAGCACCATATCGATGAATCCGAAGATGACAGGAGCATAAACCGCATAGAAGTCGCGAGCAAAGGACATGGCCTCATCCACATTCTGAAAATGGCGGGTCTCCATCGACTCACCCGTGCCGGCGATCTCCGTGCTCCTGATCATGCTGTCCGCCACGAAGCTGGAGAATCCGCATGAGGCCTTGGGAGGCTGGACTGCATCTATGTTCACCGGCACTCCACCATAGGACTCGTAGGCATAGAGGATCTGCTCCTCCCTCGCCTCCAGGCCCTCGGCCCTCGCCTCCTCCAGGATCTCCCCGTCGAGGCACTCCAGCTGGGGCAGCAGGCTGGCATCAATGACGATTGAAAAGCCGTTATCACCATCTTCCTCAAGGTCTACAGCCTCCAGCACCAGGCCAAGCTTCACGGGCCTTCCATGGCCGAAGCTGCACTGCCAGCGATCGCTTTCTACGTAGATCTGGCTCTCAGACAGCTGCAGAATGCTAAGCATCGGAGGAAATATAATAAACCAAACATTTATAGACTTTTCTATTGGACTGCATTCTGTGCTGCTGTATTTTGCCGTGTTCGGCCACAGGATGCCTTCCTTCCCAGATAATGACACCCCGGCCAGCGTAAAGTTAATGAGATATACCCACTACGTCAAATAACGTTAAAGAATACGACAAATTGGCGGTGACCGGGAAGACATTTCCGATTGTATCATCCGCCCTTCGCCAAATTCGATCTGATATAATCCCATTGCATGAGGATGAGGAAATGAGACTTACGAGGTCTAAGCAATTGGAGGATGAGTACAGAGTGCGCAGATGCACAGATATCATCCTTCTCCTGGCAGCATTTGCCTGTCTGTGCATATCTGCATCGGCCAGTACTATGGAAGAAGATGCAGATCATTGGATCAAAGAGGGATACAAGCAGATGTGGAAGGGCTCATTCTCTCAGGCCAACGAGAGCTTTGAGAAGGCCCTCCAGATCTACGACCAGGCGATAGCTGCGAGGCCTGGCGACATTAATGCCACTTTAAATGCTACAAATAAGAAGGTCCTCCTTCTTGTGAAGCTGGAGAGGTTTGATGAGGCCATAAGCACTCTGGACAGTACTATGGAGAGCAATCCAGAGAATCCCGAGGCCTGGAAGATCAAGGGCTTCTCCCTTATCAACATAGCAGAGAAAAAAATAACAGAAAGCAGCGAAGCAGAAAACGGCACCGTAGGGAGCAATACTACCGAATTGTATGGCATATACAATCAGTCGCTACAAGCGTTCCAGAGGGCTCTGGATATGGATCCGGATGATGCCGAGGTCTGGCGGGGAAGAGCTCTCGCTTATTCGGGCCTGAAAGATCATGAGGAAGCCCTGAAGGCCTCAGATAAGGCAGTTGAGATAGATCCCGGCTACGGGCAGGCCTGGCTGGACAGGGGCATCCTCCTGCTGGAGATGGGAAGGGCAGAGGAGGCGATAGGCGCCCTGAACAGAGCGCTGGCCATACAGCCCGATAACCTCAATGCACTGAGCACAAAGGCGGAGGCTCTCACCGTTTTGGGCAGATATCGGGAGGCTGAAGCGGCATTCTACCAGGCTATGGATATGGATTCTGAAACCCGCATTCCGCATCAACTCTTCAATCCGTAATAATTTTCGCAACTCTGCCCG
>WOYM01000079.1 GCA_011620785.1 Methanothrix sp. | reverse complement strand
GAAAAATTGCTTTGGCTGATGGACAAATATTAGTCACCGAAATGACAAAAAAACAAAGAGAAATACTTCAGGCGCTAAACCTGTGCGCCTGAGCTTTTCGGGAGGTTAGGTTAAAAAGAACTCCAGTTCAGTTATCGACGCTATTCAAGGAGTCTTTGAAGGGAAGCCATTCATTCCTCAGAGAACTTTGATTGCGGTCTGAATTCTTAATGATTCCGCGAGCAGGGCTGAATAGTTACAGGGATTTATAGATATCTCTCTCTTTATAAGTGCTTCCATGGTCCTCAATACCACCTTTAGGCAATTGCATTCTGAAGCATACTTAATAATTCTGTCGAGTGTTCAGACGGATCTGCAGTTGGCATATCAGACAGAAAAAGTCTTTAGTCGTTTTTCATTTCGGAAACTGCAAGGGAATCATGGAGCACGGGATACTGTTGCAGAGGATGCATGCAACTGCCCATCGTTATACAGTATGTTATTCTAATGCCAACTGCCTGTGGAGCGAACCGGTTAAGTCACATCCTTGTAGCCGGTGGTCACGTTCTCGAAGAGTTCTTTCAATCTGCCTGCAATCTCTGGCGAGAGCCTTCTTTCAACCGCATCCAAGAAGACCTCTGCACACTGCGGCGCAATGCACAGCAGGCATTCCGAGCCGTCCATTGCTCGCTCTGCCAGATATTTGAGATCCTCATCAGGCAGCTTATCCAGCCTGGACAGAAAATCTTCCCTGTCGGCTATATAGTATTTAGAGATGGATGTCAGCAAGCTGCCCGCTTTTCCCTTCTCCAGATCTTCGATGTGCGGCTTGACCAGCTTTTTCAATATGTGAATATCCTTTCTGTTGAGCTTCTTCATCCACATCACCTGCACTATCAATTGTAACCTTTCCTTATATTCCTATGCTGAACGAATCGCCAAAAAGACGCTAAAGTGCCTTGGTTGCAGTGCTCTTTCCAAAGGAGGCGGCGAGAATTGTATTCCTTACATAATAAAAGAAGCCTGATGATCCGGTGCTTCATGTTTTTTTTCCATCCTATTTCACATTTCCACCGACAGGTATATCAACCGGATTGATCATTTAAGATGTGTTACATTTTCATCGATTCAAAGAGATTTGTTGAGATGTCTTTTGTAGCGAGTTCGATTCTTTGAATCGATCCAAATGGTACGTGAATAAAATGTTTGAGAGAAAATATGAAAACAGAGGTAGCTCCGGCGGCAGCCGCGGTGGCTACAACAGCGGTCCGAGAGAAATGACAGATGTAACTTGCTCAGAATGCGGCAAGCAAACCCAGGTTCCATTCAAACCGGATGGATCCAGGCCGGTTTACTGCAGCGAGTGCTACCAGAAGCACAGGCCTGCCAGGTCTTCTGGAAGGTACTGAACAATATCTGTTCTAGTCGAATTACATCTATAAATCGGCTAGTCGGGGCGTCATCCTGCCCTTCAGATTTCCAACTTTTTCGCGGCGTGCAGCGTCACCTAATGCACGCGATATTGAGACCTTTGAGGATGGAAAGGAGCTAAAGGATTTTGACAGAGCACAAGCAGACCGCAATTCACGATCCTGCATCAGACACGATGATCGAGGTGGACGAACGAATAGCACCACTGCTGGAAGCCATCTGGGACTGCGGTATCATCACCTGCAATTCCTGTCAAGAAAATAAGCCGGGCATCATATGGATCGAGTTTCTCGCTGCCGAAGATGCAGAGGCGCTTTTGGCACGTATAGTATCGGGTCTTGATCCCATCAACGACCCTGGAGCCAATAACTGGCTGTATTCCAGAATAATGGGCTCAAATGGAGGCTGGCAATATGCTGGTCATCCTCATGATGCAAGAGAGTACATTGACCAGGAGTCCGATACAGTAGAATTGAATCCCTCCCAAGCGTGCGGATTTACGTTATCCATATCCATCCGCTTTCCTGTGAGCGATTATGAAATACTGTGCGATCTTCTCCGCACAAAACAGCAATGCTTTATTGCTGGCGAAGGTCTATAGATAGCTTGGGATAGTTTAATTAATCCCGTTAACCAAAATAGGGCGCTGAAATGAACTGTGATCTTTGTACTAGGGCACCAGTGGGTGCATGCGTGGGCGAGGCGTACTGTGCATCTCTGCATTTGACGGATGAGGACGCTTGCAAGCTAGCTGCTGAAGCCTGCCTCTCCTGGTGGCAGGAGAGAGACGAAGTGACCGAGGCGGACGATATGCTCTGGCGCATGTCGGAGGACCGAATTAATGAGCTGGCTTGTGATCCCTGGAAGGCCAGGGCGTATCTGGCCGAAAGGAGTTCCGAGAGCTGATCCGGCTCACTTAATATTTTATTACTTCTATTATTGATAATTTTTATTTGAGCTGCAGGAGCTCTATGCCCCAATCGAGCTTGACCGACATGATCAGCTCATTTCTAAAGCAGAAGAATCCAATCTGATCTTTTTAGGAGAAAAAATGCATACTGTTTAATTATATCATTTTCTTGATATAATGATCAGGATGAAATGAACTCATCCATAGAGCAAACGTATATATTCATGCTTAGTAGTGACATATTGGTGAAAGAAGGCTAACCAGACTGGCTACCATCTCCGGCGCCAGGATGGATAAATGAGATCGAAGGCTTAGCGGAGATTCAAAGTAAAACCGGATAGATAAGAGGTATCGAAATGCAGGATAACGAGCATAAGAAGCTGGTGGAAATGATAGATGGGTACAAAGGCAAAGAGGGGTCTCTCATTCAGCTTCTTTTGGACCTGCAAAGCGAGTTCAACTGGATCTCAAAAGATACCCTCCAAGAGATATCCGAGAGGCTAAAGATCCCACGCAGCCGGATATACAGGATTGCAAGCTTCTATGAGGCTATGAGCCTCAGGCCCATTGGGAAGCATAAAGTGAGCGTATGCATGGGCACAGCCTGCCAGGTGCGGGGCTCTGGAATGATACTGGATAGAACTGAATCTAAGCTGAAGATAAAACAGGGCGAGACTACCGCTGATATGAGATTCACTCTGAAACGAGTCAACTGCCTGGGATGCTGCGCCATAGGCCCTGTAATGGTCGTGGATGACGACTACCATGGCCGGGTTACATCAGACAGAGTGGAAAGGATAATCAAGAAGTATGATTGAGCATAAAGCAAGAATGACCACTTCCATCAGGAATCAGGGCGTGTAGCAGGATGGTGAGGCTCAGATCAATTGAGGGACTTGAACTGCTCAGATCGGAAATTCTGTCCAGCAGAGACAGCACAAAGCCACTGGTCGCAATCTGCGCCGGAACAGGCTGCTTGACCCTAGGTGCCAGATTGGTGGTCAGAGCCTTTCAAGAATACTTGATCAAAAAGGGCCTGGAAAAGGAGATAGAGATCAAAGAGACCGGTTGCCCTGGCTTTTGCGAAAAAGGAACTCTGGTGGTGGTCTACCCCAGAGGCGTCTATTATATTGGCGTTCATCAGGATGATGTCCCTGATATCGTGGAGGAGACGATACTCAAAGGCAATCTGGTTGACCGCCTTCTCTACAAGGATCCGGAAACGGAAGAGAATGCCGTCGTTGAGAGCGAAATTCCCTTTTATAAATACCAGATGAGGCATCTTATAAAAAATAACATAAAAATAGATCCTAGAAATATAGAAGATTATATAGCGCTGGGCGGATACAGTGCCCTGGCCAGAGCTCTATCCGAGATGACCCCAGAAGAGGTGATCGAGGAGGTGAAGATCTCAAACCTCCGGGGCAGAGGTGGAGGCGGATTTCCCACCGGACGAAAATGGGAATCGACCCGAGAGGCCCCAGGAGATCCAAAATATGTGATCGTCAACTGCGATGAAGGCGATCCAGGAGCATTTATGGACCGGGCTCTCATGGAGGGCAATCCTCATAGCGTCCTGGAGGGGCTGATCATCGCCGCCTACGCCATGGGATCGCATAAAGGCTTCATCTATGTGCGCATGGAATACCCTTTAGCGGTCCAGAATGCCGCGCTCGCCCTCCAACAGGCCCGGGAATATGGCCTCTTGGGTGAGAATATTCTGGGAACGGGCTTTGATTTTGATGTAAGCATTCACAGGGGTGCCGGTTCCTTCGTCTCCGGAGAGTCGACTGCTCTGATGAACGCCCTGGAGGGATGGGTGGGCGAGCCCAGGCCCAAGTATGTCCACACCTCTCAAAAAGGCCTCTGGGGCCGGCCGAGCGCCCTGAACAACGTTGAGACCTTTGCCAATGTGCCTTTGATCATAAAGCATGGCGCAAAATGGTTCAACTCCATTGGAACCGAGAGGAGCAAAGGGACCAAGATCTTCTCTCTGGTAGGCAAGGTCAATAACACCGGTCTGGTGGAGGTCCCTATGGGCATGACCCTGGCCGATATAATATACAAGATTGGGGGGGGAATTCCCGGAAACAAGAAGCTCAAAGGGGTGCAGACCGGAGGCCCATCTGGGGGGATAATTCCGGCCAGGTATCTGAATACACCGGTGGACTTTGATGAATTGACCAGTCTGGGCTCTATGATGGGATCGGGGAGCATTATCGTAATCGATGAGGATACCTGTGCCGTCGACCTGGCCCGTTACTTTGTGGACTTCCTCTGCAGCGAGTCCTGCGGCAAATGCCTGCCCTGCAGGGAGGGGCTGAAACGGATGCGAGAGATTCTTGATTCAATCGAGTCCGGCCGGGGGACGGAGACGGATATCCAGACCCTGCAGGAGATTGCAGAACTGATGAGAACGGCATCGCTCTGCGCCCTGGGACGAACGGCAGTCAATCCGGTCCTGAGCACTATTCGTTATTTCCGCGAGGAGTATGATGCCCATATCAAAGATAAGAGATGTCCCGCCCTATCCTGTAAGTCTCTTGTGTCATATTCCATCGACCCCAAGATCTGCATAGGCTGCGACCTGTGCCGGGAGAACTGTCCTCAGGGGGCGATCTATAAGGACGACGGAGGATTCGCGGTTGTTGATCAATCGAAATGCATGCGATGCGGGATATGCTTTGAGATCTGCCCCAAAAAGGTTAGAGCTGTCGTAAGAGAGTCCAGAGGCCTCCCTGGAGGGAAGAGATGATGAGATTCTGGATCGATGATCAGCAGATAGAAGCCCAGACCTCCAGCACCATTCTTGAGGCAGCCCTATCTGCAGGAATCAGAATTCCCACTCTGTGCCATCATCCCGCACTTGAACCCTATGGGTCTTGCAGGCTCTGTACGGTGGAGATTGAAAAGAATGGAAAGAAGAGGTTTGTCACCGCCTGCAACTATCCGGGAGAAGATGGTCTGGTGGTCAGGACTGCCACCCCTACGGTCCTGGACATCCGTCGGATGATCGCTGAGCTCTTATTGTCCAGATGCCCGAAAGAAAAGCAGATCCAGAACCTGGCCAGTGAGTATGGAGTCATTGAGCCTCGATTTAAGCTGGAGGAGGAGAAATGCATTCTCTGCGGGCTTTGTTGCCGGGTATGTGGTGAGATGGTGGGTGTATTCGCCATCAATTTCCAAAACAGGGGAACAGATAGGAGTGTTGGCGCGCCGTATAGAGAGCTATCTGAGGACTGCATAGCCTGTGGTGCCTGCTCTCTGGTATGCCCTACCAGTGCCATATCCGCTCAGAGAAACATCTTCCCGCTCACTGCAGAAGATATCATCAGGATCGAAGAGGAGCATCTGTCCGGCGAAAGGGATGTGGATCTGGGAGTGTACAGCGAGCTTTTCGCCGCCAGAACAGAGATCCAGGGACAGGATGGAGGGGTTGTCACCTCCCTTCTTGCTCGATGCCTGGATAAGGGCGTCATTGATGCTGCTGTGGTGGTTTATCAAATGGAGAATAATGGAGGAATAGCGGCAGCGGTAGACGATATTGAAGGAGTGATAAAGGCCAAGGGGACAAAATATGTGCGCGTATCCGCTCTGGCGCCGCTGATTGATGCTTTGAGAGGAGGAAAGAGAAGGATTGCTGTGGTTGGCACCCCCTGCCAGATGAGAGTGATCAGAAAACTGGAGCAATTGGATTACGTCAAGGACGAGTTTCCAGATGCAGAGATCTTTCTCGTTGGCCTGTTTTGCTTCGAGAGCTTCGATTACAGAAGACTGAGAGATCATGCTAAAGGGCTTTTGGGCATAGATATAGAGGATGCGGATAAAATTCAGATCGCAAAAGGGAGATACATTGCGACTCTGGATGGAATGGAGCACTCCTGCAGCGTGCGGGAGCTGGAAAATGACATCCGTGAAGGATGCCGGTTTTGCGATGATCTGGTCTCAAGGCTGGCCGATATCTCCATAGGCTCAGTGGGAAGCGGGGAAGGATACTCCTCAGTGATCGTCAGATCGGAAAAGGGGAAGAAGTTGCTGGATGGGCTATCGTTTTGCAGAGAAAAGGCAGTTCGAGAGGATATCGTAAAGCTGGCCAGGATGAAGAGGCGAAATGCAGACCGCAATCTTGAGAGGATCAGAAAAGAATAGGGCATACTCTTTTATATGCCAGTCCTTCCTCCTCCTCTCAGTCTCTCGAATCTCGATCCAGCCCTTTATCGCCTGCTGATCCGTTCTAATATCTATAAATATTTTTTTAATTATGAATAGTTTTATTTTTTCTTTCCATATATCCTGTTCATCTCTTTGAGAGAATAATGCTGCCTTTAATTACATAACAAACAAAAGTTATTAATATAATGAATACATATCCTCCATCGGAGTAGCAGAAATGGAAGAAAATGATCAAGAGTTCTTGCGCGCACTTCATGAGGAGAAGATAAGAACCCAGAATGAACGCGCAAAGCTAATCACCATGAAGCTGGCTTTTATTACCGTACTCTTTGGAGTAAGTTCAGTGGATGTCAAGATTGAGATTGCCAGGATCTTCTGGCTGATCTACTTCGTCCCTCTGGTGGCGATAAGCTACGATCTATACATCATGTCCGCCGATTCCAGGATCAAGCGCATAGGTGTATTTCTGGGCAGGCACCCTGTCTCCCTGGCGGGAAAGGCGGAGCAAGAATGGGAGCGCTTCTGCACCTCTTATCGGGATAGCCTGGCGCCATCTGCCAATATGTTCTTCTCGGTGATTGTAACCCTGGGAGCAGCAGCTTTTATTCATTCTCAGCAGAGCTGGACGGAGTATCTAATGAGGTTGTGGTTTGCGGTCTGGCTGGTAATATCCCTGGGGGTCATCATCGCCCTTTGGATGAGGCATCAGGCCCTCATAAAGAACATTGGCAATTATTCTCCTAATGATAATAAAAATAAAAAGAGATACATGGGATTGTGAGCAAAGATGTCTCATCCCATTTGGGGATCAATGATTGCGATATCTCAACCTTTTACAATTTATCGACAATTATCGTTATAAAAAACCTTAATTATAGCCTGTGCTAAGTACTCAAGATAAATTTCCAGAAAAAAGTGTCAGTGCACGATTAACGCTGAGGAACGGTGGGGGTTTATGTTGACTTTGAAAGAGAGAGAGATAAAAAGAGCAGTTAAAGAAGGATACGCTCGTATTGCCAAGCAGGCAACATCCGACTATGCCTCACGGTGCTGCTCAGAGGATGATGATATTCCAGAGGAGCTGAGCAAGAGGATGGGCTACACCGATGAGGAGATCCAGGCTGCTCCACCGGAGTCAAACCTCGGCCTGGGCTGCGGCAACCCAGTAGCTCTGGCATCGTTATCCGAGGGGGAGATCGTCCTGGACATGGGCTCAGGAGCGGGATTTGACTGCTTCCTGGCATCCGACAGGGTTGGGGCATCAGGCAAGGTAATTGGGGTTGACATAACCTCTGAGATGGTGGAAAAGGCCAGGGCAAACTCCCGAAAGGGCGGCTATGCTAACATCGACTTCCGCCAGGGAGACCTTGAGAATATGCCGGTGGCGGACAACTACGTGGATGTGGTCATCTCCAACTGCGTGATCAACCTCATTCCCAATAAGAGAATGGCATTCAGGGAGGCCTTCAGGGTATTAAAGCCAAGAGGAAGGCTGGCAGTCTCTGATGTTGTGCTGCTCAAGGAGCTGCCGGAGTTTGTCAAGAGCTCCACAGAAGCTTATATCGGCTGCCTGGCAGGTGCCATCATGAAGGATGATTACCTGAATATCATAAAAAGCATAGGCTTCAAGGATGTGCGGGTGGTGGCAGAATCCAGATTTCCCGTCGAGTCTCTGATCTCCGAGAGATCTGGCTGCAGCACACATGCAGATCCCGCGATCACTCCTGAGCAGCAGAAGAAGGTTGCGGATTCCGTCTTGAGCATAAAGATAAGTGCGATCAAGCCCTAAAGCAGCACCCTTTGAGAGCGTCAATGCATTGGATAGAGATCTTGAGGACTATTGCATTGGATGGAATCAGAGCTCCTGCAAAGCCTCGTGATAGCATTGGAATGCCCTGTGGTTGAAGCAGACGGCTATTATATCACCCGCGTTTTTGTCCTCCAGATTGCGCCTCATCTCCCAGATAGCAATACGGCAGGCCCGCTCTATGGGGAAGCCATAAGCCCCTGTGCTTATGGACGGGAAGGCTATGCTCTTTATTTCGTTTTTCTCTGCCAGGGCGAAGCAGCTCTGATAGCATCTGGCGAGAAGCTGATCCTCGCCCTCTGATCCACCCCTCCATACCGGCCCAACGGTGTGAATGACAAAGCGAGCGGGAAGCTTATAGCCCCTGGTGATGCGCGCTTCTCCCGCTGGGCAGCCGCCGATCTGCCTGCATTCTCTCAAGAGCTCCGGTCCTGCTGCACTGTGAATGGCGCCGTCAACCCCTCCACCTCCCAGTAGAGAGCTGTTGGCGGCATTGACAATGGCATCGACCTTTAGTGTGGTGATATCAGCCATGAGCAGTTTTATTTTCTGTCCGATCCTCATTCCTCCTATCCGCCAATTGGCTATCCATATCTAAGAGAAATTAACCTTTCCATAATCATCTCGCTACAGCATAATCTTTTTAAAAAAATGTATATTGATTATATTCCAC